>NZ_DATCHP010000094.1:0-16211 GCF_036508315.1 Acetobacterium sp. | reverse complement strand
GCATTGTTTGCAATCTTCCAGTTGATGTTTTGTATCATTACTCCGGCGATTCTTGTTGGATCTTTATCCGGAAGAATGAAATTTTCGGCATTATTTGTTTTTGTTACTGTTTGGTTGATTCTCGTTTACTACCCGTTAGCTCATATGGTATGGGGCCAGGGTGGTTTTATTGCCGGACTTGGGGCAGTGGATTTTGCCGGTGGGAATGTTATTCATATCAGCTCCGGTGTTTCCGGACTGGTGGCCTGTATTATCCTTGGATCAAGAAAAGGTTTTGGAATTAAGGCGTATCATCCACATAACATCCCCCTGTTTTTCATTGGCGGTGCTATTCTGTGGGTAGGATGGTTCGGGTTTAACGGTGGTTCTGCTTTGGCAGCCAATGGATTGGCGGTTCAGGCGGTTGTTAACACCATGCTTGCTTCAGCAGCTGCGTTATTAAGCTGGATGCTCATAGAAACCTTCCTTTATAAAAAGGTGACGGTTATGGGCGCAGTGACGGGTGCGATTATCGGTTTAGTTGCCATTACACCCGGTGCCGGCTTTGTACCTTTCGGAGCAGCTTTAGTCATCGGAGCTTTGGTGAGTCCTATTTGTTTCTTCTTTATGACAAAAGTAAAACAAAAATTCGGTTATGATGATTCATTGGATGCTTTCGGATGTCATGGCATTGGCGGTATATGGGGCGGTATTGCAACCGGTCTGTTTGCCCAATCGGCTATTAATCCGGTTGCACAGTGGAATGGTTTATTCTTTGGTCAAACAGAATTGTTTGTTGCCCAGCTGATGGCGGTTGGTATTTCAGTGCTTTATTCTGCGGCAATGACAGCTCTCATTATGCTGGTATTGAAGAAGGTCATGACGATTCGTGTTACACCTGAAGAAGAAGCCCTTGGCCTGGATATCACCGAACACTCTGAAGAAGGTTATGCAGCGTTTTCAGGAATTGACCAGTAGTATATTTTGGATAAAATTATTATTTAAGGGTCAGGGTAACCTGACTTTTAAATAATCACAGAAAGGAAAATGTTATGAAACTAATTGAAGCAATTATTCGTCCTGAAAAATTGGAACCCCTAAAGGATGCGTTTTTCGAAGCTAAAATCAATGGAATGAACGTCCGCCAGGTTTTGGGGTGTGGCAATCAGCTAGGCTGGATCGCCCATAATCGGGGTACAGAAGTTATGATGAATATGATTCCAAAAATAGAAATTAAGATTGTTGTAGCTGATAACAAGGTGGAAGACACCATTAACCTTATTATTAAAACCGTCCGGACAGACGAAATTGGTGATGGTAAAATTTTTATTAAACCGGTAGACGACTGTATCCGAATAAGAACAGGCGAAAGAGGCGATTCCGCTCTTTAAACAGAGCAGTATTTAACCCTATTAGATACACCAAAGGGGCCATTGCTCAATAGCGAACTCGCTATTGAGCAATGGCCCCTTTTTCTGTTTAAATTTATACTTCTTCATATGAAGCAGGCTCGTTTAAATACATGGAATCTAATATTCCAATGCCTGTTTCTGTTTTAAAAATATTGGTCCGAATCTTTTCAATGGCCCTTTGCTCAAGTTGATCTTCATATATGTTTACCAAAAAATCGGCCTCGACTAAAATTTGATAATCCATTCCATCTATCTGATGATAACTGTGATGATGTCCCACCAGATAACACACCCGCTCAATGAGCGGAGCATCATAGCCCAAGTCTTCAAGAAGTTTATTAGCTTCAACCGGCCCTTCTTTTTCCTGGGTTTTTCCTGTTGATTTCCCGTATTTTTCTTCGCTGATTTTAATCCCGATATCGTGGACAACCGCAGCAACCTCTAAAATCTCCTGGTTTTTCTTATCCAGAGCTTCAGCTTCGCCAATGGTTTTTGCAAAGGCATAAACCTTAAGGAAGTGCTGAGTCCTTCGGGGATCCGGGCCATTATATTGGATCATTGCTTTTATCAGTGGTGTTAATTCCATAACCGACTCCTTTTATCATTTCTCTTTAGGTAATTGCAAAATTTATAAGCACAACCGTAAATTGCTTTGATGTCAGTTTTCATAAACAATTTTATAACGTATAGGCGAACAGTTCAATGAACTGTACGCCGTATAGTGGAAAAATTGTTTAATGTAAACAGACAGCGAAGCTCTCTGCACTTTCGCAATTACCTATAATTTTTCTTTTTATTCTCCATCAAACGCCAACTCGGCATTGATTTGATTTAATTCCCTGGTTAGTATCTCCACACAGGTTTCTAACTGGAAATCGAGTATTCCCCGGTTATGTTTGAGACCTTCTTTATAATAAGCCCGGGTTCGCTGCCTTATAGCATATTTACCCAGCAGACCTACCACCGGAATACAGAAAAAAATGGTTCCGGCGACTGCTACTTTGATTTTGTTACTTTTTTTTATTTCTAAATGCGTAATCTTGGGAATTTTTTGAGTTTTCGGGGTTTCTACCAGGGAATTACCTGAAAGCTGATTACTGAATTCCATGTAGTAATCATAGGCTTCATTAAACAGAACATCGGATTCTTTTTCAATTTCATCGAAAATATCCCGGGCATAGAGATCGAAAAGTTCGTTGCGTTTTTGTTCTTTCTTTGTCGAACAGGGATTTAACAGCCTGACATTTCTTTCAATGATTTCCGAACAATCGAAATGCCATTTTTCAATCTTAGGCCTCCCGAAATCCTCAAGGATCTTAGGCATTTTACTGGAAATAGAACCCAAAAGATTAACCTTAATTCGCTGGATAATTTTTTCTTTTCCAAAGGTTTCTGTTTTCTTGCCGCCTAACAGTTTTTTGGAATGACTGGATACTTCCACAATATCTTCCTGACAAATATGAGGATTCATACAAAGAACCTTCCGCATTTCTTTAATGGATGCTTTAACGTTCATAACGTCACAGTGGGTGAGCACTACCATCACCGGGTCCCCATCTTTGGCCAGAGTATTAATCATTTCCAGATCAAACTCTTCAACTCTGGCAGATTTCGCCGAAAGACAATAGATAATGGTGTGAAACCACTCCTTGATTTCCCGAACATTATGCTCTTCCAGAGCCTCTTGAATTAACGCTTTCCAGCTTTGTGATTTATCTGCCTCCAGTCCCCATGAATCGTAAAGGTGAAGGGTCAGCTTTGGATTAAGTACCACGGATTCCTCAAATAAACCCATGCCGGTTACCGGTCGCCCGGCGCCGGTTTTCATAAGATCGGCACCAAAGATATAATTAAACAGCGATGTTTTTCCCACCCCGGTTTTTCCTAAAATGAGTACATTGGTTTCGCATTTTTTATCCACGTCTGGAAACCTTAAACCATTCGGTAATTAAGCCTGCAATGTTTTTGCTGTTAAAATAATCCGCAAAATTTATTTCCTTACCTTCTTCAAAAATAGCCGTGGCACAGCGAAAGCAAATCTCTGAAATGGCATAGCCCATGGCGGCTGTAAAGCTGGATGCCACTACGGCGTTAACCCCGGTGCCAATCGCTGTTCCCACCCCTGGAATCAGCTTAAAAAGATTGGCACTCAGGGTTTGGGCCAGGAGCCGACCAGATTCAGAAACAACCACCGATCCCACCAGCGATGAAAGATTACCCAGGGTTTGATCAAGGCCATATGTTTTCATAATGTGAAGGGACATTTTTATCTGGACCGGCACCAAAAGTGCCGCATCTGAAAAGGGAATGGGGGTTAAGGCAATGCCTGCAGCAGCACTGGTGTATAATGGAATTATTTTATGATTGATTAAGGTTCGCTTTGATGCCAGATTGCCTTGAAGGGCGCCAATAAAGCCCTCCCTCAGGGACTCATCCAAATGAGCGATGGCCCAATCAACCAGGGCATCCCACTGGAGATAATCCTTAAGGGCTGTTAACACTTCTTCATCATCGGAAACACAGGTTCTGAAAAATTCCACGTCACAATATTTGCGGATCGCCGACTCCATGCCAGCAAGCTCTTCTTCATCAACGTTGTCAATTTGGGTGAGCACCACCGCCAAAGGCACTTTTTGGACTTTAAGACTTTTGATCACATCAATATCCATATCGGTAACTCGTTTATTCCCGGCTGAAATGCAATACCAGACTTCATGGATTTGATTTTTCAGATCCATTCCCCTGGCCTCATTCATCCAACTTTCCACCAGATCTTTATAATGGGCGACTTTTTCTGTTCCAATTTCATAGCCTTCAGTGTCATATAATACCACCCCGGAATCAGCTCGCTCATATTTTGTAATCCCCTGGGTAACCGGAATCCCGTGGCCTATTTGGGCAAGGTTCTTTCCGAAAATATGATTCACCACTGAGCTTTTTCCTGCACCGGTGGCACCGCAGATCAATATGTTAGGTTTTGCAATGCCCTGGGAAATTTCTCCAAGGGCTTTGTCAAAATCAAAATCATCGGGTTGATAATCTTTCATGGGTTATCCTCTTTTCTTAAACTATCTGCTTCTTGTCTCTGCGGTGAACAGCAAATATATCTTTGCACACATCTTCATATTTAGTATAATCTAAATTATGATAATCTGGATTATACTAAATAACCATCTAATCTTTAATACTTTAATGTTTTTTTATTTCAAAACACTTTTATTGATTAATCTGCTGATAAAAATAGTTCGATATCTTTCATATAATCATCCACCAGCAATTCCTGATAAGCGCCACATCCGGATTGCCGGATGATCTCTGCCATTTCCAGCAGTTCCTGGGATGCAATGCCATCGAGCTTTTTTAATCGGGTGTCAGAAATTTCAATCTTTGATTGGATATCATTATATTCTTCCGGATTAAAATGCCAGAGTATTAATTTTTCGCCGTATCTTTTTTTGAGCTTATCGGCAATGATGAGACCTTCGGGATCAAAATCCCCGCCATAATAAATCAGACTGCCTTCCTGAACAATTTTATCTAAAAGCAATAAGGTGGCAACCATTATGTTGCCGGCAGAGCAGATCATGGAGCAGGGTCGGTCTTCGAGAAGGCCGGCAATTTCACTGAATACGGTGGGATTTTCAAAAACATAAACTCTGTTTTTCACACAGGACACCCTATCGATTCTGCTGATATTCCAGAGTGATATGTGAAGGGGTTCGCCGACATTGGCAAAACCATTCCAACCGGAATGCAGTTGGTTCGCCACATAAGCCTTTATCCCCCGGCAAATCGTATAATTAGAGACTTCATCATAGATGAGCCCCGCTGTGTATAACAGCTCCATTTGCTCTTCGGCATTTTTGGGGTATTTTATTTTATACTGATAGCTGAGTGCATAGAGCAGCAGTCTCCCGCCTTCCTTGTTCATATCAAAGGCATGGGGGTCTTTGGTAATCTGTGATGCAAAGAGGGCTAAGCGCACATTTTCAGGATCTATGATACATTGGTTTAAACCTTGGCAGACCTGAAACAGCAACCTTTGAAGCCGTTCTTTATCCTCATCATATTTGACCGTAAGAACTGGATAGGCATTATTTTTTTGATTGATTGTTTCCCCTAACCACAAGGCTCCGGGGGTGTCCTGGAACTGACTGATCAACTGTTTAAAATACTGGGTTTTTTCTTTCTGATAAAGGGTTTTTAAATCCTTTTTCCAATTCAGTTCTTCCTCGAAATATAATGGCAGCACTTCCATAAAATCGATTCCCCTGAATTTAGTTTCATCATAGGCGTTTATGAACTTTTCCACCGAAAAAGATGCGCTTTTCCCAGGGTAATCCTTCCTGAAAAGGCTTCTCAGCACGTCCGCTCATCCTGAGTGATCCTCTCCAGCCGGATGATGCCGCCAAAATGCCCGAGGGAAGTATATTTATCCTTTAATTTTACCAGAATGCGCTTAAATCCGGGGTTGTTTTTCAGATAAGCAACAAAATCACGGGCCATCATTGCCCACCAGTTTTCTGACTTTCCCGTTCCAATGATAGCGAAGGACCGTGACAAAATCAACATTATCCGGTCTTATCAGTTCGCTGATCGCCATAGAATCCACGGTATCGTAATCTCCCCATAAAATTTGAGAATTAATAATATAACTTAAATCCAGATCATTTAATAATCTGAACATATCCCGAATATTCTGCTCATCCACTCCGGCAAAGGCTTCATCCAGGGAAATAATCCGTGCGCTGTCTTTTCCTGCTCCTTCGTACCTTGCGTTCACAGCTGAAAAAAGCGGGACATACATAGCCATGGCTTTTTCTCCGCCACTCAATTTAAAGAAGCCATTATTGGTGAGCTCTTTACTCATTTGGCCGGTTTTTTTAAAGAACAATTTAAATTCAAACCATTTCCGATAATCAAGAATGTCCTTCATGATTGAGTGAAAGGTCATATTCACATTCTTATCCTCCATGGTCCGTCTGGCCAGTTCAATTTTGGATCTGAAATGCTCTGAAAGGGCGCTCAAGTCCTCATCCCTTAAAAGATTTCCGTCCATTTTTAACAGATTTACGAGTTTTTTGGTATCCAGCTGATCTTCGGACTCTGCTTTTTTACTGCTCCATTTAAGACTGAAGCTCAAACCCATTGAGGTGTCCATTTTCTCCATAAGATTGTTCATGTTGTCCACCCATTTTTCGCTGTGAAAAATACGTCCGCTAATCTTTTTACTGATATTCTTTACCAGAATATCTTCAAAAAGCTCTCTGTCACTTTCTTTTAACAGCTTTTGCGTTTCCTCAAAACTATCGTGTAGATAAGCGGACAATTCATAGAAGTTAACCGATTTACCTGTCACCTTTGCGGTAATATTCATTCTTTTTCTCATGGCCACAGCATTAGTTACGGCTTGGTCTTCCCGGGCGTCACTTTCTTCTTCAAAGATGTGCTGAATGTTCACGGCGTACTCTCTGAGGTATTGACTGTCTCTGTTAAAATATTCCAGGAGCTTTACCGTATAATGTTCCTTGTCCATTTTATCTGAAACAGGATTTTCACTGATCAAATCTTTGGCAATTACCCAAACATCGCTGTCCTGAACTTTAACAACAAAGCCAAGTCCCCATTCTTTTTTAAAAGACTCCTCAAGGATTTCATTGATTTTCTGATCAAGACTTAAATTTTTCTCTGACTTCGCCAATTCTTCGGTTAATCGTTGTACTTTTCCTGTTTCCTGTTCTCTTTTTATAATGCACGCTTCTTTTTCTTTTGGTATCTCCTTCAGGGCCTTCAGGCATCGTTCCAGTTCGGTTTTAATGGCTTCATAATCTGTTAGTTTTAATTGCCCATTTAAATTATTCAGGATCATATTTTGAGAAGAAAGCCTGGTTTTAAGGATGTTTATTTCATACAAAATGTCATCAATATCTTCACGGATCTTCTCATAGCGATTTTCTGCAACTGCTAAATCACCCAGGTCATGTTGCATTTTAATCTTGAGCTTTTCTAATTCGTAAAGCTCTTCTCTATAGTCAATCGCTGCTTCATGGGCTTCCCGGTAAATTTCAAGATCCAGGGTCAAGGTAATGTGCCGGGTGATTCTATAAACCTCTTCCTTGATTTTTTTAACCACTTCATATAGGACTTTTTCGGCTGATCTTTTCTTCTCCAGCTCTTGAATGCACATTTCATGTTCAAAGGCTGTATTTCTTACCACTTCTGCAGCTGTCACAAGATCGTCCTGTCCGGGCGTGTCGGAAAATTCCTGTCTTAATATTTCTAATTCATTTACAATCGTTTGGACATCCAGCTTTTTTTCACTGAGTCTTTTTTGAATTTCTTCCAATTCCTGACCCAATGTGAAAAGTTTATCCTCCCGATATTTTTTCCTTGCGGTCGAACCAATAAATTTAGGGGTATAGCTTCCGCCGGTTCTCCCTTTCAGAATGCCGAGGCTGTAATTTCCTTTCTCATCCATATAAGTATGATGATTTTCATCGAGAAGAATACTGGTCAGGACATTTTCCACTTCCTCCGCTGAAATATCATGCATGGAGGTATCGACTTTCAGGTATTGATTAAGGCTGTGGACCATGAATTTCGGCGAAGAAAAGATATACTTATCCCCTCTTTTATCTTCCATCAAATTAATCTGTTCTCGGTAGGCTTTGGGAATGATCAAGGCGTCCAGTATCCCCATATCCACCATGGCTTCTTCAATGGATGATTGGATTTCCTGACTGATTCCTTCCACATAATCCACCGCTTTATACAGAGGTACAAAGGGGATTTTCATTGCTGTGAGCTTTTCTCTGTTTTTAATCACTTTTTCTTCCCGATGAGGCTCCGGATCTTTGATATTTTTCCAATGACGGACTTCCTCTTCTTTTTGGGATCGCTCTGTTTCGATTGTCTTTTGTTGCGCTTTTTCATGATAAAGCTTTTCCGCTTTGATTGCTTCTAAACTGCTGTATTCCTTACGAAGCAGATCAGAGATGCCATTGTAATTACTGGTCGGTCCAAAATGCTGTATTTCTCTTGAGAGATTAATGAGCCCATCCTGGGATATGATATATTCTTTATTGGTATCATTGCTGACATACAGCTTTTCAATGGTTTCATCCTGAATGTCAGCGAGCTGTCGATTTGCCTGTTCCAGGATCTTTTCTTTTTCTGCAGCTTCTTTCTTTAGCTTGTCCAGTTCCAGGCAGAGCGTGTCATAGTCCCTGGAGCTCTTTTTTTCTTCCTCCAGGGCTTTGACCCCGCTTGAAAGGGTTTGGGTATGATCCTTCAGGGTGTTTTTTATATAGGTAAAGTTGTAAGACTCTGACAAGTCCTTTTTCATTTCATCCATCATAAAGGCATGTTCATCAAAGGCAAAACTTTCTGCCTGGGTTTCCATTTCATCAAGCTTTTTAAGGGTATCCGCTGCTCCCCCATCTTTTTGTGCCTGATAATCTCTGATTTGATTATCCAGATCTCTTTCATGGTTGCGTTTTGACTCATGCTGCTTATCCTTGTCTGTCAGTTGGGCAATGAGGGCGCCGATGTCTTCTTCGGTTTCTATGCTCTTATCCCGTATGAGCACACTGTCATGTTTCTCAAGTTCCCTCTTTTTTTCCTGCTGTGTTTGAAGCTGAATCTCTAAATTTACAATGGTCTCTTTTAAGGCATCAACCTGCTTTGTCGATGCGTCAATTTCTTTTCTTCTTTTAATTTGCAGGCTGTTTTGTTGTTCCAATTGAGTTTTATGGTCATGATATCGTTTCGCCTTATCCAGAATAATAAATTTATTGTAGCGATCAAAGGCCTGCTTAATTCGATCGGCCGCCTCTTTGCACTCTTTTAATTCTTCCAATCGGCTTTTAATATTGTCCATGTTTTCAATGGCCTCGGACATGGGTCTGAGATCATCTTCCGACAAGGGCTGCAAGGAGTTTTCCATAATTTCATAAATAACGGTCGGTTTAAAATCCTTTGATAATTTTGGACTTCTCAGCTGAACTAAAAGTTTGACTAATTCATCGTATTCATCCAGATCTTCAAAGCCGAAAATCAGGTCGTTGACAAGCTTCATATAGTTTTTCTGACCCTCTACCACATGACCGCCGTCCCCGATTCTGTTGACTAACTCCTTCATGGTCAAGGGAATTTTTTCACCCATTTGTTTATATAAAAACAGATCCTTACCGATTCTTCTTCCATCGGTAACGGAGAACCCCCAGGATTTCAGGGGTTTTCCTCTGTTTGCCTTAAATCCCATGCCGATGGTTGCGATTTGGTTGGAGTGTTTCTTTTTAAACTCCAGATAAAGGTAACCGATGGATTCGTCTTTACCGTTGTCATCGTCTCCAAGAAGATAATTCTCGATTCTTCTTGCTCTTGATCCAAAGGGATCCAGTCTTTCCGGACTTTTGTTCCCATCAAGCAGTAAAGGCACAAAGCTTTGCATGGTAACGGATTTGCCTGAGCCATTTGACCCTCTTAACAGCAGCCTGCCTTTGGAAAAATCAAAGGCTTCATCATCGTAATACCAGAAGTTCACCAGCCCGGCCCGATTCATTACCCACCTGTTATTCTCCATGTTGTTTCTCCTCATTTTCCTGCCCGTATTCCTGGGGGTATTCTCCGATTAATTTACCAGCCAGTGGCATAATTTCAATTTCTCTGCCATTATAGATGCTTCTCAACAGCTTGAAGCTTTCCATATAGTCCATGAGACGATCTGCCAGATTGGAGCCCTGCATCTCTCTGTATTCCTTACTCCAGCCATGTCCTGAATCTTTTTTAAGCTCCATCACCAGTGTATCAAAGGCGGCGCGGGACATTGTGATGCCTCCTGAATTGTTGATTTGAAATTTGCCTTGACTTATGGCTAAACGAATCCGTCCATTGAATAGCAACGTGATGTCGCTGATGGCTTTGGTATCGGGAAAGGTATCCCGTAAATTCTTTTCGGTGGGAACGACGACCATGGCGCCATTTTTATGGACATGGAGATTATAATCAAGATATTTTTGAAAATCGTTTTCGATTAAGCCTCTTTGTTTTTTTATATAATCGTAGTCCACATCATCCGATTCCCGGGAGTATACAACCGGTTCCATAAGGAGCTTTCTGTGCACCCGATGTCGCCTGATAATCCCCCGGTCGGCATTTAAATCTCCCCATTCTGCATTTTCCAGCTCTTTAACATTAGCATAATCCAAAATATCTGATGTGAAATGCCTGACAAAGTATCTGGACAAACCCGTACTTTCATATAATACTTCTGTTTCTGTGTGATAGGCGAACTTTTGATCATCCCCATCATTGACCGTCATTATTCCCATACTTTGTGCAAATCGCAGGACTTTAATGAAATGCTTTCGATGTCTGTATTGGGTCCAGTCTATTTTTTCTTTTCCCATAAAATTTTCTTCGATAAATTCGGTGATTTCAGAGAGAACAAACTGTTCATCTCTGGAGCGGTCTTCTAAAAACATCAGCAGCAGACATAGTAAAACATATTCAACGGGATGGTTGAACTCTTTTATCCCCATAAAGCTTTGTGCGCTTCCTGGAATTTTTTCTAACTTAATCAGGTATTGATTCATTAAAATTCTGTACCCCAGCTTTTCACTGAGAAAAGTTTTAAATTGAGGAATGCTGTCTTTGACCCTGTAAAACAAATCTTTGTCATCATCCTTTATGACCCAGTACTTGTCTAATAGTATTTCAAGCTCCTTCATTTTCAACTCCCACAAATCGTAAAATATATGCCGGCATTTCCAGATTACCATCTTCGCATTTCAAAATGCAACGTTTTCCGGACTCTTTTGGCGTTTCCACTTGAAAAACACGTCCGTCTTCTGTTTTTCCCTTGTTAACTGTACTGTTAATTCCCTTACACAACCATTTTAGCAGGGTTTTTCTTACATGCTCCTGTATGACCGGCAGGGAAGAAAAATCGATGCAACCCTCAACCACATAGTTTTCAATGGTTTTTTCCTCAATTTCCCGCTCTGCTCTCACCTTGTTCATCATCGCTTCTTTTTTCTCTGTATTGCTTCGAATAGGGCTTCGTTTCGCTTTTTCCTGATACCCTCTCACTCGGGGCTTCACGGTGTAAATAACCGGTGATTCTTCAAAAACATCACTGTTGATGCTTTCTGTTTCCCTGAAAATATCCGATTTAATATGCTTCATGTGAAAGATTCCAAAGGATAAACTGGAGAGCTTGTGGGCTTCCTTAATATCCCTGCATTGGGAAAATAATTGGCCAAGCTTTCTGTATTCTTCCTTTCGATTAATGGCACTGCTTCTGCTTTCAGAAATCTGGGATGCATACCGGGTGATCTTGCGGATGATATCATTGGTAATGTCCATGAGCTTTGCCGCCTCACTTTCGTTACCATTTGTCCCTAAAAACCATGCATTCAAGTTATCCCAGCGACCGACTATGTTTTCTCGAATGCCATCTTCATCAATGTCGGTATCGATTCTCGGAATGTAGATTTCATAATCAATGGCTTTTTTCAAAACCATCTCAACATCCATAGCCTTGAAATTTTTCAGAATATATTCAATGGCATTGGCATAATGCTGCAGCCCTTTGACAAAGTCCCTGAGATATTCGATGAATTTATCCTTGAAGACCATAAACTCCTAGGTTTTCATCATTTCTTCGGCTTTAATCGTGTAAAGATCTCTGATGTAGTCCTGATAATTTTGATTCAGCCTTTTGAAGTCACTATTAAGCCCACTCCACCAGCTCCCCACTTCCTTTTCACTGAGCTTTGCCATTTGAGGGAGTTTTTTCAGTTCCTCCCGCAATCTTTCTAAAAGTGTGGGTTCCAGTGAAGCCGTTTCAACGAACAGGTTTTCCAACCGAATGGTAAGTCGTTCGATCTCCACACTGTACTCAGAAAGCTGGTACCTGAATTGTTTGTTTTTGAATTCCTCTACTGTGGAAACCTTGGAAGTATCCTGTAGCGCAGAAAGGTTTTTCCAGGATAGCAGCACGTCCAGATCCTGTCTGCACATTTCCATGGTATATTCTTTGAATTCGTCATTTGTTTTCAGGGTTTCATAAACATCTTCCTTATACAGCCAATATTTCATTTTCTCATACTGCATATAAAAATACCGCAAAATACTTCTGTACCGCCAGGCATTTTCAACGGTAAGATACCGCATTTCATCGATTTGTTTTGTGAGCTTGCTGGTAATTTCAAATTTCATTTTTTCTTCTCAACTTTATATTTTTGTTATTTTAAACAATTTTATCATTAATTGTTTAATTATGCCAAAAATAAAATACGAAGCAATAAGACAAACTAAACGTCCCCACGTCCCCGCGCGTATCCCCTGTCCCCCCACAAAAAAAATCACCCTCGATTGAAGGTGACACGTTTACTCAATTTGGTTATGCCTGTAAGCAGCTTAGGATTGACATAAAAACCAGCAGTGTCCTACTAAATCGCAACTTCCAGTAATGATATCAATTCATCAGCTTCTATTATCACAAGAAACTGTTTAACAATATTTGGGTCAAATTGGGTTCCTGAACAGCGTTTTAATTCATTGATTGCGTAAGATAGCTCGGAAGCTTCCTTGTAAATTCTGCTGTGTGTCATCACATCAAAGGAATCAACAACATTAATTATTCTGGACAAATAGGGTATTGCTTCACCTTTTTGACCGTTCGGGTAACCGGTACCATCATATTTTTCATGATGGGAAAGAATAGCATCTGCAATATGCTCAAGCTCAGGGGTTGATTTTGCAATCCGATATCCTATTTCCGAATGTGTTTTTATAACTCCCCATTCTTCTTCGGTAAGTTTTTCCGGTTTTATCAGGATTTGTTCGGGAATGCCGATTTTACCGATATCATGCAGCAGTGACAATAGTCCCAGTTCATCGAGTTTGTCCTGTAAGAGCCCGAGTTTCTTTCCAAGGGTGTTGCTCAACACCTTAATCCGCATGGTATGTTCTTCAGTTTCACTGCTTTTTTCATGAAGCGTTCTTGTCAGTGAACTGATTGGTGCATTTCTTGAGCTTGATCGGTCCATTAGCTTGCTGCGAAACATACGCTTCTCTGCCAGATTCATAACATCTTCTGTGTTGGTATGTTCAATGCTTCTTTTTGCACTACCTACGCCCATACTGATATTAAAATGGAAACCGTCTATTTTCTTTGCTTCACTCATTATTCGTTCAATTAAATTGGAAATATATTTTTGATCTTTATCTTTAACAATCATTACAAATCCATCACCGGACCATCTTGAAACAACATCATCCGGTTGGCAACTATGCATTAATAGATTGCTCACCGCAACCAGAATGCGATCTCCTTCTTTATGTCCGAATGCATCATTTGTGATTTTTAATCCGTTAATATCACACATAATGATAAAATAATCGGGATTCTTTTCATTGTTCAGCATTTCAAACTGCCGTTTCATAAAGGCACGGTTGTTAAGCATTGTTAAAGGGTCTGAGTAGCTTAAAAACACGATTTCTTCTTCGTTTGTTTTCCTCATGGTAATATCAGAAATTGTGCTGATCACTCTGACAGCTATATTGTTTTCGTCTCTTTGAACCACCTTGCCCCGTTGCAAAACCCAAATAATGCGATTTGAGATCCCAATCACACGAAATTCCTCTTCATAATAATCGATTTTTCCATTCACTACATTATCTAAAGTATTTAATAATCTCTTTTTACATTGGGGATGGATTTTCAAACAATAGTTTAAATACAATTGATACCCATCTCCACCCTCATATCCAATGAACGTCTTCCACTCTGGGCTGATGTATATTTCCTGGGATTTTACCAAAAAATCAATATAACCGTCACTCGTCGCCTCCATAACGAGCCGGTATCTTTCATCCATCTGCTTGATGTCTTTGTTTGCCGAATCAAGGGCTTCAAGCATTTTATTGGCTGATTCGGCTAACTGGCCCAGTTCATCAGGTCCATCAACTCGAATGGACAAGGCGGTATCTTTTTTCTTTGTCACTTCATTGAGAAAATTCTTTAATTTAGTAAGGCGCTTAAAGACCATTCGGTTAAGTACAAAATAATCACACAGTAAAATTAATAATATCAGTAGGATAAACCCAATAACAAATCCATTAAACCGATTTGCTATAAGGCTGTAATTGGTTTGTTTTTGAAGGATGACCATATTAATGGATTTTTCTCCACTAATATCCTCCTGGAGCTTATTTGATGTGAGATAGGTTTCACCATTGTATTCTGTTGGTAAAATCTGGGTTCCCAGTGGTGAAGCCGTTCCTAATGGTGTTTCACTTAGCGACACCTTAAGCCCTGTCAAATCTTCAATATAGCCCATTAAGTTGTCGTCATAAGCCCGAACAAAAACAATGGACCCATTACTGACGGCAGAATGGCTGGAGTTGCTGACCAAAGCAGACCCGACAAAATAGACCTGACCATCAACGTTTACAAGATCGGTATTGACATCCTCTTCTTTGGTTAAAATGCCCGTATAAAAATTGCCTTGTTTTATTTTTTCGGTCACTTTTATTGCAACATCTTCTGATAACCCCTGGTTCTCAGATCCGATGATTTCACCTTGATCATTGGCGATCAGCATCAAATTCAACTTAAGATACTCCAGGCTTTCTTTCTGTAAATTCGATTGTTTGTATGCTTCATTGCCATCGGCAATAAAATTATAGGTATCATCCCAATAGGCCCAATCCCTTAAGGCGACATCGAGATTACCTTTTTCATTGTCAATAATCTTTTCGGCGCTTTCAAAATTTCTCATCATCTGGCTTTTTGTCTCGGTATTGATATATCCAAAAAAAGCTATGTAAAATAATAAATAGGTAAATCCTATTAGAATTCCTAAATTAATTAAAGTCAATACTAAAACTTTGAATTTCAAATTCATATTAGCTACCTCTTCCTATTTTTCTTGAAGATTATTCAATGCCTCTATATTATCGGCTTAGTTTCAAATTAGTTAATAAATTATCCTAAATATTTTTCAAAAAAATAAAATTATTATTCCGCCTTTTCCAAAGTTCACATAAAAGTCACATAACAATCAAAGGACAGCCACATTATTAAGTTAAAATGATGAAAATCAATTAATTTCATCATGGAGGTTGAAGATGTATATCCTGAAAAGCAGTATTCGAAACGTCACACGTAATGCCGGACGCAATATTCTCATCGGAATGATTGTGTTGGTGATTGCCATATCCAGTTGCATTGCCCTATCCATTAAACAATCCGCCAAACAGCTGGAAGCAACCGGTCTGAGCAACATTCAAATCACTGGCAGTATTTCCGTTGACCGGCAATCCCTGATGACCCAAGCCAAGGCTTCCGGTACTGATGTGCAATCCCTGATGCAGGAGAATCAGGATCTTACTCTTGCCGAAATGCAAAATTATGCAACCTCTCAATATGTGAAGGATTTTTACTACACCTTGAGCAGTTCAGTAAGTAAGGGTACTGGCCTGGAACCTGTATCAACAAGTAAAACAACCACCACAGCCACTGCAACAACCACTCAAACAACCTCAGGGCAGACGACATCAGGGCAAACCCCGCCAGATGGCACGACCAGGGTTGATGGCCCTTCGGGAATGGGTATTCAGGGTGATTTCACCATTACCGGTTATAGCGGCAAAAATGCCATGGCCAGCTTTGTCAGCGGCACCAATCAAGTGACCAGTGGTCAGATATTCAGCTTTGATGCCGACATGACCTGTCTCATTAGTGAGGAATTGGCCACCATGAATGGCCTATCCGTAGGGAGCACCATCCCGGTGACTAATCCCAATGCA
>NZ_DATCHP010000093.1:0-18182 GCF_036508315.1 Acetobacterium sp. | reverse complement strand
AGGAAGCAGGACTCATTCGGGATCTCATGGAGAAGCTGGCATTATCTAATCCAGAGGTTGCCTTTCTGGTAAACAGTAATGGCCGAAGTGTTTTAAGCACGCCAGGTTCCGGAAATATTTTGGATGTGGTCAGTACATTGTATGGGGAGGAAGTCGCTTCAAAACTCATCCCCATCCGTTTTGAAAATAGCCCGATGAAACTGAAGGGTTTTATCGGTGATTTAACCACCATGAGAAGTCATCGAGAGGATCAGATATTTTTCATGAATGGGCGCTATGTAAAAAACAATCGGTTGGCACAAGCCATTGACAGTGCCTACGAAGGGTATACCATGAAGCATCAGCATCCTTTTGGCATTGTGTTTATGGAACTTCCGGGACGGATGCTGGATGTCAACATTCATCCTGCTAAAACTGAAATTAAAATTTTAAATGAAAGCCTGGTCATGCTTTTGTTTAAACAGGGAATCAGAGAAACGTTACGGGATGCAAACTTAGTGGTCGATATTGGCGGTGTGGAAAAGGTTCTTTCTAATAAAAAGAACGGTCTAAAAGAATTGACTGAAAAACAGCAAGAGCCTTTGATGTTTGATATTGAGAATCATGTAACCATGGATAAAGAAGCAGAGGATAGAGATGATTCTGGAATAAAACCTTTAGCTCAGAATGTTATATCGGAAGAAAAAGGTTTGAAGCATGTTGGTGAAACACCTGATGCTTTTAGAACAAAAGAAATAGGTTTGAAACGAATCGCTGAAAGAGCAGAGACTTTCACAACGAAGGCCAAAGATTCCGTCCCAAGAATCAAGGTGGCGCATCCGGATTTTACAAAAATGAAAATTGTCGGCCAGCTTTTTAATACCTATATTCTTCTGGAGGGGGTTAAAGAAATTTATCTGATCGATCAACATGCCGCTCATGAAGCTTTCTTAACCCGGGAGTTGGAAGACGTTTTTGATTGTGGAGCTGTTATACCCAGCCAGGGTCTGATGGCACCAATGACCATAAAAATACGTCCCAGAGATATGCGAAGGGTTTTAAATGCCCTGGAGACCTATGAAAAATTAGGGTATGACTGTGATGTTTTTGGTGAAGACAGTCTGATCATTCGGAGTGTACCGGTGTTTATGGGAGAACCTCAGACCAGCGACTTATTGAAAAGCCTTATTAGCGAAGACCTTTCAGAAATTGAAGAGGATCATCTCAAAGGCCAATGGCTCTATTCTGCAACGATTAAAGATAAAATTATTCTGATGGCCTGCAAAGCAGCAGTCAAAGGTGGACAAACACTTAGTGATCCGGAAATACAACGATTATTAGAGGATCTGATGCGCTTGGACAACCCTTTTACCTGTCCCCATGGCCGGCCGATTATTACTCGGCTCAGAGAATATGAATTAAAGAAATTATTTAAACGGGTGGTATGAAATGATTGAAAATAATAAGCCAAAAGTTCTGGTGCTTATTGGGCCAACGGCCAGTGGGAAAACGGCCCTGGGAGTGGCACTGGCAAAAGCCCTTGGGGGAGAAATTATTTCAGCTGACTCCATGCAGATTTATAAGTATATGAATATCGGAACAGCCAAGGTTACGTCAACTGAAATGGAAGGGGTTCCCCATCATTTGGTGGACTGTGTTTTACCAGACGAGGAATACAGCGTGGCAAAATTTAAGGAAACTGCTTTAACGTGCATTAAAGAGGTTTTGTCCCGGGGAAACCTTCCCATTGTTCTCGGGGGAACGGGTTTGTATATTAATGGTCTTACCCTGCCATGGGGTTTTCGGGAAAAGGATGATAACGAAGAGGTGCGTTGGCGATTGGCTGCTGAAGCAGAAATGCTTGGGAGCGAAGCCCTGCATCAACGGCTCAGGGAGGTTGATCCCATAACCGCTAAAGCCGTTCATCCAAATAACGTGAAGCGGGTGATACGAGCACTTGAAATTTATGAGGTTACTGGAAAACCGAAATCATATTTCGACAAAAAAGCAAGTACTGAAGAGTTGCCATATAATTATGAGCTAATTGGCTTGAAATGGCCACGAGATGATTTGTATCGCCGGATTAATCGGCGGGTGGATATGATGGTGGAAGAAGGTTTGATTAATGAAACCAGGGTCCTTTTAGATAAGGGATATGATTGGAATTTAGCATCCCTGAAAGCCATTGGATATAAGGAATTAAGGCCTTTTTTAAATGGAGAGGCACCTTTAGAAGAAGTCCTGACGTTTCTAAAACAGAACACCCGGCATTTTGCTAAACGGCAAATGACCTGGTTTCGCAAGGATGAGCGCATTCACTGGATTGAAATGAATGCCAGGCGTTCCACCGATGAGGTTCTAAAAGAATGTTTAAAATATTACCAGAGAACGATATAAAAATCAATCATTGTTTTTATTAACTATAAAGTGAAAAACCATTGTGTGAAGAAAGAGAGCATCATTTTTGAATAAAAAAAAAGACATAAAAGATTATCTGGAAAAAGAATTTAGTATAAACCCGGAAGTTATTGATTTTGTAGAGTCAGCAGAAGAGGAGATTCATGATTCACTGGAAGCTTTGGATTTAATGGGCGAGCTCCACCAGTATCGTGTTATAAAAGCAATGCAAAAAGCAGGATTAAGCGATCGCCATTTTGCGGTGGCAACAGGCTATGGATATGATGACATCGGCCGGGAAATCGTCGAAAAGATTTATGCGGATGTATTTGGTGCAGAGGATGCTCTGGTTCGTCCTCATATTTCATCAGGAACCCACGCCATTTCCTTAGCACTTTATGGTGTTCTGAGACCGGGAGATCATTTACTGGCAATTTCCGGTTCACCCTATGACACCATTCGCACGGTTATTGGATTAAGTGAAAAAAACCAGGGGGAAGGAACCCTTAAGGATTTTGGGGTAACCTATAGTCAAATTGAATTGCTTGAGGATGGCGCATTTGATGAGAGTGCAATCCTCAAAGCCATGACATCAAAAACAAAAATGATTTATCTGCAACGCTCCACCGGGTACGGCTGGCGTAAGGCTTTAACCATGGATGCCATAGAGAAAATCATTCCAAAAATCCGCAGGATAAAAGAAGATGTTATTATTTTTGTTGATAATTGCTATGGTGAATTTTTAGACAGTGTGGAGCCTGTTGCAATTGGTGCAGACCTCATGGCGGGCTCGTTGATAAAAAACCCGGGTGGCGGCCTGGCACCTACCGGCGGTTATGTAGCTGGGAGGTCCGACCTTGTACACCTGGCTGCCTGTCGCCTTGCCGCACCTGGAGTAGCCAGAGAAACCGGGGCAACCCTGGGCATTAATCGAACATTCCTTCAGGGATTGTTTTTGGCACCGACAGTAGTGGCCCAGGCACTTAAATCTGCAGTACTCCTGGCGTCCTGCTATAAAAAGATGGGCTTTGCCGTATGCCCTGATGTGGAGGATTATCGGAGTGATATTATTCAAAGTGTTCGTCTGGGAACGCCAGAGGGAGTAAAAATATTTTGCAAGGCCATTCAGGAGGCAGCGCCGGTAGATAGCTATGTGACACCTGAACCCTGGGCTATGCCGGGCTATGCGGATCCAATCATTATGGCCGCCGGAGCATTTATTCAAGGATCTTCCATTGAGCTTTCAGCAGATGCACCAATGAGAGAACCCTATATTGTTTATTTTCAGGGGGGGTTAACCCATTATCACGGAAAGTTGGGACTTCTCTTGAGTCTACAGCGACTGCTGGATCAAGGCATGATTCAACTATGATTTTAGGGGCATATTATTTGAATGTGAGAAAATTCAGCACAATGAAATATTGATTCTAGCTATCATTTTCATTATGTTAGTATATAATATTTGTGTAGGAATTCTAAATGAAAGGGATTATCCATGATAACAAAAGAAAAAATAGAACGTATTAATGAATTGTCAAATAAAAAGAAGGTAACGCCCCTAAGCGAGGCTGAACTCGAAGAACAGCAAGCTCTTCGGGCAGAGTATCTTATGGCCATAAGAAAAAACTGTCGTGAACAATTGGATTCAATCAAAATTGTTGACGAACCAAAATAAAATAAAAAAGCAAAGAAAAGGAGCAAACAACATATGATCAAAGAAGAAAAAGAAAAGAGCCCGGGAGTATTATTGCAGGATCAGTTAATAAAAAAATGGAAGAGTGCCTGGGAAGATCTTAGCAGTGAAGATAATATTGCCCTTAAGGTGATTAATGATGGCTATCTGGATTTTATTTCCCATGGAAAAACTGAACGGCAGTGTGCTCAAATCAGTATTGAAATGGCTGAGGCAGCTGGCTTTAAATCACTTAAGGACTATCAGAAGATTGGCAAGATCGTCCCCGGAGATAAAATTTATATGATTCACAAAAAAAAGGCGGTTGTACTGTTCATTGCCGGATCGGATTCCATTGAAAATGGTATGGCTATCGTAGGGGCTCATATTGATGCCCCCCGGTTGGATTTAAAACCCGCCCCCTTGTATGAATGTGACGATTTGGCTTTCTTTAAAACCCACTATTATGGAGGGATTAAAAAATACCATTGGGTGACCATTCCGCTTGCTCTCCATGGCACCGTGGTAAAAAAAGATGGCGAAACCATTGATATTTCCATTGGCGAAAAAGCTGATGAACCTGTTTTTTGCATCACCGATCTTTTACCGCATCTTTCCCAGGAGCAGAATACAAAAAAAATGAATGAAGGCATAACAGGAGAAGGACTAAACCTGATTGTCGGAAGTCAGCCTTATAATGAAAAAGATATTAAAGAAGGCGTGAAACTCAATATCCTGAAGTTTGTTTTTGAAAAGTATGGCATGGTGGAAGAAGACTTTGCTACGGCTGAGTTGGAAGTGGTTCCTGCCGGTCCTGGTCGTAATGTTGGTTTTGATGCGAGCTTAGTAGGCGGCTATGGTCAGGATGACCGAGCATGTGCTTACACCGCACTTAAGGCCATTTTGGCTCAGGAAAATCCTCAACGCACGCTTTGTGTTATTTTAGCGGATAAGGAAGAAATCGGGAGCTATGGTAATACCGGTATGCAATCGCAGTTTTTCGAAAATTCTGTGGCCGAGATCATTGAACTGATGGGCATTACTAAACCAGGATTAGCAATGCGGCGTTGTTTTATGCATTCTGAAATGCTTTCGGCAGATGTAACTGCCGGGGTAGATCCGAACTATACAGGAACTCACGACAAACTCAATGCTCCCTATATTGGAAAGGGGATAGTTCTTTCCAAATACGGCGGTTCCCGGGGAAAGTCAGGATCCAACGATGCCCACGCCGAATTTGTGGGTAAAATGAGAAAAACCCTGGATGATGCCGGAGTGGTTTGGCAAATGGGAGAATTAGGCCGGGTTGATCTTGGCGGCGGAGGGACTATTGCCTATATATTGGCAGAGTACGGTATGGATGTTCTTGATTGTGGTCCGGCCCTTTTAAGTATGCATTCACCTTTCGAATTGGTTTCTAAAGTGGATCTCTACATGTGCTATAAAGGTTACAAGGCTTTTTTAAATCAGAATTGATCAATAAATATCATGCTGTCCCAAAAGAGATTTTAAGGAATAATATGGATAGTGTAAATAGGGGTTTGCTAATCATAAAAATATTTGGTATAATGCACGTCTAATATGTACTTACGGTTGGACAGGCGAAAGTTTGTTTTCAAGAAAACATAGTTTCCTGGGTGGGATGCTCTTAATAGAGTTTCCCGCTTTTTTTTATTGCAGGAAAAAATTATAGGAGGAAATGCAAAAATAATAATATTCTTGGATTACTATATTTTTGCTCTGTTGGGGGATATAATTATTAAAAAATAATTAATATGGTATAATATTGTTTATATTTACAAGTACATTGATTATAAAATAAATACTTTGAGAGGGGTGTTAGATGGTTATGAAGTTTAAACATGTTACCTTTAAGGGGGGAATCCACCCACCCTATCGGAAAGAAAGCACAGCTAAAGTTCCGTTAGGCTTTGGAGTGAAGCCAGATACAGTGACACTACCCATGTCACTGCACATTGGGGCACCGTGCACACCGATTGTTAAAAAAGGCGATCAGGTTTTTCTCGGACAAAAAATTGGTGAACCAAATGGTTTCGTTTCGGTACCAGTACACGCCAGTGTTTCTGGAAAAGTAATGGTTGTTGAGGAAAGACCTCATCCCAATGGGGATCGTGTAATGGCGGTAGTTATTGAATCAGACGGTTTGGATACCATTGATCCAAGCATTAAACCCTATGGTTCGCTGGAAGCCATGAATGCAGAGGCCATTAAAAAAATGGTTTTAAATGCCGGTATTGTTGGTCTTGGCGGGGCGACCTTCCCAACCCACGTTAAACTGACTGTACCACCGGACAAAAAGGTGGACTGTGTCATTCTTAATGGAGCAGAATGCGAACCTTATTTAACCGCGGATCACCACCTGATGTTGGCTTATCCTGAAATGGTTGTCATGGGTTTGAAGATTGCCATGAAAGCTGTTGGTGTCCAAAAAGGATTTATTGGCGTTGAAGACAATAAAAAGAATGCTATTGAGGCTTTGGTAAAAGCCATTGGCAATGATAAAAGTATGGAAGTTTATTCATTGGTTACCAAGTATCCACAGGGTGCTGAGAAACAACTCATTGCCGCAGTGACAGGCCGTGAGGTGCCATCCGGCGGACTACCGGCCGATGCCGGTGTGGTCGTTATGAATGTCGGGACTGCAGCTCAAATCGCCGAAACCATGATCACCGGCATGCCGTTGTATAAACGATTGCTCACTTGTACCGGGGATGCCATAAAAAACCCTCAAACTTTGGAAATTCTCATTGGTGTGTCACTGCAATCTGTGATTGATCAATGTGGCGGATTCACTAAAGATCCCGGTAAAGTAATCATGGGCGGCCCAATGATGGGAGTAGCTCAATTTACAACGGATGTGCCTGTCATAAAAGCGACATCTGGAATTCTGTGTATTACAAAGGAAACTGCTGAGATTGCCCTTCCATCAAATTGCATTCGTTGTGGGAAGTGTGTAACAGTTTGTCCAATCAATTTACAGCCCCTTTATTTAGCACAATATTCAAAGCGTGATCAATGGCAGCAATGCGAAGACAATAACGCCATGGATTGCATTGAATGCGGAAGCTGCTCATATATTTGTCCGGCAAAGATTATGTTGGTTTCGTCAATTCGGGTGGCCAAACGAGAAATAATTGCTCAAAGAAGAAAAGGAAATTAGGTGGAGTATTGATGAATGAATTAAATCTTACCGTGTCCTCATCCCCTCATATCCGTGCGAAACATTCCACTGCCAGTATTATGCAGAATGTCATTATCGCTTTGCTGCCAGCGCTGGCGGTTGCGGGATATGTTTTTGGCGTATGGGCGTTAGCATTGGTAGCACTCTGTGTTATTACTTCTGTTGTTACAGAAGCGGTTATTCAAAAATTATCAAAAAAACCAGTAACCATTAACGATTGGAGTGCCGTTGTTACCGGTGTTTTATTGGCTTTCAATTTGCCGGTAAATGCTCCCTGGTGGATTGCGGTTATCGGTTCCGTTTTTGCAATTGCCATTGTTAAACAGTGTTTTGGTGGCTTGGGACAAAACTTTATGAACCCAGCCTTGGCAGCAAGAGCTTTCCTGTTGGCATCCTGGCCGGGACATATGACCAGTACAGCCTACATTCCCTTGTCTGATACAGTTACAACTGCAACCCCATTGGCATTATTAAAAACGGGAGATCCGGCTCTTGTTGCAACCATGCCTTCCACCTTTGATTTATTTACCGGACTGAATGTCACCGGCTGTATCGGTGAGATTTCAGCACTGGCATTGTTACTCGGTGGTTTATACCTGATTTATAAAGGCATAATCAGTTGGCGGATTCCAACCATTTATATTGCGACGGTGGGAATTTTCGCTCTTTTAGTCGGTCAGGATCCCGTAGTCCATATTTTCTCAGGCGGTTTGATGCTGGGTGCTTTCTTTATGGCAACTGATTATGCATCATCCCCGGTGACTGTCAAAGGTCAGATTGCTTTTGCCATCGGCTGTGGTGTCCTCACCATGATTATTCGTTTATACGGTGGGTACCCGGAAGGGGTTTCTTATGCCATCCTCCTGATGAATGTGGCCACACCTCTGATTGAACGCTTCACCAAAGACAGAATCTATGGTGTGGCTAAGAAGAAAAAGGAGGTTAAGGCATAATGGCAAATAAAGTGCAAATTGATTGGAAAGAAGTTATTAGACTTGGTTTAATTCTCCTTGCAATTTCAGCCGTAGCAGCCTGTCTGTTGGCATTAACAAATTATGTTACAGCCGGCACCATTGAACAATTGAATTCAGATATTAATACAGCGGCGCGTCAAGAAGTGCTGAGTAAAGCCACTGATTTTGAACAGGTGCCTGGGGATAAACTGGCATTCATTGGAACAGAGATTGGTCTGGAAAATCCTGAAGAACTGGTTGAAGCCTATGTTGGAACAAGCGGTGGAAATACTGTTGGATATACTGTGAAAACAGCACCCTCCAATGGTTATTCCGGCCCCATAGAAATGTTGACCGGGATTTCAACTGACGGTGTTGTCCAGGCAATCGCCATTTTAAAACAAAATGAAACTCCGGGCTTAGGCGTTAAAGCCACGTTACCTGAGTTTAAAGATCAGTTTAATGGTAAATCCGCATTAGAAGAAGTTAAGGTTGTTAAAAGTAAGCCGGCAGCAGATAGTAATGAAATTCAAGCGATTACCGGCGCAACCATCACATCTAAAGCGGTTGCTGACGGTGTGAACCTGGCAAATCAAGTCTATCAGTATCAGACTCAATCGAAATAGGAGGGGGAAATAAAGATGAATTTTGTAAAAAACCTTACCAGAGGAATCATCCGGGAAAACCCGATTTTTGTATTGTTACTGGGGATGTGTCCAACCCTTGCGGTTACCACATCTGCTGTTAACGGCATGGGAATGGGTTTAGCCACAACGGCTGTACTTATTGGTTCCAATGTTGTTATTTCGGCAATGCGAAAAATAATTCCCGATAATATTAGAATTCCTGCTTTTGTTGTTATTATTGCTTCCTTTGTTACCATTATTGGCATGCTGATGAAGGCCTACTTGCCGACACTGGATGCAGCGTTGGGAATATTTATCCCATTGATTGTTGTAAACTGTATCATTTTAGCCCGTGCAGAAGCCTTTGCCTTCTCAAATAGTGTGGTTGACTCTTTTGCTGATGGACTGGGTATGGGTCTTGGTTTTACCCTGGCGCTTATCCTTCTGGGCTCAATCCGTGAAATCCTTGGGGCTGGAAGCCTTTTCGGTTTTACGCTATTTGGTCCTGCTTATGAACCAGTATTATTAATGATCCTTCCTCCCGGGGCTTTTTTAACCCTTGGTCTGATGATTGGTTTCATTAATTGGAAATCTAAGAAAAAGGCATAGGGGGAGATATTAATGAGCTTAATTTTTATTCTAATCAGTACAATTTTTGTAAACAACTTTATTTTGTCACGCTTTCTAGGGATCTGTCCATTTTTGGGGGTATCTAAACAAGTTGAAACCGCTGTTGGTATGGGTGTGGCTGTAACTTTTGTTATGGCCCTGGCTTCTGCTATTACCTACATGGTTCAATATAACATCTTAAATCCACTTCACCTTGGATATTTACAGACCATTGCTTTTATTCTGGTCATTGCCGCATTGGTGCAGCTGGTTGAAATGATTATCAAGAAAATGAGTCCTTCATTGTATCAGGCTTTAGGGGTTTATTTACCACTCATCACTACGAACTGTGCAGTTCTCGGGGTTGCTCTTTTAAATATTCAGTACAAGTTTAATTTCATTGAAACTATTTTCAACGGAGTTGGCGCGGCTTTAGGTTTCACCCTTGCCATTGTCCTTTTTGCCGGCATTCGAGAACGTCTTGAAGTTTCCACCGTGCCAAAGGCTCTGGAAGGATTCCCGATTGCATTATTAACCGCAGGGCTGATGGCGATTGCATTTTTGGGATTCTCCGGAATGAAGTTAGGTTAGGAGGGTATGGAAATGTTATATGCGATTTTAGTTCCAGTTGGTATCCTCGGTTTATTCGGTTTGATTTTCGGAATTGGTCTGGCGATTGCTGCCAAGGTTTTTGAAGTGGATGTTGACCACCGGTTTCCAATGGTGAGAGCTGCACTTCCAGGTGCGAATTGTGGTGCCTGTGGTTATCCGGGTTGTGATGCATTTGCGGCAGCCATTATTAAAGGGGAAGCCTCCTTTGACGCCTGTCCGGTTGGTGGCGCAAACACCGCCGCAGCCATAGCGGGGATTATGGGAATAGAAGCAGCCAGTACATCGGCCAGAAAAATAGCCACGGTTATTTGTCAGGGTACCTGTAAAACAGCTCCAAATCGTGCAACATACTATGGCGAAATGGATTGTCGCGAAGCGATGATTGCTTCAGGAGGTTCTAAAGACTGTCGTTATGGTTGTATGAGTTATGGGACCTGTAAAAAGGTATGTCCCTTTGATGCCATTATTATGGGAGAAGATGGACTGCCCAAGGTTGATCCTGTTAAATGTACGGCTTGCGGTAAATGTGTGGAAGCGTGTCCGAAGTTTATTATGAAATTAGTCCCTGAAACCCAGGACGTGATTGTTAAATGTCACAGTTTGGCAAAAGGCAAAGTTGCCAAACTCGCGTGTACAACCGCTTGTATTAAATGTGGTATTTGCGAGAAAACCTGTCGTTTTGATGCTATTAAAGTTGAAAACAATTGTGCGATTATTGACTATGACAAGTGTACACAATGCTATGAATGTGTTGATAAATGTCCGATGAATACTATTTCAGGGGATGTTAAGTCGGGAAGAAAACGGGCTTATATTCTTAAAGAAAATTGTACAGGTTGTGGCCTATGTGCTAAAAATTGTCCGGTTGACGCCATTACCGGAGACAGAAAGAAACCACCATTTATCATTGATCAAGATAAATGTATCGGCTGTGGCATTTGTTTTGGAAAATGTAAAAAAAATGCCATTGAAATGCGCTCTATCAATGTGAAATAATCAGTTTTTACCAGCACCTCGAATCATAATGATTCGAGGTGCTTTTTCAATTTAAGTGATGTTCTTTATTAATTATGATGCCTTTTTAGATAAAATACTTTTTTTAATGAGAATTTTAGGAAACTCATATAAAATAGTACAGTGATCTGGTAAAATACTATCAATGATTGACTCAGGAGGTTTGCATTGAAGTTAAAAGCTGAATATCACATTTGTATTAAAGAAATGCCAGAGGATGAGCGTCCTCAGGAAAAAATGACCCGTTATGGTGCAGGAAGTTTAAGTAATGCAGAGCTTATTGCCATTATTATTCGTACCGGAACCCGAGATGCAACTTCTGTAGATGTTGGGCGACAGGTTTTGAAATATTTTGAAAATGATTTGTCTCAATTTTATCATATGGATATTTTAGAGCTTGAAAGAAATAAAGAACTTTCAGGTATTGGAAAGGTCAAGGCATGCCAGATTAAGGCAGCCATTGAGTTGGGAATTCGTGTCAATCGAAAGAATCCAATGCAAGTGAAGGTCACATCACCTCAAAGCGTGGCAGATTTATTGATGGATGAAATGCAGTATTTAAAGCAGGAATGCTTTAAGATTCTTCTTTTAGATACCAAAAATAAGGTCATTAAAGTTGAGGGCATCAGTCTGGGTATTCTTAATGCGTCTTTGGTACATCCCCGTGAGGTTTTTGTAAAAGCCATTAAGCAGCATTCAGCAGCCATTATTTTAGCTCATAATCATCCCTCGGGTGATCCGGAGCCTAGTCCGGAGGATAAAAATATAACTAAGCGATTATTTGATGCCGGAGAACTTTTAGGGATTCCGGTGTTGGATCACATTATAATCGGCAGAGGAACTTTCATGAGTTTTAAACAAGAGAAACTTTTTTAAATTCCTTGCAAATATTCTGTTTTTAAAATAAAATAAATAGGTTAATTGATAATTTTAAAGTAGGGGGCATTCCTTTGGACTGGTTTTCAAAGATTCGATTAGGAGTCATTTTAGTAGTAATAGTAATAGTTATAGTTGTATTTATTGGTCTGTTGACCACTAACCGTGCGGTGACAACACCTTTTGAAGGAAGTATTTCAGCGGTAGTTTCGCCATTTGAAAAATTTAGCTATGTGGTATCCCTTAATCTTAAAAATTTTGCAAGTGATATTTCTGAATATAGTCAATTAAAGAGTAAAAATGAAGCAAACGAAGTAAAAATTAGTGAATTAGAAAAAAAACTTGTAGAATATGAGTTGAAAGTTAATGAAAATAGCTCTTTAAAAGAGATGCTCGGCTTTAAGAACGAACATCCTCAATATAATATTTTGCCGGCTGAGGTTATCGCCATTGATCCAACCAACGGCAGTTCCTTTATGACCATTAACCGTGGATCCAATGATGGACTTGAAGCTGATATGACGGTTATGTCCGGAACCGATTTAGTCGGTAAAATAACAGAGGTTTCCCTGACAACCGCAAAAGTAAAAACAATCATTGACCCGATGAATACCCTCAATGGTCGTTCCACACGTTCAGGAACCTATATTCGAATTGAAGGTGACCTGGATAACGGATTGATTGGCTATATTGAACCGGGTATGGATGTTGTTACCGGGGACTTAGTTGTAACATCAGGACTTTACGGATCTTATCCCGGAGAATTATTTGTCGGAACTGTTCAAAAAGTTGAAAAACAGGAAGGCTCTTTAGAGCTTAAAGTATCCATTATTCCTGGCGTTGATTTTCGCACGATCAACGTAGTATCCATACTTCGGCAGGTTTAGATTATGAGATATGCCATATTATTTTTAATTTTAGTGATTGAATTAATTTTCAGCAGCACAGTGCTTCAGATTTTTTCCTTTTTTGGAAGTGCTCCTGAAGTCCTGCTCATAACCATTATGCTTTATAGCATGATTTTTCAAAAAAAAGAGGCGATTATTTTAGCATTGGCTATTGGGGTTCTTTCAGATATTCTCTATGGACCTTCGCTTGGTGTTAATACCATTGCGTTTGGATTAATAGCCTGTATTATTTCCTGGATGTCTGGACAGTTTAGCCGGCATTCAATAATCACCAGCATTCTGAGTCTGATCGTAACAGTGATCCTCTACTACAGTGTGATTTATTTGCTGTTATTATTATTTCAAAATGCGATGCCTTTGATGATTTATTTAAGGCGATTTAATTTGCAATACTTTATTATTAATCTTGTCTTTATGTTTGTATTACGTTATTTTATATTGAAGTTATCACAGCACCCAGCTTTTACTTCGGACGTGTTGGTGTAAGAGAAGTGACCCATGAAATGGTGAAAAAATGATCATAAGAAATGAAAAGCTCCGTTATATTTTTCTAAAGATCCTGATTGTTATAATCGGAGGAATCTTTATTTTCCGCTTAGCTGATTTACAGTTGATTAATGGTGAAAAGTATCGAAAGATTGCGGATAATAATATGGTTAAAGAAGTTGAAACAGAAGCTCCACGAGGGATGATCTATTCTTCGGATATGCAAATATTGGCATCAAATCGCATTGGTTATGCAGTGGATTTGAGCTATATGAATGTCGAGGACAGTGTGTTAAATGCATCGCTGTTAAATTTATCTGATATTCTCTTAAGGCATGCGGAAAAAACAGAAGACACGCTTCCAATTGTTATTGATGGTGAAGAAAATTTCGCTTTTTCATTTAAGGATGCTGATTCAGAAGCAAATTGGAAAAAAAATCATGGATTTACCACAGAGCAAATGGGCTTTTCTCCCAGGGAATGTTTTGATTTTTTGCGTTTGGAGTATGGATTAGCAACCGAGTATAATATTCATCAGGCAAGACAAATCATTGTTTTCAGAGAAAGATTTCGGGATCAGAGTTTCAGTTCATGGGATCCGATCAGAGTCGCCAATGATATTAAGCGGGATACCGTTTATGAAATAGATGCGAATAAAGAGTCTCTTATTGGCGTGGCCATTGTAGATGAGCCTGTTCGCAGTTATCCTTTTGGAACAACTGCGGCCCATCTTCTTGGATATGCAGGGAAAATAAATGCAGAAGAATATGCAAAAGAAAGTAATTCGGACAAAAATTACAGCTTAAACAGTACCATTGGAAAAACCGGTTTGGAGGTTGCCTTTGAAAAGGACCTTCGCGGAGAATCGGGAAAAGAAATGACAGTTATTGATTACCAGGGACGACCACAATATGATATTATGGATACCAGTGTGCCGGCAGTCCCGGGAAATAGTATTGTTACAACGGTAGACCTTAAATTCCAGCAGGCAGTGGAAAAGGCTCTGGGAGACCAACTTAACTATCTTCAATCTAGTGGGGCGGCACCAAAGGCTGCTTCAGGAGCAGCGGTTGTTATTGATGTAAAGACCGGAGCTGTTTTGGCCATGGTGAGTTTGCCGAGCTATGATCCTAACCTATTTACCACAACCATTAGCGATGATGTTTGGAACAGTTTAAATGTACCAAGTGATGACCCTCTATATCCCAGGCCACTTTATAATAACAGTACATTAACTGCCCTTCAGCCCGGCTCTACCTTTAAGCCTCTTATGGCCATTGCAGGTTTACAAACGGGTACTATCACTGAAGATTCTACATATTACTGTAATGGAAGCGATCCTCATATTCCAGCCTTTACCTGTTTAGGCTATCATGGCAATACAGGGGTGGTAAATGCTCTTCGAGATTCTTGTAATGTATTTTTTTATGAAACAGGGTATAATATGGGTATTGATTCCATTGTTGATTATTCTCAACAATTTGGATTAGGCAATCCCACTGGGATTGAAATCTATGAGACTGCCGGAGCCCTGGGGGGCCGAGACAACAAAACGGATGAATGGTCGGATGCTGATACATTAAATACATCCATTGGTCAGGGCGGTAGTTCCTTTACCCCTCTGCAAATGGCAAATTATATTGCGACTCTTGCCAATGGAGGCAATCATTATCAACCCTATCTTGTTCAAAAGATACTGAATAATAAAGAAAAAGTTGTTTTTGACCACGAACCGAAGATTTTAAATAAGGTTAATATTGACCCGGATAAATTAGATCTGGTTAAACTAGGTATGAAAAAAGTAGCAACTGATGGTTTTATAGCCTCTGACTTTTATGGCTTTGATCATAAAAATATAGGCATTGGCGCCAAAACAGGAACAGCCGAATATGGAGATAGTTCAGTGGAGAACACTTCTTGGTTTGTCGGTTTTACACCCTATGAAGCACCTGAAATTGCAGTTTCAGTGATGATTATTCAAGGCGAAACCAGTTCGAATGCTGCCCCGGTTGGCCGGGAAATCGTTGATGCATACTATGCACTCAAATCAGCGGATGATTCAAGCAATGTTACGGAGGTTACACCATAGGTTTAGTGTATAAATATCGCGTTTCAGAAAATCATGAGATAATTCTCCGTGAGGAATTATCAAACCGGTATGATTATTCAAGTCGGTTGATTCGAGAAATTAAAAGGAAAGGGAAAATAATCCTAAACCACAAAGATTGTTTTCTCGGAGATAAAATAATGGTGGGGGACAGCATTGAAATTGTCATGCCACATGAAGCCATTGATGGTGTGGCTGTTCCTGGAATCCTTAATATTGTTTATGAGGATGATGAACTTCTGGTTGTTAATAAGCCATCCTTCTGTGTGACCCATCCTTCTAAAAGTCATCATTTTGACACATTGACCAATTATATTAGTGATCATTGGGAGAAAAGCGGGGTATCAGCAAAGATTCGATTTATTAATCGGTTGGATAGAGATACCACTGGTCTTGTAGCCATTGCAAAGAATAAGTATGTCCATCATTTCATTCAGAAACAAATGAATGAAGGTAAGGTTCAAAAGATATATTATGCTTTTGTTCATGGACAGCTTCCCAAGGAAAGTGGTGTCATTAATGCCCCCATTGGTCAGCCCTATGAGGATAGCATTCACCGGATTGTTACAAATAAGGGAAAACCTTCGATTACCCATTACCGGGTCATCGAGGAATATCCCAAGGCATCTTTGGTGGAGTTGATCCTGGAAACAGGAAGAACTCACCAAATCCGTGTGCATTTACAGCATTTGGGCAATCCTGTTATTGGAGATCCTCTTTATACCGGAAATATGGAAGATTCCTTTGGGTTGTCCCACCAGGCTCTCCATGCAAAATCGCTGACATTGTCTCTGCCGATGAAAAAAGGTTTAACTTTTGAGGCAGAACTTAATAGTGAATTAAAAGACCTCAGGAATAATCTTAGAAAATATGAAAAGAAAAAGGTGATAGAATGAGTCGAAAACAAACAAAGGGAATGAGACGACGTAAGAAAAAAAACCATATTGGGGCTAAGGTTTTAGTCGTTTTTCTGATCCTGGCGATTCTAAGCGTTGGCGTTGTTTATTCAATTTATGCTGCTAATCGGATGGATATTTCTGACTATGAATATCAGGTTAAAGATAAAACAGAAATTTACTCCCAGGATAATGTGCTGATTGCTCAATTGTATACAAAAAACCGTACCAATGTAACCATTGACCAGATTCCGGTTGACCTGCAGGAGGCACTGATCTCCGTTGAGGATTCCCGTTTCTACGATCATTTCGGCATTGATGTTTTTGGGATTACCCGTGCTTTTTTTGCAAATATAGCCAATCAGGGTATCGGAGAAGGTGCCAGCACCATTACCCAACAGCTTGCCAGAGTATTGTTTTTGCCGGATATCGCCACAGAGCAAACCTTTAATCAGTCATTTGTCAGAAAATTAAAGGAAATTTCAATTGCACTGCAATTGGAACAAAAATATACGAAGCCCCAGATCCTGGAAATGTATTTTAATGAATACTACTTTGGGTCCGGAGCTTACGGGATTGAGGAAGCTTCACAGACCTACTTTAATAAAAGTGTTTCAGATGTAAATCTGGCAGAAGCAGCAATGCTTGCCGGGCTGCCCCAGGCGCCTAGCGCCTATGCCCCAAATACTAACTTTGATGCTGCAAAAAAACGGCAGCTTGAAGTACTGGCACGCATGGTCAAAGAAAAATATATTACCCAGGAAGAATCCGATGCGGCTGCAGCCACTGAAATTACGATCAGAGACCCGGCAACCATCAATAGCGATGATCAGATTGTCGATGGTTATGAGGCATTCGTCGGAAAAGCACTCAATGAATATGCCAAAACACAGGCTTCAGCTGTTATGCAGGAACGGGGGATCACCGAGGATCAGGCCATTATGTACATCAAAGAAAACATTGCCAACGGTGGTTACCGTCTTTATACCACGATTAACTCTGTTTATCAGGAGGATGCCATTGACAGTCTGACAACAGGCCTGGATAACAATGGCCTGGATTCAGAAACAGGGAGTATGGTTACCACGGATTTAGATGGCAGTGTCAGAGCCTATTATGGCGGGAATACACAAATTGATATGGCAGATACCCCGAGACAGCCAGGGTCCAATATTAAACCCCTCTATTATGCAGCAGCCATGGATAAAGGGTTAATAACGCCTTCAACTACCATTCTGGATGCCTATACTGATTTTGGCGGATACGCCCCTAAGAACTACGGCGGCGGCTATCACGGAAATGTTACAGTGAGACAGGCTTTAGTCTATTCTTATAACATTCCATCAGTTAAGATCTTTGATAAAATCGGACCTTCCGATGCCATTGCCTTTATGCAGGAAATGGGAATCACCACCTTTGAAGATTCGGATTATAATCTTGCAACAGCCCTTGGCGGAATGACCTATGGAATAAAGCCTTACGAAATGTCAGCGGCATTTAATACACTCAACAATGGCGGTGTTTATAATCAGCCTTATTTCATTAATAAAATTGAACAAACCAACGGAAAGGAAATTTTCAACAAGGAGAAATCCAATTTAACAACCCGCAAGGTAATGTCTGATACCACTGCAAGCAATATGATGAGTATTCTTACGGATGAGGTAAAATACGGAACCGGGAGCAATGCGAGTCAGATTTACGCAACAGCAGGGAAAACAGGTACGACCAATGATGAAAAAGATTTATGGTTTACAGGAATGACTGGAAACCTCACAACCTCAGTGTGGCTGGGAAGTCCGGATAATTATGTTATCGGCGGGGCAAGCACGATGGCGGCAGGTA
>NZ_DATCHP010000092.1:0-6946 GCF_036508315.1 Acetobacterium sp. | reverse complement strand
CCTTCTCTGTAAGCGCCAATGTATTCCATACAGTATTCATCTTCGCCTAAGAGTGCTTCTGTTGCAAAGATGATGCCCATGAGATCTCTGTTGGTGGGATCAAGAATGGCGCTGTCCAGTCCGGCATTCATTGCCAGAACCACGAAGCCCATGTTCACCATTTTACGGACCGGCAGGTTAAATGAGATGTTACTCACAGCCCCGGTAACATGAATGGTTGGATACTGTGCTTTTATTTCCCTGATGACTTCGGTGACCATGCTGATACCTTCTTCAGAGGTACAAAGCATTTCAACCAGTGGATCAATATGCATCCTGGAAGGATCAATCTTGTATTCTTTTACTTTTGCCATTAGATCTGCAAAGACATCCAAACGGTCTTTGGCTGTTTTCGGAATTCCCTTGTCGCTGTTTAACAGGGCAACACATTCCCATTTGGTATCGGCGATTGCTTTAAATGCCAAATCAACCTTGTTTCCTTCCAAGGATACGGAATTGAACAAACCTGGTTTGTTACAGAATTTCATGGCTTCTACACAGATATTTACATTTGGGCTGTCAACTGCAATCGGTGTTTCTGTTACCGCTTGTACCAGATCAATCAACCACTTCATTGTTTCAAGCTCAATACTATCCTCTACCGAAGCACAAACATCAATAAAATTAACCCCTGCTTGTGTTTGAACTAAAGCAAGATTTTTTATAAAGTCCCCATCTTTTTCAGCGATTGCTTTCCCTACGGAGGGAATCGCACCGTTAATCTTTTCTCCAATAATAATCAATATCCATTACCTCCTTGTTTTTGTTATGTATCAAACGGTCATTATTTTTTATCTGCTAAGTCTTTACAGATCACTTCCATTTTTGATGGTGTCAGTGTATACAATTTGAACATTAAAATCATTCCCAGTATCATTATTATAGCCGGATATAAAGCAAAGCCATTTTTGATACCTTGAATCAATCCTGATGTTACCGCCATATCAGCCACATAGTTTACGGAAGCAAGCACTGCAGCAATAATAATGGATCTGATAAATATGGATATTTTTATGGGGAAACTGATCAGAGACATAATAAAACCTCTGGCATTTTTCCCAGTCTTCCATTCACCATAATCAACGGTTGCTGAATACATGGCAACACCCAGTGAATCTGGCAATCCATAACCAATATAGGCAATAAACATCACGATTTTAAATGCGGTTGCACTCAGTGGTAAAAACCAGACGAGAAGCAAACCGATAACTAAAAGGGATAGTGAAATTAAATACGTATTTTTTTCTCCGATTTTTTTTGCAATCGGCGCAGCGATCATTGCTGAGAAGAAATTAACAATGGTTAATCCTGTCACAAACAATGCCAGTCCAGGCAAATCGTTTATAACATATTTAAAGTAATAAAATGCCATTCCAAAAATAACAAAGCGTCCTAAATATCTTCCTAATTCGACAATCATTAATCCAATCAACGGTGGATTAACTATAATTTGCTTCAACATTTCTCCCACAGACATTTTTTGAGCAGGTTTCCCCGTTTTTATCTCACAGCCTTTGTTGGCATAATCTTTTGTGATCACAAAATAAGTCCAAAAGCATAGGGTCATAATGACACCGGTGATAATAGCCACATAGGTATAGCCTAAAACGGGATTACCAACGCCTGTTCCAATGGCGGTAATGGCTTTCACGCCGAAATAGGAAAATGCAAGGGTTCCCAGTGCATTGAACATTCCTCTATTGCTTGCCATTGTAATTCTTTCTTCTCTAACCGTTGTCAACGAGTTATTCATTGAAATATGGGCTGCATAATAAGTATTCCATACTAAATGGCTCACGATGAAACCAATAAATATAACGATTGCGTTCATTGTTGCAGTGCTTCCTAATTGTGAAAATTGAAGCACATAAAATATTGCTGCAATCGGCGGTCCAACTAACAGCCATGAACGGTATTTACCCCATTTCATATTGCTTTTTTCTAATATTACACCGGCTGTTGGAACCCATATAATATCAAAAATACTTGTGACCAGTAATAGAAGGCTAGTCAATGCCAGAGGAATTTTGACAAAATCTGTTAGAAATGCTGCGAAAAACAGTACTTCTATGTTGACAAATGTCTGAAAACCAAATGATGGCAATCCATAAAGATTGATAACTGACTTTTTCAATGATTTTTCCATGATAAATCTCCTTATTAATTTTTATTTAGGTAATTGCGAGAGTACTGTGAGCTTCGCTGTCTGTTTACATGAAACAATTTTTCCACTATACGTCGTACAGTTCTTTGAACTGTTCGCCTATACGTTATAAAATTGTTTATGAAAACTGACACCAAAGCAATTTACACTTGTGTTTTTGAATTTCACAATTGCCATAATTTTTATTGTTTAACAGAATCAGCTTTAATATGTTGTAGTCTTATCAATCCTCCATTCTAATTTAATCATTCAAATCGGCGACCACTCCAAGAACTATAAAAGAAACATCGAAATTATTTTTTACAGCATTTTCCTTGACGCATCCAAAATAATTTGAATGTTGTAAATTTCACAATATTTATAATATTAATTGTGCACGTATACATCAATCCCGTCAATAACTTTTTGTAATTTTTTCTATTTTAACAATTTTCAATTATTATTGATATATTTTTTATCTGAATTATTTTGACGATTTGGGAAAGAATATTAGAAGGAAAGAAAGAATCTCAAACTAAAGTTTACTCATTGAATTGCAGATAATAATCATATAAATTCCGATATTCTGCCGACTTCAGGCTCTGATTGGAAACGGTTCTTAATAATATGGAGCTATGGGCTGTTAGATTGCGCCCATCCTTGATCCAACTAAAAACGGCAAAATAGTCTAATTTGACTACTTTGCCGTTTTTTTATATTATGCTATTTTGCAGTTTTTGCAATTGAATTTGCCACCAGGGCATTATATTGGTCTTGGGTCAGATCACTATGATAGAAAAGTTTATAGTATTCTTTTGCTTTATCATAAACATTGTATTTCGCCTGATCCGGGTATAACAGCTGGGTCATCCAAATCTCACCCATGTATCGGTTGACAGAAGGTGGGAATCCCATCCAGTTGTAAGGACCATTCGGCACTTCATAATATTTTCCATTTTTTATTGCCGTCAGTTGCTGCCAGGCTGGATCAGCTACAACTGTGCTGTAAATGCTTCCGGGAGCAAAAATAATCACATCAGGATCCCACAACAATAACTGTTCCATACTTACTGTATCTCCGGTTCCCATGCTTGAAACTGAATCCAATACAGCCATATTATTGCTGACCTTATCAATAACCTCTGCATGAATGGAGCCTTTGGCAATTACGTTAAGGCCATTATCACCCATACAGTAAACCACCTTGACTTTTCCGGCTTCCCCAACTTTATCCATAATAGCCTGGGTATCACTGTTGGTTTTTTCACAATACTTGGCCAGAGTTTCTCCATCTTTTTCCATGTTGAGAAGTTTACCCAATGTTCTGTATGCTTCAGCCATCTTATCCATTGTTCCCTCAATATGTACAGCAGGTATTCCAACCTGTGTCTGAATAGCGTCCATATCTTCTACAACCGTTTTCTTTGCATCACCAATATCAATAATGATTTGAGGGTTAACCCTGGCAATTTCTTCAAGATTTAAATTTTTCATTCCATAAAACTGTCCTAAAACTGGCAGCTCATAATATTTTGTATCGATGTACTGTTTATTTAGGTCCGTCCATGCACTTGTAATCCCGACAAACTTTTCAGGCGCCAAAGCAAAAAGCGCCATTTGAGCCAGTGAACCGGAAGGTACGATTTTAGTAATATTAGTGGGAACTTCTACCGTTCGTCCTGTGGTGTCCGTAAAGCTGGTGGTTGCATTTTCATTTGGAGCACTTGCACCAGCATTGCTGCAGGCAGTTGCCATTGTCATGACTAAACACACTGCGAGCAACAACCATAGAATTTTTTTTTCATTTACTTCTCCTCTTTCTCGTAATATATTTAGAACCCCTTTTGAGGTGACTAACATAAATTGAATCTTTCACAGTCTTTAAATCGCACACGTTGGAATGCATACTCTTACTTTGTCTTCATACAAACTTTTAATCTTCACTTCGGCTGCATAAAGATTGCGAATCAACTCTTCTGTAAAAATATCACCAGGCACGCCATAGGCTACAATCTTTCCATCCTTCATGGCTATGACCTTGTCTGAAAACAAAAAGGTTTGATCAGGATTATGGGTTGACTGTATAATGGTATATCCTTCTCTGGCCAAAGACTTTATCTGTGTCATCACTCGAATCTGGTTGCCATAATCCAGATTTGCCGTGGGTTCATCTAAAATCAGAATTTTAGCTTCCTGAACAAGGGCCCGAGCCATTAAAACAAGCTGACGTTCCCCACCGCTTATCTGGGTAAATCCACGGTTTCTTAAATGACAAATCCCGAGTCTTGCCAGAGCTGCTTCCACAAGCATCACCTGTTTTTTCCCAGGTTTGGAAAAGGCAGATACCTGAACCGTTGTCCCCATGAGAACCATATCAAATACGCTGAAATTAAAATATGAATAGTGGGATTGGGGAATAAAGGCTACTAATTCAGCCATTTCCTTGATACTCATTTCATTAGTATCTTTACCATTCAGCAGCACCTGACCCTGATATCCCTTCAGCAAACCCAGGATGCAATGAAAAAGAGTACTCTTTCCGACACCATTCGGTCCCAAAATAGATACTAACTGATTTTCCTGTGCTTTAAAATTAATGCCATCGAGAACAAGTCGATGGTTGTAGCCAAAACTAAGATTTGATACTTCAATGCTCAATAGATATCACCCTTTCTTGTAATTAAGTAGAGGAAGAACGGCGCCCCAATAAAAGCAGTCAATATGCCGATAGGGATCTCTGTCGAAAATAGATATTTTGATACATTGTCCACCGCCAAAAGGAAAATGGCACCAAGTAACATACTGGTTGGCATCAGATGATTGTAATTATTGCCGACAAGTTTTCTGGCCAGATGAGGAATGACCAGGCCTACCCAGCCAATCATACCACTTACCGATACACTGGCTGCTGTAACCAAAGTGGCACAGACAATGACGATGATCCGAACCCGGTTGGAATTCACCCCCATGGTCCTTGCTTCATCATCACCCATCGTGAGGACATTCATCCGCCACCTTAAAATAAACAGCGGAATAAGCCCAATGGCCATCGGTATGATTACAAATGAAACATCGCTGTTCTTCGCTCCGCTTAAGCTCCCCATGAGCCAATAGGTTATCGCCGGAAGCTGCTCATTCGGATCGGCAACTAATTTGATAAACGATGTCCCGGCTGAAAAAAGAGAGCTGACCATGATCCCGGATAAAATCAAACCCAACATACCGCTGCCCTTCGCCCTCTTACTGACTAGATACACGAGAGCAACCGTTAAAAGACTGAAGAAAAAAGCGCTGATGGCAATCATATAACTGTTTCCATAATTAAGAATTGCAAGGGCAGCACCAAATGCTGCACCGGCTGAAGCTCCCAGGAGCTCCGGAGCTGCCATCGGATTTTGAAAAACGCCTTGATAGGCTGCTCCTGCCGCAGCCAGACAACAGCCTATCAGACAAGCTAAAACAATTCGGGGCAAGCGAATATTAAATAAAACTGTTTCCATCGTATCTGTCCAAAATTGCTCTATTGGCATGATCTTTGACAGCAAAATGCCAAGCAATTCTTTAGTATAGATGGGATAGCGACCAATCCAAAAGGAAATGATGATTGAAATAATCAAAATAATTCCAAGACTAAGTACGATGACATTATTTTTTTTCAACTTATTCATTTCCTACTCTTTCTACCAAATATTACTTTGTTATTTCATTTTTTAGTTATGTTTCGTTATGTATTATTGTGTTTTATAATCGATTATAGCATCCTTTTTTGTATATGTCAATACAATCAACACGTGTGAAAAAGGAACTCAAACCATCGATACAAATCAGGATAAAACGCAAAAAAACAGAACCGATAAACGGTTCTATCAGAGTGTTTCTATTTGGTGCCCCTTCAGGAATTCTGTGTTTGGCAAAAAAAAATAGCTATAGCAAGTCTTATCTAACTATCCAAAGCTAAATCCACTTCGCACTTATTAATTTTCAACATATTATTGTGCATAATATTTACAAGTTGATCTTTCTATTTAGACCTGTATTTATTCAAGCCGCTCGCTCTGCCCGGCAAGACACGACGAATGCGTGATGCCTGAAGTAAATTTCAGCCTTGTCGCAGTGATAGCGGAGACCAGGGCGCAGGATCTGTCGGAAGTTGAGGTTACAACGAACAAAGTCCCGGGCGTTAAGCCGGGGGCGTGGGTAGAGGGATAACGTATGGCAGGCACGGTGAGAGCGGAGCGGCCACCATGCCAAGACTGGACGAACGTAAAGCCATCCAAAAAAATAAGCCCTGGGCAATTCTTTCATTTCTAAAATTGCCGGGGCTTTGTTTGACGCTGCCGTTAAAAACCATTTCTAATTTGAAAGATGCTTTTCATGGTCTAAATATTTAATTATCTGAACATCGATTGGGTATTTTTTTAACAAATATGTTGTTTATCTCTAATTGAATAATATAACGGGATACTTAAAAGCAATAATAAAAGACCAGCTGTTAAGGAGGCCTCGCGGTTAAGCCGGCTCATCGATTATTTATAATGAATCTATGGGTTCATTATAGCTTATGCGCATGAACCGTATTTAAATTCCAGTATGGTCAGATTATCAGCTGATAATTGCTCTTTCTTTTATTTTGGTTTGTTAATGTAATGTGTGAATCCAAAAATATCTTTTGCTCTTTCTGCCGTTTCTTCATCTGATAATTTCTTTTCTTCTGGTGTCATATCTTTTTGTGTAGATTTGGCATAAGAATTAAAGATTGCCGCA
>NZ_DATCHP010000091.1:0-23097 GCF_036508315.1 Acetobacterium sp. | reverse complement strand
ACTGTGATCTCCAAAAATAGACAGTGCCTGTACTGCTAAAGCACGCGCAGTCACATGGAAAACACCCGGTAACAATTCACCGGCAATTTTATACATATTCGGGATCATTAATAATAATCCCTGCGAAGCAGTAAAGGTTGTTGTTAAAACGCCTGCCGCCAATGAACCATGAACAGCGCCCGCGGCGGCGCCTTCAGATTGCATTTCAGAAACTTTTACAATTTGACCAAATATATTTTTTCGACCCTGGGAAGCCCACACATCGGCATACTCCGCCATGGTGGATGAAGGTGTGATTGGATAAATAGCAGCAACCTCAGTAAAAGCGTAGGCCACATGTGCCGCTGCATTGTTTCCATCCATTGTCATCATTTTTTTAGGCATTAAATTTTCTCCTTAAGAATAAACTAAATTATTTTTTTCTTGCTATATAAATGACAAAATATCATCATTGTAGCTTCCGAAATTTTCCCGATTTCGCCAATCCTCTTCGATAATTTTCCACTGTTTGTCGGCAGTGGCCTTTCCCAGTTTGAGAGTATCGGTTTCTTTGGACATCGCCTTCATGTCGAGATCTTCGATGCACACCACGTCATTGGCATTGGTTATCTGCCGTGACAGTTTATGCAGGAAGTCCTTTCTCTGATTGACAATAGTTTCGTGAAGCTTTGCGACTTTAAGCCGTTGTTTGCTGTACCAACCGCTTACCCAGGTACGATGGGAATAATTCATTTTGTTCCCTTCATTTTATAATAAATTTTTCCAACCCTTGTCTATGTGAAAATGATAACATCAGTCTTTTTCAATTGATATATTGTGGAAATTAAAAAAGAGTTGTGGTCATAAAGAATACATTGATATTTATTTAACATTTAAGTAACACTACAACGAACACTAGTAATTTTCTGCGAAAGTAGTATAATGAAATGCTGCTTCAGTATCAGAAAGTTGGTTTACCAATACGCATCTTCTTTTACGGGTAAAGGTCCTGGCGGATGTAAGGCCTTCGCCGGTTGGTCCGGCAATCGTAAAGGTTGTATAACCTTCGCCGCCTACACCGATTCCTGCATAGGAAGGGCCGTTTTTAACAAAAATAGTGGTTTGTACTCTTTTTGCCATTTCGTTCAGATTATTAACATTTGTCGAATGCATAATCGCTGTATGTCGATTACCCCGTTCTAAATCCACAGCAACGTTAATCCCTTCGGCAATATTTTCAACCCGAATAATGGGTAAAACCGGCATCATCAGTTCTTCAACGGCAAAGGTATGATCTTTACTAGTTTCCATAATAATAACCCGAACTGTTGGATCTGCGTCAATGCCAATGCCTTTTAAAATTGTTTTTGCATCTCTTCCCACATAATCACGACTGAGTCTGCCACCGGGAATAACCAGCTCTTCCAATTCCTTTATTTTTGCCGCATCGGTTAATTCATAGGCCCCATTCTTTTTCATGTTCGCTACAAGATCGTCTGCAACCTGTTCGACAACCACCACTTCTTTTTCTGCAATACAGGGAAGGTTATTATCAAAGCAGCAACCATCAATAATATCCTTTGCCGCTTTTTCAATATCTGCTGTTTCATCAACCAGGGCAGGCGGATTACCTGCGCCGGCTCCGATGGCTTTTTTCCCGCTTTTTAATACGATTTTTACAACACCAGGACCACCGGTAGCGCATAACATCGTGATTTTATCGCTGGTAAACATAATATTTGCACTTTCAATGGATGGACTGGCGGTGGTAACAATTAAGTTTTCCGGACCTCCGACTTCCATAATGGCTTTGTTTAAAAGTTTAATTGTGAGAGCACTGGTTGTCTTAGCACTGGGATGAGGGGCAAAAATAACGGTATTCCCGGCGGCAAGCATGCCGATGGAGTTGCAGATCACGGTTTCATTGGGGTTTGTTGACGGGGAAACAGCTCCGATAACACCAAAAGGTGAATGCTCAATTAACGTTAATCCATGATCTCCGGCAAATGCTTCAGATACAAGATCTTCAACCCCCGGTGTTTTTGTTGTTGCCAGCTCGTGCTTTAAAAGTTTATGTTCGTAATTGCCCATACCTGTTTCTTCAACAGCCATTTGACAAATCACTTCCATATTTTCTTTTTTAAGCATGAAGGCTCTCATCGCACTAATCAGTTTACTTCTGAAGGCCATTGGTTGTTTCATGTATTTTTTTTGGGCAATATAAGCTGCATCGATAGCGTTGTTCATATTGTTAAATACGCCGTATTCCCCATCTTTGATTGGTTGACCACTTTCTTCTGTCATGTCAATCTCAGCCATATCTAATAATTCACCGGTTGCAGTCATATGTTTATCCTCCAAATATTTTAAATTTCAAAAAATAGCAAAGATACTCTTTACTATTTCCATATTCTTCTTTAAACGTTTTCTCTCATAAAAGAATTAAACACTTGTTATTCTTATTAAATTTAGCTGGGGGAATCGAACCGCCTTGACTTTTGAATAGGTCTTGTTTAAATAAGTGTTTACTACACTGGCTATGATCTCGTTACCTAAAACATTTAGATGCAATCCGTCAATATAGATATTTAATTTATTTCCTGCTTTAATGTGTTTCTTCATTTCCGTATAAAAATCAATGATTTTTATACGGTATGTTTTTGATAATTCTAAAAGCAATCTTCTCAGATCTGATAATTTTTTATTTAACTTGATAAAATCATCTACATCTGGCCAATACTCTGCAGCTGTTAATGGTTCGGTAAGAAATTGAACGCCTATTATTGGAATGATATTATTCACATAAGCTTGAAGAACTAAGGCAAATACGTTTTCACAAATAACATCAGTTGGTACTCCACTAATCAAGTCATTGATTCCACCCATAATAATGACATGAGAAGGATTGTTTTCGATAACATCCTCATGAAATCTTGTTACCATATTTGTAGTACTATCTCCAATAATTCCTTTATTCAAAACCTGAACTTCATTGATTTTTTGAATTAAGCTTGTCCAGATTTGTGAAGTTCTAATTTTATACCCATGTGTTATACTGTCCCCGATACAGACTATTTTCATATTCTTAACCTCCTCTACCGGACCCATATTCATTTGCATTGACTTATGAGGTTATCTATTAAACGGAAAATCAGGTACTAATGAAAACTCCGAAAAGCACTTATTTCAAAACAAATGACGCAAATAAGCACAATGTGTTGTTCAATATTCATGATAAACCATGCACATCGTATCACTATCTTTGAATGTTGAACTTTTCGGAAGTTTCCTAATCAGATTTTTGTTAAACTGGTTTTACAATGATTTTTACATTTTCGTTTTTTCTATTGATCAGTTCTTCAAAGCCTTTTTCGATAATATCATTAAGGTGTATCTTTCCAGTTATCAGTGGCGATACATCAATACGTCCATCGGATACTAAATCAATTGCCGTTTTGAAATCTCCTGCATAGGCTAATGAACCAATAATGATTTTATCCGTAAATACGACCGCGTTCATCTGAAGACTAGTTTCTTTTTCATAAACTCCCATAAGGATAACTTTACCCCCGGATCTAGCAACTTCGATGGCTGTAGGCGTTACCTTATCATTGCCGATGCATTCGAATACGACATCCGGTCCTATGCCGTTTGTAAGTTCCCTAATTTTTGTATTAATATCAATTTCACTGGGATCTAAAACTTCGTGTGCTCCCAATTTTTTCGCCAATTCTTTTCTTGCTTTTGCTAATTCTATTACGTATATTTTTCCAGCGCCAGCCGCTCTAACAGCGAGAAGCGTGCACAATCCAATGGTTCCTGCTCCAAAAATAACAACACTATCACCTTCAACAAGGGGTCCCTGGCGTACAGCATGAACCGCTACTGCAAGTGGCTCAATCAAAGCCGCTTCTTCAAAGGACATGTTATCTGGAATCTTATACAGGGTATAGTCCGGAACATTAACGTATTCCGCAAAAGCACCATCTGCCATTAAGCCAGTAAATGCCAGTTTTTCACAAACATTGGTCTTTCCAATTTTGCATGGATTACATTCATGGCATACTTGACAGGCATCTGGGGCAACTCTGTCGCCTACTTTATACCCCTTAACCTCTGACCCCACTTCAACAATCGTCCCGGAAAATTCATGTCCAAGAATAAGTGGTGCTATTTTGCCCGTTAACGGATGAGGTGTCGTTGTTGGTATAAAAATCGGACCGGCAATGTACTCATGTAAATCGGATCCGCAAATTCCACACCATTCGACCTTGATTTTCACTTCCCCTTTACGAGGTGCCGGTGGCTCAGGTACATCCATCACTCTAACATCTTTATTTCCATACCATACTGCTGCTTTCATTTTATCTCCTTTATTTTTGTTATTTTCCAATTTCCCGTAAACAGATAAACTTATAACTTAATGCAATTTTATGAAAGGTTCGAGGATAGATTAATAAAAACTTTTAATATTCCGTATAAATTTCGGAAATACGACCTAGGATCCAGGATATAACTAATCTCAATTCAAACTATTCAAACCATCTTCTGCATGATAAGAACTTCTGACAAATGGCCCTGCGGCGACAAATTTAAATCCCATATTCTTGGCTACTATTTCGTAAATTTTAAATTTGCTAGGTTTTACATATTCCTTAACTTCATAATGCTCTTTTGAAGGCTGTAGGTACTGTCCTATTGTAATAATATCGCAGTTCACCTTTTTTAAATCCTTTAGAAGTTCTATAACCTGCTCTGCATTTTCACCAAGACCAACCATAAATCCGGACTTAGTAAATATGCTGTCGTCTATTTCTTTAACCCTTTTCAAGAGTTCTAAAGAACGTTTATATACTGCCATGGGTCTTACTGAAGAATAGAGATTCGATATTGTCTCAACATTATGATTTAGGACATCCGGCTTAGCTTCAACAACTTTTTTTAAAGAATCATATTCCCCTTTAAAATCAGGAATGAGCACTTCTATCGTAACATTCGGGCAATTTTTTTTAATTTCTGAAATCGTACTGGCAAAATGACCTGCTCCCCCGTCCGGAAGATCATCTCTTGTCACAGAGGTGATAACGGTATGCTTTAAATCCATTTCCTTGATAGCTTTCGCGATATTTATCGGCTCTATTGGGTTCAACTCTTCTGGTTCAGCTTTAATAACCTTGCAAAATTTACAGTTTCTGGTGCAATTTTTACCTAAAATCATAAATGTTGCGGTACCTCTGCTAAAGCACTCATATGCATTGGGACAGTCTGCTTCAGCACAAACAGTATTCAAAGTATATTTTTTTAATATACTACTCACATTCCCCGTATTAGCTCCAGATTTTATTCTTATTTTTAACCACTCCGGTTTATTTTTAGAGATCATTTACGCTCCTCTCATTAAATTAATACATCCAAAATGTTCTCATTGGATATGTTCATAAAATATTCCTGCATATCAAAATCCTTCAGAGCCTCATATATTGACTTTTGATCATAAGATACTCCAATTAAAGCATCTTCAATAACCGTTATATCCTTTTGACTGAAAAAATCTCCATGAATTTTCACATTTTGAATTCTGTTTTGATTGAAATTCATAGAAACATTAACGATGCCACCTATAAATTTCTTTTCTCTTTCCATATTGAACTGAGGGTTTTTTCCATAGTTCCACTCCCAGGTTGCATACTTTTTTGCTGCTATTTGATTAATTTCCTTCCAATCATCTTCTGTAATTTCATAAATTTCTGCATTTTCAGTGCTACTGTAGACTTCGTTACAAAGATACTCCTTAAATTCCTCAGTTGTCATGGAAACTTTAAGATAATCACAAATGTTAGTGACCCGACTTTTAACGGATTTTATTCCCTTGCTTTCAATCTTTATCGGATTAACTTTCAATGCATTAGCTAAATCAGATATATTTGAAGAAAACAGCAGGGTACCATGGTGCAGCACCTTATTTTTACTTTTGTACTGAGCATTTCCAGAAAACTTTTTACCCTCTATGGTCAAATCGTTTCTTCCGGATAGTTCGGCCTTAATACCAAGTTTGTTGAGAGCCCGGACAATTGGAGTCGTGAACTTTTTAAAATCAAAACAATCCTCACCAACATTGCAACTAATAAATGAAAAATTGAAATTTCCTTCATCGTTAAATACCGTGCCTCCTCCTGTAATTCTTCTTACAACAGGAATATTATATTGCTTTACATAATCCGTATTTATTTCACTGTAAGCATTCTGATAGTTACCGATTAGAATACACTTTTCATTTTTCCACAACATAAAACAATCTTCATCAAACTTATTCATCAAGAATTCTTCTATGGCATGGCTTTTATAGGGATCTGTATTGCTATGCTTAACAAATAGCATCTCTTAGTTACCCATTGACCATATGGATCGCTTTTTTGTTGGCGGCAAGAACGGCTTCCTTCATTGCTTCTCCCACGGTTGGATGTGCATGTATTGTCGTTATGATTTCTTCCAGTGTGCATTCCATCCTTAAAGCCAGTGCTCCTTCTGCAATGATATCCGTCGCTCTTGACCCTAATATATGTATTCCTAAAATTTCATCATATTTCTCATCTGCAATAATCTTTATGAAACCACCTGTTTCATTCATGATAAGTGCCTTTCCATTGGCTGCCAAAGGGAACTTTCCAACCTTGTAAGGGATACCCTTTTCCTTTACTTCTTCTTCCGTTAAACCTACTGCAGCAATTTCCGGTTTGGTATATACGCATGCCGGAACGGCTTTGTAATCCATTTTAGTGTTCATTCCCATTATGTTTTCAACCGCTACCACTCCCTGTTCAGAAGCTACATGGGCAAGCATATTAATCCCTGTTACATCACCTATCGCATATATTCCTTCAACATTTGTTTTCATACTCTTGTCAACTACAATATTTCCTCTGTCAAGTGCAACCCCGGCATTTTCTATATTTAATCCTTTTACTACCGCTCGTCTCCCAACTGCTACCAGAGCTTTGTTTCCCTCAATTTTCATTTCCTTATCACCAAGCAAAACTGAAACAATAATGCCATTTTCGCCTTGTTCAATACCCGTTACCTTGGCTCCGGTATATATTTTTACTCCCTCTTTACTCAATGTTTTTTTCGTCATTTCTCCGATTTCTCTGTCTATTGGGGGAAGGATATATGGCAGCATTTCAACGATTGTGACTTTAGAACCTAAGCTGTTAAATACAGTTGCAAACTCAGTTCCAATAACACCTCCCCCTATAATAACAATACTTTCAGGAATTTTTTCTAACGATAAAGCATCCGTACTGTCTATGACATCTTCTAAATCCGATCCTTTAATTGGTGGTATAAAAGGTTCTGATCCCGTTGCCACGATGATTTCGCTTGCAGTCATTTCCATAGATGACCCATCTTCTTTATCTATTTTAACGGTATTTTTATCAATAAAGGATGCTTTGCCTTCAATCACTTCAACTTTATTAGCTTTAAGCAGATATTTGACTCCGTCTACAAGCTTCTTTACAACGGCTTTTTTTCTATTTTGCAAAGATGCCCAATCGACATCGAAATTTCCTTCTACGCTTATTCCTATTAAATCTGCTTGTTTCATTTCAGTTAATATTTCTGCCGTATGTAAAAGTACTTTCGTTGGTATGCATCCAACATTTAGGCAAGTTCCGCCAAGCCATTGTTTTTCGATGACCGTAACTTTTGCTCCTAGCTGAGCTGCTCTGATTGCCGCTACGTAGCCACCAGGTCCTCCACCTATAATAAGAACTTTTTTTTCAACGTTATTTTCTTTTTTATCACTATTAGCCATTATTTTCAAATCCTCCTTTAGACATTATTAAAATTTGATTAAATATTATATTTCAAACTGTTCCTTGCTGGTTTTGTCGATTCCCTACATTAACAATAACAAAGGGTTTTCAGCGATATCCCTGAACCTCTTCAAGAATTGTGCTGCCATAGCGCCATCTATTACGCGATGATCTACCGTTAAACTTAAATTCATCATTGGCCTGATTACTATTTCACCGTTAACAGCAACCACTCTGTCAACAATTGCATTGACTCCAAGAATTGCTAATTCAGGCTGATTTATTATGGGTGAGAAGGTAGCGATACCAAACATTCCTATATTGCTTATGGTAAAAGTTCCTCTAACCGCATCATCAGGAAGCAGTTTATTCTCTTTTGTTTTTATAATCATTTCTTCAGTTTCTAATGCTATGTCTAGAAGAGATTTATCCTGAACATTCTTTATATTGGGAACCATCAGTCCGCCCTCAATCGATATTGCAAGACCGATATTTACAGATTTATGGAGTATTATTTCTTTTCCATCAAAGCTGGCATTCATATATGGGAACTCTTTTAAAGTTTTAGCAGCAATTTTCATTAACAGGTGGTTATACGTTAATTTAGCATTTGCTGTTTTAAAACTCTCTTTAAGTTTTTCTCTGAATTCTTTCAGTGCTGATGTATCAATTTCCATATTAAAAGTTACCATTGGAGATATGCTACAGCTTTCCAGCATTCTAGCTGCAATTATTTTTCTCATCATTGAAGGTATCACTATTTCATCCAATTCAGGCGTTTTAATGAGTGACGTTTCCTCGTTTGTTCCTAATGTTTTTAATATATCTTCTTTCATAATTCTTCCCTTAGAGTCAATATCATTTACATTAACATTCAGATCTTTAGCCATTTTGGCAGCTGTTGGAGAAATTTTCGTCTTGTTTTCTTCAATGTAATCTTCGACATCCTTAAGCACTATTCTTCCGTTATGGCCTGTACCTGTTACTAACTCAAGATTAATTCCTTTTTCTTCTGCGAGTTTTTTAGCTATTGGCGCTGCCTTTATTCTGCCTGGAACTTCTCCTTCAACTCTCACCGACTTAATCTGGGCGTCAACTTCTTTTTCAACTTCAACTTCTCCAGTTGTACCAGTTTCCTCAAGTAGATTCGATATATCTTCATCTAAAGCAGCAATAATAGCGATTGGTTCTAAACACTTAACATTTTCCCCCTCCGGGAATAAAATCTTTCTAACCACGCCGCTTTCACTTGATTCAATTTCATTCACTAACTTATCAGTGGACACTTCCAGCAGTGCCTCTCCTGCCTCTATATTTTCCCCTTCCGTTTTGATCCATCTACTAATGGTTCCTTCCTCCATTGTTAAGCCAAGCTTTGGCATTACTATAATTTTCGCCATATTAATCCTCCCATTTTTTATTTTTAATCGTTTGTTGTTTTTAAAATCCCTTCTTCAGAAACTTGCTTAAGCATCTTTTCGTAAAATTGACTTACTCATTCTCTTCGCAAATTTTCGCACCCCATAATTAAAGAAAGCCCAACTTATGCAAGATGAACTCTGGTCTCAGGTCCAGAAGAAGGGTTTAAAATTATCCCAATTTTACTCATAAACAACCACCCTAATTTTAAAAGGAGGGAGGGGTACCCTCCTTTTTTGACTAGAACAGCGGACTAGAACAGTGATTTAATTCCGTTAACAATATCTTTTGCATTTGGAATTACTACTTCTTCAAGGCATTTCGCAAATGGTATCGGAACATTTAAGGCACCTATTCTAACTACCGGAGCATCAAGACTATCAAAGCATTCTTCGCTTATCATCGCAGAAATTTCTCCGCCGTAACCACCTCTTTTATTTTCTTCTGTGATTACAAGTACTTTATGTGTTTTTTCGACTGATTCAAATATTGCTTTTTTATCAAGAGGATATAATGTTCTTGGATCTAATACTTCAACAGAAATTCCTTCCTTCGATAATTGTTCTGCAGCTTCGATAGCTTCATGAACCATCTTACCCGTGGCAATGACCGTTATATCTGTTCCTTTTCTGTGCACCCTGGCCACACCTAAAGGTATCGGTTTAATATCATCAGGCACTTCACCTTTGACTCCATATAAAAGTTTATGTTCCATAAAAATGACTGGATTATCGTCTTCGATAGAAGTCATAAGTAATCCTAACGCATCTTCCGGAGTTGTTGGATATACTACCTTAAGACCCGGAATATGTGTAAACCAAGCTTCCAGGGATTGTGAATGTTGGGCAGATGCCGAAACGCCTGCTCCAAGAGGCATTCTTATTACCATTGGAAGCGTGATCTTTCCTCCAACCATATATCTCATTTTTGCTGCTTGATTGACAATCATATCCATTGCAACCGTACAAAAATCACTAAACATAAGCTCTGCCACTGGTCTTAAACCGGTAGCTGCAGAACCTACTGCACATCCAATAATTGCTCCTTCCGTAATAGGAGTGTCTTTTACTCTTTTATCTCCAAATTCATCAAAAAGACCTGCTGTAGCACCAAAACATCCGCCAAAGCATCCTACATCTTCTCCTAAAACATAGACACTTTCATCTTTTTTCATTTCTCTTCTCATTGCTTCTTTTATTGCATCTAAAAATGTGATATTCATCTTACTCTCATCTCCTCTGTAATATCGGTATAAACATCTTCCACCATTGATTCCAGTGGTGGCAATGGACTATCCTCAGCAAATTTCACTGCAGCTTTTATTTGTTCTTCTATATCCAATTGTATGGATTTCAGTTCATCTGCATTTACTATCTTGTTATCTAACATCAGTTTTTCCATTCTGGGAATAGGATCTTTTTTAAGCCACGCTTCTTGTTCTGCAACTGGTTTATAATTTCCAGGCTCCCCCTCAAAATGTCCTCTCTGGCGATAAGTTTTGCATTCAATAAGTGTAGGTCCTTTGCCATCTCTTGCATTTTTTATTGCTTCTTTAGCTGCCTCACTTACAGCAAAAACATCATTTCCATCGATGGTAATGCCGGGCATATCATAAGAAGCAGCTCTTACAGAAATATCTTTTATTGCCTGATGTTTAGCCTGGCATGTAGAAATACCATATAAATTATTTTCACATATATAAACGATTGGAAGTTTCCATACGCTAGCCATGTTTAACGACTCATGGAATGTTCCCTGATTTGTGGAAGCATCCCCAAAGAAACATACACATACCTGTTGTGTTCCTCTGTACTGAGCACTGTATGCTGCGCCTAAGCTTATATCATGGCCTGCACCAACGATCCCATTAGCACCCAGTATCCCTTTTGTTCCATCGGCAATGTGCATCGAACCGCCTTTACCTTTTCCTAATCCGGTAGCTTTTCCAAAAAGCTCAGCCATCATGAGTTTCAAATCTCCGCCTTTAGCAATGATATGTCCATGACCTCTATGAGTACTGGTAATATAATCATCCTCGTTTAAATTAGCACAGGCTCCTGTAGCAATGGCTTCTTCACCAATATAGAGATGAACAAAACCGGGAATTTTTCCCTCTGCAAAATAGTCCTTAGCTGTTGTTTCAAACTTTCTTATTTTTAACATGGTTTTATATAAATCTATCGCGTTAACTTTTGATATACTCAAAACGATCCCCACCTTTTCTTTATTTTTTATTAGAACATTATTCGTTTACATAAATTCAAAACATTAAGTTTCCGTATCATTCAATTGTGTCGATTCCTCACTCATTCAATTCCGATGTAAAATCACACGACTCTTCATTATTTAGAACACCTCACTTAACCCTGAGTATTAATATTACCTGTGTAAAAATCAGGGTTTACTCATCGTTCTAAAACCATATACGCTACTATTAAATATTTTAACCGCCTTTCTAATCGATCTATTGATATATAACGCAATTATCATGCCAACTTAAAGATGATATTATACCATCTTTAAGTTGGTACAATAATAAAAAAAGACTCACGCTAAGCATTTATGCCTGACGTGAGTCTAATCAAATATAATTTCTATGACATCAATTTACTGAATTCCCATAATTGATCCTTTTTCCCTGCTAAAAATTCACAAAAACAATATTTTAGTTGGCTTTTCCCATTTATGGGTCGATAAAAGGGAGTTTTTTCCCGTTTATGGGAAATCTAAAGCCCTATCTCGGAATTTATATTGTATTTTTTTATTTTCCTATAAATCGTTGATTTACTTAAATTTAAATTTTTCCCGGCCTCAATAACATTTCCATTGCATTTCATGATCATCTTTATGATGTTTCCTTTTTCCGTATCTTCCAATGAAACAACATCAAGGTTCAACAGTTCTTTTCTTAAAATATTTTCGGATAGATATTTCTCAGTGATGATTCTTTCATCACACAAATAATAGGCTCTTTCTATTACATTCTGCAATTCTCTTACATTTCCATTCCAATTATATTCCTTAAGATAATTAATAAATTCAGGACTGAATTTATCGGCAACATTTTTATTATATTCCCTCTTTAATTTCCTAAGAAAATAATTTGCACTTAGTTCAATATCTTCCCTGCGTTCCCTCAAAGGTGGGATGTCTATCTTAAGAACATTCAACCGATAATACAGATCCTGTCTGAAATTTTTATTTTTCACCTCTTCAAGTAAATTTCGATTCGTTGCGGCCACTACCCTGAGATTAAGTTTTTTTTCACTTTTTCCACCGATTCTTCTTACTTTATAATCATCAAGCACTCTCAATAGTTTCGATTGAACTTCTAATGGCAGTTCTCCAATCTCATCAAGAAAAATTGTTCCGCCCTCCGCCAGTTCGAATTTTCCAGGGTTGCCTTCTTTGGATGCCCCGGTAAATGCCCCTTTTTCATAACCAAACAGTTCGCTTTCCAATAGATCTTTAGGTAACGATGCGCAGTTTATTGCCACGAATGGTCCTTCTGAAAAACTGCTGTAGTTGTGAGTCGCCTGTGCAAAGAGTTCTTTTCCTGTGCCACTTTCACCTTCAATCAGTATTGAGCATTTTGTTTTCGCCATTTTTTTAGCCGACTCTATAACCTTCAGCATTTTACTGTTTCCGGTTATAATATCATCAAAAGAATAACTGGCCACATTTCCAATGACACGATTAACCGCACTATGAAGATGTTTAATCTCTCGTATTCCAATGGAATAGCCTTGAATTGTTTCACTTTCCCATATTGCCGAAACATTGGCACTGCATTGAATTTTATGATTTCCAATATGGGCAGTAACATCCGTATAATAATAAGTGTTTTCATCATGGTTCCAGTTTTCTGTGGGAATATCCAATTTTCTGAATATTTCCTTAAACCCTATCGAATTAAACTCATCCATGTTAATATTGAGTACTTTTTGAGCACCGTAATTCATCCATTGCAGGGTTAATTTTTCATCAGTAACAAAGATACCATCCTCAGTGCTGTTTAAAGAGGCCTCCATTGAACGATACGCATGGGACAGGGCAAGTTCATTTTCGATGCTATATCCTGCAGCAACCACAACACCCTGGGTATGGGAATGAAGTTTTTGGCTATCACCGGACATATTAAGACAACCAATGATCTCCCCTTTAACATTATGAATGGCCGTTGCGGAACACGTCCATTTATGATGGGCACTACAGAAATGCTCAGCACCCACCACATGATCCGCTGTATCTTCATCCAAAGCAATCCCGATAGCATTGGTTCCCACAGCATCATTGGTCCAAACCGTTCCTTTTAAAAATCGAAGTTCCGTCGCTTTTAAACTGACCACTTCGTCTCCAATGGTTTCCAAAAGAACCCCATTTTTATCGGTTAAAACCAAAACAAAGTGGGACGACAAAACGATTTCATAAAGATTTTGCATAATCGGTTTTGCAACTTTTATTAGCTCTCGATTTTCGTCTAACACCACTTGAAGTTGCGAGCTGTCTATGGATTCCCCTTTGCCTTCATTAACATCCAACTTTTTTTCCTTACAGTCTAGCCAGGAACGTTGGATAATGGGGCGAGTTTGTTCATCTAAAATACCGTGCTCCACATAATTTTTCCAGTTTTTTTCCAGTTTTTGTAAATCGATTTCCATCGCATTCATCCTTTTCTAAAAATAATTCGAACAGCCGGCAAATATTATTCTCATGATTCTTCCCATTAAAAGATGCACTGATTTTGATTGAGAAAATTCATTGGCCTATTCACATTATATCTTATATCAGGCTGTCTTGCATTAACCTTAATTTCAAAGTCCTGAAATCTTTATAAGTACTACCTAAGAGATAGTTTCATATTTTTCATTATCGGCACCTCACTTTAGGTCAACCTTTTTGCCACTCAATACGCTATTCATGGTACGCACCGCACATAACTTGCCACACATTGTACAGCTATCCTCGTGTTCTGGTTGTGAGCTTTCACGATAACGACGAGGCTTTATCGGATCTAACGCAAGATTAAACATCCCTTCCCAATCAAGGTTTTTCCGGGCAGTACTCATTTTATAGTCAATATCCGTCGCGCCCGTGATCCCTTTGGCGATATCCCCACTATGAGCGGCAATCCTTACCGCAATAATGCCTTCTTTCATATCATCCATATCCGGCAAACGCAAATGTTCTGCGGGTGTGACGTAGCAAAGAAAATCCGCACCGCTGGCAGCTGCCAAAGCACCACCGATGGCACTGGTGATGTGATCATAACCCGGTGCTATATCAGTCGTAAGAGGTCCCAATACATAAAGAGGTGCTCCATGACAAAGCTTCTTCATAAGCAGCATATTGGCAGCTATCTCATTGAGTGCCATGTGCCCCGGGCCTTCAATCATCACTTGAACATTTCTCTCCCAGGCACGTTTTGTCAGTTCACCAAGGACGATGAGCTCTTCAATTTGAACGGCATCGGTGGCATCATTGATACACCCGGGACGACAGGCATCTCCAAGACTTACCGTTACATCATATTTTTCAAATATATCGAGAATTTTGTCATAGTACTCATAAAATGGGTTTTCATTTCCCGTCAGTTCCATCCAGGCAAAAAGCAAAGAACCACCACGGGATACAATATTTGTTAATCTTCCTGTCTTTTTAAATCGGCGTGCAGTTTCACGATTGATCCCAGGGTGAATTGTCATGAAATCCACGCCATCCTGTGCCTGAATTTCCACAATCTTTAAAAATTCTTCTGCGGTAATATCTGTCAAATTTTTATCATAAAAGCCAATGGCATCGTAAATCGGTACTGTTCCAAGCATGACTGGAGATGTTTCAATAACCAACTTTCTAAATTCCCGTGTCTTGCCAAAGCAGCTTAAGTCCATAATTGCATCTGCTTTCATACTCACTGCGGTTTTTACTTTGTCAATCTCATTGTCGAAATTGCAGCAGTCTTCTGAAATCCCGAGATTCACATTTATTTTAGTTGTCAATCCCTTGCCGATGGCTGTTGGTTTTAAATTCTTGTGATTCTTGTTGGCTGGAATCACTGCGGTACCTGCTGCCACCTGCGCCATAAGTTCCTGTGGACTTAAAGCATCTGAGGCCGCTGCCTGCGCTATTTCCGGGGTCATAATACCTTTTCGCGCTGCATCCATTTGTGTGGTGTAATTCATTTTATTCTCCTGTTCATATTTATTTGCATTAAAATTATAATAATTGAACCTGCTATTATTTTCTTTCAATAATATTTTGTTTGATCAAGGCAAAATAAAAGACTCGCACCAAAATGGGCGAGTCAAATAATTTGTTTAGAAATTAATGCCTTCCCTACGATGGTGCTAACCATATCAGGTTCAATGGGTTAAAAACGTTGTTTTCTCTCAGCCTTTCGGCACCCCAAGCGTAATTACAATATTTAATTTTTTTCAGTTTATCACTAAATTAATTGAAAGTAAAGAGTTTAATTTAATAAGTCTATAAACAGTTGACGATCATAATCCAGTTTTTATTAAGTTCTGAAAATTTTGTTTTTTTAGTTTTTTGTTTCCAAGATTAGTTTCTTTTTTAAAATTCTATATTCACCGGCAAGCTCAATGGGATTTAAACAAGTCATTGCTTCACTCATGATACACACGCCTTTGGCTCCTGTATTTAAAACATTTTCAAGCTTGTCTTTTGTGATTCCACCAATAGCAAACACCGGTATTTTAACGGAATCACACACTTCTTTTAAGAAAGATAGTCCTCTTGGGGCAGCTCCTTTTTTACAGTCGGTTGGAAAGATATGTCCTGCTATCAAATAAGTAGCTCCTAATTTTTCAGCTTCTTTTGCATCATTCACTGAGTGAATTGAAGCACCGATCTGTTCAAATTCGCTTATTTCTTTTTTGGATTTTCTCAAATCATCCATGCATAATTGGATATTTTTAAGTTTCAACTTGATTGTTATTTCAATCTTTTGATTGATAATCAGATTCACTTGATTGTTTCTACAGATTTCATTTACTTTTATGGCCAACTTTTCATATTCTGTCATGCTTAAATCTTTTTCTCTTAACATGATGGCCTGTGGTTTTCCCTGAGCAATGAGGTTGATTCGATTTAGAAAGTCGTCATTACAGAGTTTCTGATTGGTTACACAAATAAGCATTGGCTTCTCTCATCCCTTCATTCGTTCTTTTTCTTATGTACTCAATTTCTAAACCCTGATATAATCAGAATAAACAGGTTGTAATCCCTTGGTTATAATCATATTATGTACTTCTGATACACTTCGGGGATCAGAAATTTCAAATTGTTCATCGCCCTTCTCTTCGAGGTTATGGCCACCAATGCCAACAAGAGAACCCCCTGAAATTTTTGTTGCCACCATTCCAATGACATTATCCCGAAAGCCCGCTCGTTCCCGAGTTGAAATGGTAATGCCTGCATATGGCATGAATAATCGGTAAGCCAGCATCACCTGTAAAAGCTGTTTTTCATGAACATCATTGGGATTGTTATCCGCATTATTAATAAAGGGCCTGAGTCGCGGTGTTGAAAAGCCAATCTCGGCATGGGGATATTTTTGTTGTATCAAAAACGCATGCAACCCTGTGGCAAAAGCATCTTTTCTAAAGTCGTCAAGTCCCAGAAGAGACCCAAAAGAAACGCCACGCATACCGCCCCGTAAAGCACGTTCCTGGGAGTAAAATCGATAGGGAAAAACCCTCTTTGATCCACTTAAATGAACCTGTTCATATTTATTGATATTATAGGTTTCCTGATAAACCGAAACAAAATCTGCGCTGCATTCATGAAGATACGCATACTCATCTGAATTCAAGGGATAGATTTCGATACCGATGGTTGAAAAATATTTTCCCGCTAATTTAACGGCTTCACCTATATATGGGACACCTGACTGATGACGTGATTCTCCGGTTAAAATTAAAATCTCTTTCAACCCGGTTTTTGCAATGGCTTTAAGCTCACCATCCATTTCTTCAACAGAAAGTTTTCCCCGGCGAATTTTATTTTTACAGTTAAAGCCACAATAAATACAGTGATTTTCACAGTAATTTGAAATATACAAGGGAGTAAAGAGACAAACACCATTTCCAAAATGGTTTCTTGTCTCAGAAACAGCTTTTTTTGCCATATTCTCTAAATAGGGCATGGCTGCAGGTGATAGGATGGCTCCAAAATCATCTATTGAAAGATGTTCTTTTAATAGGGCCTGTTTGACATCCACATCCGTATATTCTTGATAATCATAGTTTCCCAATAATTTCAATATTTTTTCCATCATATCAGAATCAATGATTTCCATACCTTTACTATATTCCATAGGGTTTGTTCGCTTTATCGTCATCACTAATCCTCCAAAAATCCCGTTAACGGACTGGATGCCTCTCCAATATCATTTAATATCCGACCAACCCCAGCAAGATAAGCGTTTCGCCCAGCCTTAATGGCCTGTCCAAAAGCTTTTGCCATGAGTGGAATGTTTTTTGCCGTGGCTACCGCTGTATTACACATCACTGCATCCACACCCATTTCCATGGCTTCACAGGCTTGTGATGGTCGGCCGATCCCGGCATCGACAATGATCGGCAGGTCAATTTCATCCACTAAAATTTGAATAAAATCTTTGGTGCTCAAACCTCTGTTACTTCCAATGGGAGAGGCCAGTGGCATGACAGCAGCTGCACCGGCATCCACCAGGGATCTTGCCACATTTAAATCCGGATACATATAAGGCATGACGATAAATCCGTCTTTTGCAAGGATTTCCGTTGCCTTTATGGTCTCATAATTATCAGGCATCAGATATTTCGAATCCCTGATAACTTCCACTTTCACAAAATTCCCACAGTGAATTTCTCTTCCCAACCGTGCAATTCTTACCGCTTCTTCTGCTGTTCTTGCTCCTGATGTATTTGGCAGCAAAGTAACGTTTTTAGGTATGTGATCTAAAATGTTTTCTTCTCCCCCCAGATTTGCTCGCCGGAGTGCCAGGGTTATGATTTCTGCCCCGCCATTTTCTACAACAGCTTTCATGATTTCCAGTGAAAACTTACCTGAACCTAAAATAAAACGTGATTTAAACGAGTGTTCACCTATTACCAATTGATCATTCATTTTTATCTCCTTAAATTTCTTCTATTCCCAATAACAGCCGTAAAATCATATTTGCCTGATGACCTGCACAAATATGTACTCTTGGTGCCATCAGACCTCTTCCCACTTTAGCACCGTTTTCAAAATCTCCGCAAACATATAAATTTTTCATGGGTCTGCGTGTTTTAATCAGATTGGCACTGTCATAGCCTGCCATCCCGGAAGCTGAAACGACTTTAATGTCTGGCAGTTCCTCTAATGCATTGTTCACCAGCATGGATTTTGCCTCCGGTTTATCAAAGGCTTCACAAATAATGTCAAATCCATAAAACAGTTCTTTAACATTTTGTTCTGTAACTCTGATTTTTTGGGTTTCTACTTTTATAAATGGATTGATCTCCACGATTTGTTTTTGCAAAGCTTCAGTTTTCGCCATTCCTAAATGACTGATGTAATAACTCTGGCGATTTAAATTGCTTGGTTCAACAACATCAAAATCCACAAGCAGCAACTGACCCACCCCGATTCTTGCTAACATAATGGCAATATTTGATCCAAGACCACCTAATCCGGCAATGGCGACTTTTCCCTTTTTCAATTTTTCATGGACATAAGGGGTATGCCTGGACATCATCATGCTTTCAAGCTCTTCTCTTTTCGGTATGAGACCTTTTCTGATGATCGTTAATTGATCTCTTTCTTTGAGTTCAGAGTTTTCTTCAATTTGAAAGCCATTTAAGATGACAATATAATTATGATCTCCGATATGCTCTCTCACTTCAAATGCAGTTTTGAAGTGAGAGTCCATTTTTTTTCCATTGATGCTGAGCTCCATCTCAACCACCTCCCACAAAACTGACAATCTCCAATGCATCATTATCTTTGAGGTTAACCTGGTGATACATTAATTTTGGTATGATTTGTCCATTACGTTCTACCGCAATTTTTGTGATATCGTACTGATTGCTTTCTAAAAACCCCAATAAATTTTGATTGTCATTGATGGGTTGATCCTCTCCATTCACTTTCATCCTTCTATTTCCTTTCAAAAATTTCAACAAAAAAAACACAAAACGAGATCGACACCCTTTCGGTGGTGTACCCCATTTTGCGTTCGTATTTATCTGGTGCGATTATATAATACCTTATAATTAAAGTCAAGTGCCTCCACATTGTGCCAGTACTGAATTATGAACCATTTATGATAATGTCCTAGTGTACGATATAACCTCGGAAAATATGTATCAGATATATTTAGAAAGAGATAGGACAATCAGAAAGGTTATTTTAAAAATGAATGAAGAATTGAAATACCAGACAATAAAATTGCTTGTGGACACGAATGGAAATAAGAAGGCTGCCGCATTAAGAATCGGTTGCTCAGTGAGGCATATCAACCGTATGATTACCGGGTATCGAGAAATGGGTTTGCTTAATACTCTGGATGTTTCAGACTTATCGTTTCCTCTGGTTTTCGTGGATAGCGCTTTTCTTCATTCCTGATGACGCACTTATTTTCGCCCATTGCCAGAATCGTCTGATACTCCTGGGCAAGGGTCGGGATGCTCCCGTCTTTATAACGGATCAGTTATCCCCATTTGTTTTCCTCGCATATTTGAATGATTGGCGCGCAGGCATACAGGCTGTCATCTAAAATGCAGATCGGAAGGCGTGGATAGCTCTCTTTTATTTTTTCTGCCAGTCGTTTAAAGGCCTTTCTCTCACAATCCTGTTTCAGCATGTCCTCGTTTTCATTCTCAATAAATTCAGTTGCGATACTTCATCGGATTATCCATGAATTCCTACACGGGACGATTAAAGGAACCAACCGTCGAACACCATGGTTCCTTTAACCGGTATATTTAGCACGTCCACTTAATCATCAGCTGGCACTTTGGAAAATCCAACAGAAATAATGAAAATCCATTTTTTCAAAATACTAATATTTTTTCAAAAAATAAAAAAGCACCCCTTTTAATGGTGAATACTTGAAATTTCATTAAAGTTATCGTGCATACGCAATGTATTCCTCAAACAAAAAAAGAGCCGAAACGGCTCTAATATACGAAAATTGGTGTGCCCTGGGAGTACCCTCCCGTATGCACGACATTAATTAATACAAAAGGTCGATTTTAATTAAGAATCACTTATGAAATCATCGCATTATTCAGCGAATTCCTATGATTTACATCAAAATATTGTCACTTTTTTAGGTGACGGTGGGTCGAAATACTTCACAGTGATAATTATTATCAACATGAATAAACGCTTAAAACCCCTTTAATATGCGATTCGCAAGAAATTCATTAGTTTTTCAATCCAATGATTCAAATTTATTTTATTTATACACTATTTTTTTCCCTAACCTGTCCATTAAGCTCATTATATTATCCTTGATGTGTACAAATGGTGAATGGTGGCATTTTCTATTCTTAAACTTCTTATAAATCAGCTACCTCCAGCACATTAACTATTGATCATAATTAAATTTTTAAATAGCAATTTTTCAAATCAGGGGATTTATCAGAGTAATTTTAATTTCGTGTCTGGAAAGGTGTGCACTTTATGGTTTCACTTGTTAGTTCATGTTGGGCAAGTTCATATACCTTTGGTGAGAACATAGCGGGATTGCTATTTTCAACATGATATTGAGGAACTTTCTGGTCGCAGGTTACAGCCTATTTTTCTATTAGAACACTTCCATACAAAATTTTAAATAATTCTAACTCAAATTAATTATCTGACCTATTGCTAGAATACAATCAAGAGCATCCTCAAAATTGACTTCCCTGGCAAACTCATTCTCCTTTTGATAATTTTCCCAAAGAGACCTTTGTGCTGTATTTATCTTAATAAGTTTGTAAATTGATTCATACAGACGAATCTCGTCTAAAGAATTCCGTATTTTTGCCGTGTTTTCTACTGCCAATGCAAGAGTTTTCGCTTCTATTCTCGAGTTATATAGATGATAAAGCATATATAAGTCATACAGGTCTCTTGCCCGAGTGCTCAAAATATTACGTTTTAAGATTGTCTCGTATTTTTCTGCCAAAATCGTTTCAACTGGATAAACCATAATTGAAGCTTCCCCATCACCAAATAAATAAGAGTACGTGTATTCTACTTCCCTTGGTGTGATTGCATCCTTAGTTGTAATATCCACCTTAAGAACACCATGTATCTTTCCATAATCCGCAAAGATTGTCGCACAATAATCCTCATATTGATTTTTTTCCCGAATCGATTTTAATCCCTGGAGGGAAAACACAATTTCATCATCCGATGGCAAAAGCAAGATTTCTTCCAGTATCTTATTAATCAGTTCTTCATTGACTGGTAATCCTCTAACTGTGGTGTCCATGTCCATTGACGTTCGCTGATCCACACCAATCATCGATGCAATTAACAGACCACCTTTTAAAACAAATTTATCACGATATTTAGAATGCGACAATCGAGCAAGAATCCGCTCAAACAGAAACATCTGGAGTAAAGAACCAGCCCCAATTTCTTTTTCTTTTGCCATATTTCTAATAGCTCCCTTTAATTATTCCGGTGATTTCATAATAACACCTCTGTATAAACCCTCAAAGCTTTTTCCATTCCCATTTTTTCAGCATAGAGACTAAGCCTTAACAATTTCTTGTCATTTCCTTCAAAATAAAGCTTCATTGCATCATTAAACAGTTTCATATCCATTTTTTTGCGATATTTAATCAAATCTAGAATGCAACGTTCGGCATCATAAATAAAAATTGATGCGCCGAAGGAAGTTTGAGCTGTTGTTTTACCAAGCTCAAAATATTCTTGTTTAGGATAATGAAAAATAACATTTGAGTTTTCCCTCTTTATACGAGTCATATTTCTTCCATGAGGGACGCTGATATGATAGATTTCCGGAACTCGATTGGATAAACCATTAAAATAAAAGGCAGTTCCATATGAGTAAATACCGTCTGGAATTTTTAGTTGAATAATATGTAACTCATCAACTGTTTCTTCCGGCAGCATATAAACACCTCGCTTTACCCGAATCAACGCCCCTTCTTTGACAAGCTGCGCCAATGCTTCTTTTCGTAATTGCTGATCAACTACATCTTTTGTCTCAATCTGGCCGTTTTTCTTCTTAATCAGGTTCATTATTTGGTCTTTCTGTCCCATAATACATATACCTCCGTATTAATGCACTTCTATTTTATCATTTTGAAGTTCATACGTACAGTTTTATTGTGATTTTGTACTAACTCTTTCTAAATTAAATTGGTTAAAGAAGAAAAATTAGCATCTAAGCGTATACCCACATAGAAATATTAGAACGACAAAATAATAACTACTCACCAAAGTTCTTTTTTTATTTTACATCTTTAATGTTGAATTGTATGAATTTACCTGGGCGTACTCTCCCTTATACAACGCATTAATTAAGATATTATTGTATTATTCGGCAAATTCCTAAGATTCACATCAAAATATTGTCACTTTTCTTGGTGCAGTGGGTCGAACCGCTTCACAGTGATAATTAATATCGCTGATTAGGCGATGATTGGTTAAATTACATATGATAAGTCGGGGTTGGGTAACCTGGTCTGAAAGCTTCTAAATCCAGATCATCCACTGCGAAGCCAAAATTCAGTTTCAGATCTTCAAGAATATTTAAAGTGCTTTCTCTCAATATTTCAGGTGCTACGCTGGCACGAATATTGATAGTCAGACAACCATCTTTTATTGCGTTTTTAAACTGTCCTATGATATCAATGGATTGACGCAATCCAAC
>NZ_DATCHP010000090.1:0-17889 GCF_036508315.1 Acetobacterium sp. | reverse complement strand
TATTCCAGCTTGGCCTTATCAACGGAATTAACGATAATATTGCGTTTTTTAGCATTATCCATGATTTTTTTAAGTACATGATCCGTGTTATCTTTCAGAACTAACAGCTTGTCAATATCCTGTCCGGATCGAAGCGCTTCCATGACTGGATTTTTTCCGATAATAATAAAGGTTTCTTCATCTAAACCTTCTTGTTCACGACTAAAGCCATCAAATTTTCGTCGTGGTTTACGATCGTCAAGTCCGCGATTATTTCGATCTTGTCGGGGTCCTCGGCTTTCAAATTTACGAAGGGTACGTTCCTCTTTCGGCCCACGCCCTTCGAATTTACTGGTGGTTCGATCGCCTTTTGTTCCACGTTCTTCGAATTTACGAGGAGTCTTTTCATCTTGGGTTCCACGTCCTTCGGATTTATAAGGTGTTCGTTCTTCCTTGGGTCCGCGTGCTTCAAATTTGCGGGGTTTTTTATTACCTCTGGAAGTATTCCCAGCTTCACCGCCTTTTGATGGACGATCCTTATTCTTGCCTCGAGGTTTACTGGTTGGTGTGCTCTTTGATTGATTTTTTGTTTCACGTTTCATCTTTTCACCCATTCTTTATTTACTATTTTCAACCTAATTCGTTCGTGTCAATTAAATTTTCAACTTCGGCAATCGGTTTTTGCTTTCGTGGTGGCAGCGGTCCATAATATTGGTAGAAATGGGTTTTAATATCCCCATTGTAGAGCTTTCTATTTTTTGTTGAGGGTTCTCCAAAGTATTTTTCAAAACGGTCATATCCTGTAATTATAAAATAAGACCATTGATCAAGACTTCCGAAAACTTTCCCCATATCTCGATAGAGCCGTTGAATTTCTTTTTCTTCCCCAATACGTTCGCCATAAGGAGGATTGGTAATAATGACGCCATATTTTTTCTTTGTCTCTACCGATTGTACCGGCAGTTTCTGGAAAGCAACATAGTCTGTTACGCCAGCCAATTCGGCGTTGATTCTTGATTGCTTCAGAGCATCCGGGTCAACATCCGATCCAAGAATAAGAAATTCTTTGTCGTTAATGGCCTCTTGTGCCTCTTGCCGTGCCTGATCCCATAATTCTTTTGGAATAAAATCCCAGGACTCTGAAACAAATTCCCGTTTTAATCCCGGGGCAATATTTTTACCAATCATTGCCGCCTCAATAACAATGGTTCCTGACCCACATAAAGGATCGAGAAAAAAGCGTTCCGGCTTCCAACGTGATAAATACACCAAAGCGGCTGAAATGGTTTCTTTTAATGGCGCCTCATTCCCATGTTCACGGTAACCGCGTTTATTGAGACCTGAACCACTGGTATCAATGGATAGGGTTACTTCATCTTTAAGAATTTGAATATGAATGGGATATTTCCCGCGATTTTCCGGAAACCAATCCTCATGATACTTTGACCTCAGTCGTTCAACAACCGCTTTTTTAACAATCCGTTGCCCATCGGATTTGCTGTAAAGTGTTGATTTCACACTGGTAATTTTCGCAGCTGGAAACTCACCATCTTCAGGAATCCAGTTTTCCCAGGGTAATGCTTTTGTTTTTTCGAAGAGTTCATCAAAGGTAATGGCTTTAAAACGGCCAATTTCCAAAAGGACTCGGTCCGCACAGCGCAACCATAAATTAGAACGTGGGATGGCTTCCAAAGGGCCGGTAAAACGAATTTTCCCGTTTTCCACCTCGGTAATTTCATAACCCAGGTTTTTAATTTCATCTTTAACCACACTTTCGATACCGAAAGCAGCAGTGGCAATTAAATTTATTTTTTTCGACATTCATTTTTCCTTTGTAAATATATTTGTTAACATATAATTATAACACACTTTTTTCTAATAGCAACAAAATAATTATATCTCCGGAATTTTCGATAAAAAAGCACCAGCAGATGCTGATGCTTGAGTTTGTTGACAAACCCGTCCTGAGGACAATGGTAAATCGTTGTCTGTGACATGTTCGGACAGGCTATCAACCGTTCGCCATGATGCTGACACCTGATATTACCATTATCCCCAGGACTTACTTTTCTACTTTGTCTATTATCTTTTTAAAAAAATTTTATTTCTTCATCTCTGCCAAAAACCATAAACCCCTGGTGGTGTCCATTGTTACAGGCGGCAATCTGTTTCCCGAATTTTTTCTTCATAACCATGAGGTTAATAATATAGCCTTTTTCCCGCCAGACATCTCCCCGGACAATGACCTCGCCAAAATTATCAGTCTTAGGATCGTAAAATAAGATGGCTGACTTTTCTTTTTCAATGCTGTCATTTTGTTCTTCCATCAGGATATTGATGATCCGCTCAAAACCAATGGAAAATCCTACCGCCGGTACTGACACTTTATTATATTTGCCGATCATATTGTCGTACCGGCCGCCGCCAGCTACCGAAGAACCATAGGGACCATAACTGACTTCAAAAATCAAGCCGGTATAGTAGCCCATTCCCCGGATGAGGGTAGAATCAAAGACCACCTTGAAATTATCCTTAGCCAGACTTTTGATGGTGTTAATCACCTGGGTTAGATTATCCACTGCTTCAGTATCTTCCACCCATTGTTCAAGGTTTTCCAGAGAAATATCAGTTACACAGGTCATCAGACATTCAACCGCTTTGTCATCGTGGTTCTTATCCAATAATTCCCGGGTCACGCCATCCACACCAATCTTATCCATTTTATCCAAACAGATACAGATGGATCCCACAGTCTCCGGAGCAAAACCGGATCTTTGAATAATAGCACTCAGCAACTTCCGATGATTTACTTTAATGGTAAATCCTTTAAGCCCAATTGCCAGTAATGCTTTGGCAGTGGTATCCATTAACTCAATTTCGGCATTGATTGTCGCATCTCCGATAATATCGATATCACACTGCTTAAAGGATCGATACCGCCCTTTTTGGGGACGCTCTGCTCGAAATACGTTACCTATTTGAATTGCCTTAAAAGGACTTTCCAAGACTTCCTGATTGTTGGAGTAAAAACGGCTCAGGGGTAAAGTTAAATCGAAACGCAAGCCCATGTCGCAAAGATCCAACACGCTTGCATCCTGTTTCAACTCTAATTTTTCCCCTCGCTTTAAGATGGTAAAAAGCATTTTTAAATTCTCGCCGCCTTCGCTTCCCAGTAACAGTTCTAAATTTTCCATCGCCGGGGTTTCAATCCGGGAAAAGCCATGAATCCGATATATTTCTAAAATCTTCTGTTCCAAATGATCCCGAATTTTCATTTCATCCGGGAGTATATCTCTGGTTCCCCTTACGGGTTTTGAACTTATCATTAGTCACCTTCTATACTAAAACGATTTGTTTATATGCCTTCTTACCCTTTTTAAGAATTAGTTTCCCGTCTGTAAAATCAGCTGGCGCAAACATGGCCTTAATGTCTTCGACTTTTTCACCGTCAACTAAGATGCCGCCTTGTTGTACCAAACGTCGTCCGTCACTTCTGGTGGAAATGAGTTTTGCCACTTCCAGGAGAGTAAGGATATCCAATCCGTCTCCTAAAGCCTCTTTTTTTAATTCAACACTTGGAATATCTGCATTCCCCTGGTCTCCGCTAAAGAGTTTTCGAGCTGCCGCCTGTGATTCATTCGCTACCGTCTCGCCATGAATGAGTTTAGTTACATAAAATGCCAGAATCTCTTTTGCCCGGTTAATCTCCGAGCCTTCCAGAGCGGCTAATCGTCGAACTTCTTCCATGGGCAGGAAGGTTAACAGAGACAAACATTTTTCTACATCAGCATCGGCAATATTTCGCCAATATTGGTAAAATTCATAAGGTGATGTTTTTTCAGGATCCAGCCATAAGGCACCCTTAGAGGTTTTTCCCATTTTAATGCCTTCACTGGTGGTTAAAAGCGAAAAGGTCATACCATAAACCTGTTCGCCATCCTTACGCCTTACCAGCTCAATACCGGCAATAATATTTGACCACTGATCATTCCCGCCAAACTGCATTTTACAGCCCAGTTCCTTGTGGAGCACATAAAAGTCATAGGCCTGGAGGAGCATGTAGTTGAATTCCAGGAAGGTAAGCCCTTTTTCATAACGTGATTTGTAGCAGTCAGCTGTGAGCATCCGATTCACTGAAAAATGAGCGCCGACATCGCGAAGGAAATCGATATAGTTAAGTGGCAACAGCCACTTGGCATTATTTACCATAACTGCTTTATCATCCTCAAAGGTCAAAAATTTTTCAAATACTTTCTTGAATTTTTCGCCATTTTCGGCAATCCGATCCGGCGTCATGACAAGACGCATATCAGTTCGACCTGAAGGATCTCCGATCATGGTGGTTCCGCCGCCGATTAAAGCAATGGGGCGATGTCCATGCTGCTGTAAATGTGCCATAACCATAATTTGAATGAAGTGTCCAATATGAAGGCTGTCCGCTGTTGGGTCGAATCCGATATAAAAAGCGACTGATTCTTTCCCCAGCAATTCCTTAATTTCCTCCTCATGGGTACATTGTTCAATAAAACCACGTTCCTGTAACACATGAAATACGTTTTCCATTATTTGCTTTATCCTTTCGTTTTTAAGATGAGACATCCCTGTTTATTGCAAATTCTATTCTTTTATTCATCAGGCTCTGAACCGTCATCCATTCTTAATCTTTCTCGATGGATTTCCCAACGTGTCAGGACCTCTTCGAAAAATACTTTAATGACTGCAAACATCGGAATAGCTACAAACATTCCCACTATCCCAAAAAGACTTCCGCCAACCACCACACTCACTAAAACCCAGAAGGGATTGAGTTCCACAATTTTCCCTAATACATTTGGGACTAAAATATTGCCATCAAACTGCAATACAATAATAATCCAAATAGTAAGCCACAATGCCTTTACCGGATCATCAATGAGAGTTATTGTTATCCCAAAAACAGCGCCAATAATCGGGCCAAAGTAAGGAATTACGTTCATAACACCAATAATCATGGCAATCAGAGGTGCATATGTCACACCCATCACAAGAAATCCCAGATAACACAAGAATCCAATGAGTATGGATGTGAGAATTTTTCCTGTAAAGTATTTGTAAAAAATATTATCTGCGGTAATCGCTGCCCAGCGGGAACCATTATAGAGTGTTTTATTCATCAGTGCTTTGGCAAACCGGTCTATTTGCTGGGTAATTTTTTCCTTGTCCAACATTAGATAGAAGCCGGTGAAAAAAACGATAAAGAATGAAATAATAAATCCAACGGTACCCTTAACAAAAATCAGGGCCACACTGCTAATATCCTTTATTGATCCGGGGTTAGTTCCATAATAAGCCGCTAACTGATTCATCATATCCCGGGGAGTAAGGACTTGCAGTCCATCAATGGTGAATTTTAAGGATGCCAGAATATCCTGAGCCGCACCACCTTGAGCCAAACTTCTGCCCAGCAGCTCATCAATTTTCGTTAAATTTCCAGGCATTTGATTGACAAAGCTTGTAAGGCTCTCAATCACTGATGGGATGGTTGCATAAAAAAAGAGAATAATTAAAATAATTGTAATAATATAAACAATGAGAATTGCAATCAGCCGTACCCCACCGGTATGCTCCTGACTTTTCGGCATTATTTTATAGACAAACTTCTCAATGCCCCGCATGGGTCTGAAAAGAAAATAAGCCAATACCACACCAATGAGAATAGGCATTAATATTCCAAAGATGCTTCCAATAGCACTAAAAATGATCGTTGTAATTGATCCAAAATTATCGAGAATTTTATAGATAAAAATCAACGCAACTGCGCCGACTAATAAGTAACAGTATTTCTTAATAAGTTCCCTATCAAATTTCAGTTTCAAAATTTCCTCCAAGACTATTTTTTGGTCCGATTAATATCTTAACACTTTACTTATAATAGTTAAAGCAGTTTCCATCAGTTCCTTAAGATTAGATTAATATAAAAGAAAATCGCCTGGAATAAAAGTTTTCCTTGTAATTTAGCGAAAATTATCTTATATTTTGAGGTGAACAAAAATTAAAATTAGGAGAAAGTATGATCTATCTTTCAATTATCGTTTTCGCCATTTTTCTTGATCAATATTCGAAGTATTTAGTGCTCACTCATTTAAAGCCGATGACTACTTTTCCTTTGATTCCCAATGTTTTTCATTTAACCTATACAGAAAATACAGGGGCTGCTTTTAGTCTGTTTTCTGATATGCAATATTTTCTCATTGCTACAACCGTGATTTTTATCCTCATTCTGGTCTGGCTATTAATCAAGATTCCTAAGATTAAAGAAAATCTTTGGGTGAACATTTCCATATCCTTCATTATTGGCGGGGCCATCGGCAATTTGATTGACCGTCTCCGGCTTGATTTTGTTGTGGATTTTTTGGATTTTCGGTTGTTTAACTTTGCCATTTTCAATTTTGCAGATTCATTTGTCGTCTGCGGCAGTATTTTTCTGGTCATTTCATTACTTAGCAATAAAAACTTTTTGGAAAATAACGATCTCGGTAAACTTAAGTAATGAATCTCTCCAATATTAAATCAAATAAAAACGAATGGACTTGTTCTGAATCACAGGCCCATTCGTTTTTTTATCACGCTTAAGTCAAACAAACGTTATAATAATTTTAACATGCACTCTCCGGTTGAGAAAATATGATCGCAGGCCGCCGTATTCGCTATGGCACCTTCCCGCTGTTCAATCCCTTTTATAATTTCCATATGCTGATTTACTAAAGGATTCTTATCCTCAATCCGATGAACATACTCTGCCCGAAAACGTTGCATCTGCTCCCTGAGGCTATTGATCATCTGCAGCAATTTTAAATTACCTGAAGCCTTATAAATAATTTCGTGGATATCCATATCATATTTGATAATCCCCTCTTCATCATTTTCTAAAGCTGCCTCGCCAAAGCGCTGATTCGCCAAATAAAGCTGCTCAATTTGTTCCTGAGAGGCATTTTGGGCTGCAAGTTCTGCGGCCAGGCCTTCTAACGCCCGACGGATTTCCATCATTTCCCTGAGATCATTTACTGACATTGGGGTGACATAGGCGCCTTTCCGAGGCACCATCTTAACTAAGCCCTCCAATTCAAGTTTTCTTATGGATTCACGTACCGGTGTTCTGCTGACACCCATTTCTTCAGCAAGCTGAACTTCCATAAGTCGTTGTCCCGGCTTTAACTCTCCTGTAATAATCGCACAGCGGATGGTTTCAAAAACAATTTCTCGTAGTGGCTTACATGAGCTTATATCAAGATTTAATCCCTTTTTTTCTTCATCCATTTAGTTCTCCTTTTTTTAACAGGTTTCACTGAGGAAACACATCGTGTATTTTTTTGAAAATAATTTCCAGGCATTTTCAGCCAAAGCTTTGTTTAAGTAGTAACCAATTACTGTAGGTCCACTTCCGGTCATAATGGAAGCTATGGCTCCGTGATGAATCAAATCATTTTTAATTTCATCAATTTCAGGATATTTTCCTATGACCAGAGGTTCAAAAACATTTCCCATAGCATGGCTCAATCCGATATAATCTTCCGCTTCCAATGAACGAATAACTTCAGGAATATCCGGTCGTTTTTTGATCGCATACGCATCCAAATATTTGAACGCCCAGGGAGTGGAAATATTCATATTCGGCTTTACAACAACCACATATAACTTTTTCATGGGTGATAGCGGGGTTATTTTTTCTCCAATACCCTCCACCAGTGCCGTTCCTCCCAGAAGGCAATAGGGTACATCAGCACCAATGGTCACTCCGATATTTATAAGTTCTTCCGTGCTAAGGCCTAAATTCCAAAGTGCATTCAGCCCCTTAAGTGTGGCTGCAGCATCACTGCTTCCTCCGGCCAGACCTGCTTCATGGGGAATCCTTTTTTCTAAATATATTTTTATTCCCTTATCCATATCAAAACGCTTTTGTAATTTTCTAAGAGCAATCATCACCAGGTTCTTTTCATCGAGCGGAATTCCCTGAACATTTGAAGTCAAGGTAACGCCTTTAGGACAGGATTCAAAAGTCAATGTATCTTGGAGCTCAATAGAGTGATTAACCATTTGCATTTCATGGTAGCCATCTTCTCGTTTACCCAGCACGTCCAAGGATAAATTTACCTTAGCCTGAGCTCTAACGACAATTTTCTCCATTACACCCCTCCTCGTACTTATTATAATGTATACTTTGTTCATTATAACATAACTCCTCATTCTTGTGAATGATAAAAACCATCGTTTAAACTCAGCTTTTTAGTGTATAATCTAACCATAACCTGGACAAGAAAGGTCTCATACTGATGACACAACACACACACGCAATTATTTTTGATTTCGACGGTACTTTAGTGGATTCCATGGGACTCTGGCATGAGATAGATGTACAATATCTTGGTGAACGGGGACTTGACTGCCCTGAAGATTTATCCTTTGAAATTTCCGGAAAAAGTTTCACCGAAACTGCCCACTATTTTAAAAAAAGATTTGACCTGACTGATTCTATTGATACAATTAAAGCCGAGTGGGACACCATGTCTCAGGATGCGATTTTATCAAAAATCGGTTTTAAGCCTGGTGCTCTGGCTTTTTTATCCTGGGTTTTTGAACATCATATTCCCATGGCCATTGCTACCTCCAACACCCGTTCAACCTTGGAACTCTTTCTACCCCATTATGGGATTGATCACTATTTTCATTCACTTCACTTCGCCTGTGAAGTAGGCATGGGAAAACCACACCCTGATGTATTTTTGGCTGCTGCAAAATCTTTAGGGGTTTCCCCGGAAAACTGCCTTGTCTTTGAGGACACGTTAGAGGGTATCCAAGGGGCTTTAGCTGCTGGGATGAAGGTAATTTCTGTGGATGATGCCTATCAATACCATCGCCTGGCCTCCATCCAAAACGCAACCCTTTGTCATATTGAAAATTTCCAGGAATTGATGAACGAAAATTTTTATAACCGTTTCTTTCAGGAGGATAATGATGACCATTCATTTTAAAAACGATTGGGAACTTCCCATTCAACAGGAACTCAACCAGGACTATTATAAAAAACTACGGCACTTTTTAATTAAGGAGTATCAATCTAATTTGGTTTATCCTCCAATGGAGGATATCTTTAATGCTTTTCAGTACACATCCTATGCCGATACCAAGGTTTGTATCATCGGTCAGGACCCCTATCACGGTCCTGACCAAGCCCAAGGTTTTTCCTTCTCGGTAAAGCCCGGGGTTCCTATTCCCCCTTCACTTCTTAATATTTATAAGGAACTCAACGCAGATCTTGGGTATGCCATTCCCAACCATGGATGTCTAAAAAAATGGGCGCGCCAAGGTGTGTTACTCCTTAACGCTGTCCTTACTGTTCGTGGTGGGCAGGCCGCGTCTCATCGAAACATGGGTTGGGAAACTTTTACCAACAAAATGATTGAAACTCTGAACCAGCGAGAGGAACCAGTAATCTTTATTCTTTGGGGGCGGGATGCTCAAAATAAAATCCTCCTGATTACCAACCCACAGCATCCCATTATTAAATCCCCCCATCCCAGCCCTCTTTCCGCCCACCGTGGTTTTTTTGGGAGTCGTCCTTTTTCAAAGGCAAATGCCCTTCTGGAAAGCCGTGGGGCCAAATCCATCGACTGGGAAATTACAGATAATGATTGCCTTGAAGATTGATGGAGCTGTCTATTTTGGTATGGATACAAAATCATCTTGTTTTTGAACAGCTCAATGGCTTTTTTATTTTCATCACTAATTTTGGGGCAACGGCATTTGAGGGATTCTACTTGCAATATTTTTAATGCTAAAGAAAGAAACCCGATTAACTGGCCTAACCCTGCTGGTCTCACTGACATTGTGTGGGCTCTTTGTGAAATCCGACACTTAACCTTATAGCGCGCCCACGGCCCTATATGGCCTACGAAATCCAGCTTCTCATTCCCAAACCCCTGGACCTTTACTTTCCATCTGGATATAGTGCTTCAGTCTTTGCTTTTGTCTGGGCTTATTTTATTACTCGAAAGGATTTGTGGCGATGGGGACTGCTGTTTTTCGCACTTCTGGTTTCTTTTACCCGGCTTTATCTTTTTGTACATTATCCCACCAACGTTTTAGGCAGCATCATCATTGGTATTCTCTATTGCGTATCTTTCCAAATGGCTGGTGTATCTGGTTTAAGGATCATCCTATCATGGTAAAATTTCTTTCCATATAGAGAAGACAAAAGCAATTTGCAAAAATAAAAGGCCCAAGCCTGGTTTTACTCTTAATAAACTGAGTAGCCAGGCTTAGGCTTTATTTATACTCTGAGCATTTTTCCCAGACCCAGTGATTTTCGAAGAATCATTATTTCTTCTAAATTCAATTGACCTGGGGCTGTTTTTCCACTCCCGGCAACATAGGTTAAAGAACCCCCACATAATTCTGGGGCAACCCTGGTAATACTCCCAAGGGCTCCCATGGCAATGGCAATAAGCGGCTTTACTGTGCTTTCGTTTTTATTGAGGCTTGCACCAATAAGCTGTCGCATGTCCTCTTCCGATGAAGGGGTCACTGCCAACTTTAGAACATCCGCCCTCTGGTTTTCCATGGCATCATAAATTTCATTAATTTCTTTCGCGTTAGGCGTTTTTGTGAAATGATGATGGGAAAGGATGAGCCCACAGCCTGTATTTTCCAGAGCTTTTTTCACACCCTTTAAAAACGCCTGATCGCTTTTTAACTCAACATCCACATAGTCTGCTACGCCTGCAGCGAATCCGATGGCTTCCAGTCTCACACTATCCGAAGTCTCATAAGCGCCACCTTCGTTATGGCTTCGGAATGTATAAATAATCCCAGGATCTCCTTTGATTGTTTTCAACTTCTTCAAAATCTTTATTTCTTCATCAACGGTTAAGGCTTCCCCTGGGCGAAAATAATCCCGCCGCCATTCTAAAAAATCATAACCGCTTTTACCTGTTTCCTCAACTTCTTTAAAAAGTGCCACTTCGGTTCCTGAAATCAAGGGCATACATGAGGTAAATTTATTTTTTTCTATTAATTTTCCAGTTCTAACCATTATTTCGCTCCTCCAGCTCTCTTTTACTTCTGATTTAATAAACCAATGTTTTTTATTTCCACAGAAATAGTCCCATCCGGGTTGTTTTTGAACTCGATAATATCATTTCTGTTTAACTGATCTGCAGGAATACTAATTTCAATTCCTGTATCTGTGATGAATTTCTGCTTTTTGAAAATTTTCTTTTCTATGTTCTGAGTTACCGGAACCGTTTTCTCAAATAACCCGTTTTGTTCCACCGCTTCTTTAAATTTCGCCTGAACCATTTCATCCCCATTAAAGGTTATTTTGGCAATATTGTCAATATCAATTTCACTATCTGCTTCATAATCATCAGCCATGACCTGCTTAACGGTGTTGAGTTTATTAATATCTCCAGAATATTCTGTGGCAATTATCTTCTTTACTGTCTTCTCAACAATGTCGAAGGCTTCTTTTTCTGAAATGGCATCCTCACATTGGAGTAATTGGTTTGAAATATAATAATCTTTTTGATTATCAATGGAATATTTCTTTTCCTTTATCAAGATCTCATTTGTTCCCATATTGATAATTACAAATTCATCCAGCTTTTGGCTTTCGGTCGGAAGCACACAGGGTTGAACCAAAATATCATTGGACAACCCATGATCCGTATTCACGTAATGGATATATCCATGCTTATAATTGAACTTAAAAATTCCAAGATGGGTTTCATGCTTCAGGTCAAAATCAACAAAAACCAGATCGGCTGATGGGATCTCAATGTGTTCCAGCATATAATCGAAAAACAACTGGGATATTTCCCGACTCGCCCGGACCAGTTCATCAGGATGACTCCGATATTCCGAAATAAGATCTTTAAAGCTACTTTGACTTCTAAAGGCAGTTCGCTTTATATCAGCGTCTTTTATTGATCTTTCCACATGCTTTTCAACGTATTCTTTAACACCTGTTGTCATATTCAGTAAAACATCCGACAAAACCGGGATCCCGGCATTTGTATCCAATACATGCAAAATTGATTTGTTGATTGTAATATCGTTATCCATTTTAGCTCCTAATTCTCTCTTGTCCGATTTATTGTATCATAAATAATTAAAACTTTTTCGGGGTAAAAAAAATCACCATCAGTGATGGTGATTTGATCCAGATTACCCTGGTTTTACATTCAAATGGTGCGCCCTGGGGGGCTCGAACCCTCAACCAACTGGTTCGAAGCCAGCTACTCTATCCAATTGAGCTAAGGGCGCACATGCATTGATAAAAAAGAATACAATAGACTAAGGCCTATGTTTCTTCAATTTTGTATAATTGATGGAGCGGAAGACGAGATTTGAACTCGCGACCCCCGCCTTGGCAAGGCGATGCTCTACCGCTGAGCTACTTCCGCTTAAAGTGGTGCGGATGAAGGGAGTTGAACCCCCACATCGTAAGATACTAGATCCTAAGTCTAGCGCGTCTGCCAGTTCCGCCACATCCGCATAAGCAATGTTATCGACAAGTATTATCAAAGTTACTGTCTGTAACGTGCCTGATTATAATAACAAACTCCAGGCCGTTTGTCAACCAATTTCAATTTCTTTTTGAATCTCATCTTTGAAAAGATACATAATGTTCTTTTTTGATCCATAAATAAACACTCTATCCCCCTGCATAATCTGATCTGTTGCTATGACATGATCTATTGTGGTATTTCCGCGTTTAATCAATAGCACATTTAACTTATACGTATGACGAAAATTCATTTCAAGCAGTGTTTTCCCCATAATTTCACGAGGAATACTTGTTACAAAAACTTCAGCAATCAGATTGTCGTGAAACATTTCTAAAATCCGAACGTTGTTATAAAAGAGACCTCTTGGTTTATTTTTTGCCAGTGATTCCACGAGAAGATCAAATCTTCTAATGATCCATTTTGATCGGGTGATTGTTAAAATAAGAATAAGGAAAACAACAGAATATACAATGGTCCACCAATCTATTTGATTACCCGAGGAACGCATAAACAAATTTACTAATATCGAAACCCCTGTTACAGCAAAAAGATAACCAAAAATCATCATCATTCTGGCTAAATGTCGTCGTGCTACCGAATTAAGGATAAGTTCGCTTTCTTTAGTGGTAAATCCACTGTTTGTCATACAGGAAATAGCTTGGAAACGCGCTTTATCCTCTTTTAATCCAGTGAGCCGAAAAAGAACGGTAAAGATCTCCACCGATACTAAATAGGCAATAATTAAAATAAAAAAACTGACCAGCGATGTGTTAAAACCCATTGACTCCCCTTTCTTATAACGCCCAATACCCGTTCTCTTAAATAGCTGAAAGTACGCATTTGAGACATCATTTTCTTATTAATAAAGAAGTTACCTGATATTCGTTCATTATGTTATCCATTTCTAAAAAAAGTTATCACTTCTAGTCTTATACATTCCTTCATATATTCATGTTTTTAAAAGGCATAAATTTTGGAATAAGGTCTATATTGTAAAATGCATCAAAGGGCTCAATCCACTTTCTATAGCATATCACACAAATATTTATTCTGGGTTTTTGTTTAATCAGCTCTTTCATATATACCACATAATCATGATTATAAACTGGCATATCACATAAAGATATTATGATTTTGAGTGTATGAGCCCTGTGTATAGAGCTGCCAGAGACGCTTATATTTCCATGGCATCAGGCTAGAAACCTTTCACCCCATTAATTTCCGGGAAATCCTCTTGGTTACATCTAATAATAATATCATCAAAATCCTTTGAGAGTTGCACAACAATCCGCTTAAGAATGTTTTCACCGCCTAAGCGAAGCTTTTTTATCATATCCCATTCTTTGACTGAGACCTCCAGCCAGAATAGCTGCTGTTTTTATTGGTTCCAACTAATCTCCCTTATGCTCTAAAAGAAAAAGGGGAGCTTGCGCACCCCTTTTCATGATAAACTATTTTACTTAATAACTATTTACTAATATGAACCTTGACAACTTTAAACGGTGGAATTTTTGCAATCGGATCCAGGTCACCACCTGTCAGGTAATTCGCTCCACCATTAGGTCCATAATGGAAAGGCATGAAAAGGTTGGCTTCCATTACTCCCGGGTTAAAGCGTGCCTTTACAGAAACAGTTCCTCTTGGTGAGGTAATATTGACAAAATCGCCCTTGGCGATACCATAGGCTTCGGCTGTCACTGGGTTCATTTCCACAAAAGACTCTCCTGCAATCTCTTCAATTCCTGGAGTACGCTTAGTCATTGTTCTGGTATGGTATTGTTCGAGTATTCGACCGGTCATCAGGATTAAAGGATACTCTTCATCCGCTTGATCCTGTGGTGGTATGTAGTCCGCAATGGCAAACCATCCTTTACCACGGGTGAATGTCCCTTTATGTAAGAATCTTGCCCCTTCAGAGTCTTTGCTCAGGCAAGGCCATTGAATACGATCTCCATTACGAAGTCGTTCATGGGATACCCCTGTATAGCTAGGCGTTACTGATGCAACTTCTTCCATGATTTCTTCATCAGAGGTAAAATCAAAGCCCTTATAGCCCATTTTTTTAGCAATTAAACCAATAATGTCCCAATCGGCTTTAGCACTCCCTGGAGCTTCAACTGCTTTTCGTAATAGTTGAATCCGTCGTTCTGTACTGGTAAAAGTCCCATCTTTTTCTGCATAAACAAATGCCGGCAATACGACGTCTGCATATTCGGTGGTTTCTGTTTGGAAGATATCCTGAACCACAATGAAGTTACCTTTGGACAGGGCTTCCTTTACATGATTCGTGTTAGGATCTGAAACCACGGGGTTCTCACCCATTACATATAAAAACTTGATGGTGCCATCACCTACGCCATCGACGATTTCAGTTAATGTTTTTCCGGCATTTTCCGGAAGTTTTGCATCCCAGGCTTTTTCAAATTTAGCCTTAACTTCTGGGTTTGCTATTTTTTGATAACCGGGAAGATCTCCTGGTAATGCGCCCATGTCACAGGCACCCTGTACATTGTTCTGTCCACGAAGTGGGTTAACGCCACAACCTTCTCGACCAATTTTTCCCGTAAGCATAGCCAGGTTACCTACAGACATAACCCCATCAGTACCAGTTTTATGTTGGGTCACGCCCATAGAATAGAAAATGCCGCCTTTGTCTTTTGTTGCATAAAGATGCGCTGCTTTACGGATATCCTCTGGATCAACTCCGCAAATTTCTGCACAGGATTCAACAGTAATAGTATTCATAAATTCTATAAATTCTTCATAGCCTTCAGTACGTGCTTTACAGAAATCTGCGGCTTCCGCACCTTCATCTAAAATAGCACGCATCAGACCATTCAAAATAGCAACATTAGTTCCTGGTTTAATTTGTAAAAACACGTCTGCATATTTTGCCAATTCTATTCTACGGGGTTCTGCAACAATGAGTGCTGCCCCTTTTTGCTGACGCTGTTTAATTTTTGCGCCTATAATTGGATGGGTTTCTGTTGTGTTAGACCCGATGACAAATATGACATCCATGATGTCCACTTCATCAATACTATTGGTCATAGCACCACTACCAAAGGATTTTGCTAAACCCGCAACGGTAGAAGCATGACACAGACGTGCACAATGATCCACATTATTAGTTTCTCCAACAACTCGGATAAACTTTTGAAAGACATAATTATCTTCATTGGTACATCGTGCTGAGGATAATCCGGCCACTGCCTGTGGTCCCTCTGCTTTTGCTTCTTTGAGTTTTGTAACCACTAGTGACAAAGCTTCTTCCCAAGTTGCCTCTTCCAGAACACCATTTTTTCTAATTAAAGGTGTTGTTAGGCGGTCAGGACTACTTACAAAATCATAGCCAAAACGGCCCTTTACACAAAGCAAATTGTCATTCACCTTTCCTTCGGTACTAAAAACATCAGTGATCTTATTATCAAGCACTTTCAGGTTTAAAGTACAACCAACGCCACAATAGGGACAAATGGTTTCTACATTTTTTGTATAGGCAAAAGGTTTGAATTTCTTAGGCGCCAAAGCCCCTGTAGGACAAACTGCAACACAATTTCCACAGCTCGTGCAGTCAGAATTTCTTCTTGGAATATCAAAAACAGGATTAATCGTAGTTTCATAGCCACGATCACATTGAGCTAAAATATGACTGCATTGGAGATGCTCACATACTTTGATGCATCGATTACATAAAATACATTTATTGGGATCATAGGTATAGAATGGATTGGAGTCATCAATGGGTTTTTCCATCACCATTTCTGTTCCAAATTCTTTTACATCATCATATTCCATACAGTTTGCATCATATTTTACAAATTCACAAGAACCGTATTTATAACAGGTCACACAGTCAAATGCGTGATTCGACATGAGCATTTTTAATACAAAACGTCGTGCCTTTCGTACCTCCAGTGTATTGGTATTAACCACCATACCTTCTGCTACTGGAGTTGAACAAGACGTTTCAAATCGTCTTGCCCCAACAACTTCAACGAGACACATCCGACAGTTTCCATCTGGCGTAAAGTCTTTAAAATTACACAGAGTGGGGATGTCGATACCAACGGAACGGGCTGCCTTTAAGATTGTTGTTCCTGGTTCAACACTAATATTTTGTCCATCAATTGTCAAATTAACCATATAATTATTTCTCCCTTCTTTTACACCTGTATTATATTCTAAATCTTTAGTTTTGTCATTGATGTTTTTTTGTCATTCTTTTTTTTCTTAACTTTTTTAAATCAATTTTACCTAATTAATTACTTCTAATGATTTGAAACCCTGATATACTGTCATTTTTCTCAATACATCATGTTCTTTTGACTTTATACAACTTAAAGATATCCAGTTACCATTGTTGAATTATATAAAAATACATCCGAACAAATGGGCAATAAAATACCCTTCATTAAAAAACGAAGGGTATATAAAGATCAATCTTTGGAGCGGAAGACGAGATTCGAACTCGCGACCCCCGGCTTGGGAAGCCAGTGCTCTACCACTGAGCCACTTCCGCAATGTACTGATTATACCAGTAAAACTGTGTGCCTGCAAGCTTTTCGAACATGATTTAATAAATATTCACTATATTAATGGATATTCCTGTTTTAAGACTAGGGCTGACTCTTTAAAAAAGATTAGTTTTTGTTATAGTAGTTTTCACTTAAAATTGTAAGTGTATAGTTTTTCTTATCATTATCCCATTTGCATCCCAGTCGTTTTGCAACATCAACTGGATTCTCTTTTCTTTAAAGATTTCCATTGATTCTCATAAGCAATGCAATAATTAGTATCTTCCCTGTATAATACGTTCTTGATTCTATCAGATTCCCCATTGATGAACAAGGGTATTTAAGTTTCTATTTTATTATCTTATGCTTCGCGAGTCATTTTCTCACTGTAACATAAGAAAATTCTGACTAAAATTAAAACTAATTTGAGTAAAAAAATAAAACCCCTGTAAATAGCGGTTTTTTATTGTTTGAAATGGTGACCCATGGGCGGCTCGAACGCCCGACACCCTGATTAAAAGTCAGATGCTCTACCAACTGAGCTAATGGGTCAGAATAAAATATTAATATTAATGATCGTATTTTATTTGAAAACTCTTTTCATCCGAATTTGGATGAGTTTTCAATTAAAATGCGTTCGTTTTATCACTGTCGTTTCGCTTGCGCTCAACTTCCGACCAATTTTTTACCAAAAATTGGGGTAAAACTTTGGTGGGAGAAGATGGATTCGAACCATCGTAGACGCCGTCAACGGATTTACAGTCCGCCCCCTTTAGCCACTCGGGCATTCTCCCATTGTTTTTTTGCAAAAAAATGGAGCTGATGAACGGACTTGAACCGTTAACCTG
>NZ_DATCHP010000089.1:0-14504 GCF_036508315.1 Acetobacterium sp. | reverse complement strand
TTATTGTCTTTGATGGAAGTAAAAAAAAGATCCCTAAAAGGGATCTTTTTTGAATTTCTAAAGTGATCCTAGAAACTGCTGTTTCTTGGTCGTCTTGTTTGTTTTCTTTTTGTACGACATTCACGACATCTTTTTGGTTCGTTATCGAAACCTTTTTCTTGATAGAATTCTTGTTCACCAATAGTGAATACAAATTCTTCGCCGCAGTCTTGACAGATTAATGTTTTTTCTTCCATGAGTTACCTCCATATAATTTAGTGTACAGGATCTGATTATTCTCAATTTAAATGGAGCATGGACATGTTTGTCTAGACGTGGTTCCCATTTACTAACTTAATCATTAACTATACTATTGGCATTATACATGATTCATATATCCTTGTCACCTACTTTTTTTATTTTTTTATTGAGTTTAAATCTCTTATCGTATATATTTAATAATATCAATTCAATAATAAGGAGATAAACAGTGAGAGATAAACGTCTTATTAAATATGCAAATACCCTGGTAAACTATTCCCTTTATGTTAAAAAAAATGAATGGGTTGTTATTCGCGGATCGGAATTAGCCATGCCGCTGATCAAAGAATGTTTTCGTGAAATATTAAAAGTTGGAGCGCATCCTACGGTGTTACTTATACCTGATGGGATTTCTGAGATCCTATTGAAAGAAGGCAGTGACGACCAACTTCGTTTTAATTCTCCATTAATGATGGAAACTTATTCAAAAGCCGATAAGGTACTCACTATCTTAGGCGATCACAATTTAAAAGCTCTTACGGCCATTCCCGGCGAGCGTATTACCCTTCAACGCCGAGCTAATGCTCCCATCACAAAAATCTTTAAAGATCGGGTTGCCCAGCAGCAAATGGATTGGACACTTTGTCTTTACCCTACGGAAAGCGGGGCCCAGGAAGCAGGAATGTCCTTGGAAGACTATGAAAGCTTTGTTTTTGAAGGCTGTCTCATCGATACAACCGACCCTGTGGCATCCTGGAAAAGCATTCGTGATCACCAGCAAACCATGGTAGATTATCTTAATACAAAAACCAAATTCCATATTATTGCCCAGGATACAGACTTGACCCTGAGCACTGAAAACCGAATTTGGATCAACTCGGATGGTCATCATAATTTCCCCAGCGGCGAAGTCTTCACCGCTCCGGAAAAGGAAAGTCTGAACGGGAAAATACGTTTTTCTTTCCCAGGTATTTACAGTGGCCAGGAAATTGAGGATATAAAGCTGACTTTTAAAAATGGCCGCGTCATCGATGCCACTGCAAAACAAGGTGAAGATTTATTAAAAGCGCTCATCGAAACCGATGAAGGTTCGCATTTTGCCGGCGAATTTGCCATTGGCACCAACTATGGCATTAAAAAATTTACGAAAAATATGTTATTTGACGAAAAAATCGGTGGCACTATTCACCTTGCCCTGGGAAGCTCCTATCCGGAATGTGGCCCGGTGAACGACTCTCTTCTCCACTGGGATATGCTTTGCGATATGAAAACCAGTGGCGAAATTTATGCTGATGGGGAACTTTTCTATAAGAACGGCCAGTTTATAAAAAAATAATCAACTCTTTTCTGAGATTGTCTGACAACCCCATGTATTGTAATAATCCCCTGTTTATGGTATTATTGGCTGATATGAAAAACAGGAGGATTTTAATGGAGCACACAGAAAAAAAGACAAATTTTATTACAAACGCAATTGATCATGACATTGCTGATAAGGTCTATAAAAACGACCGCGTTCATACCCGATTCCCACCAGAACCGAATGGTTATTTACATATAGGCCACGCCAAGGCTTCTCTGCTTAATTACCGCATTGCCCAACAGTACCAGGGAAAGTTTAATTTGCGTTTTGATGATACCAATCCTATTAAAGAGGACATGGAATATGTAGACTCCATTAAAGAAGACCTCACCTGGTTAGGCATTGACTGGGAGGATCGGCTTTTTTTCGCATCCAGTTATTTCGAAAAAATGTCAACCTATGCCGTTGAATTAATCAAAAAAGGCCTGGCTTTTGTGGACGATCACACTGCTGATGAAATGCGGGAATACCGGGGAAATCTCACCGAATGTGGCAAAGAGAGTCCTTATCGTTGCCGAAGTATCGAAGAAAATTTAACCCTTTTCGAACAAATGAAAACTGGTAAGTTGCCTGAAGGATCTCGGGTGTTAAGAGCTAAAATTGACATGACCAGCCCTAATATGAACATGCGTGACCCGGCAATTTACCGGATTCTTCACACAACCCACCATGCAACCCAGGCTGAATGGTTTATTTTTCCCATGTATGACTACGCCCATCCCATTGAGGATGCCATCGAAGGTATTACCCATTCACTCTGTACTCTTGAGTTTGAGGATCACCGGCCTTTTTACGACTGGGTACTTTCTAACCTTGATGATTTTCAAAAAGAACCTCCAAGGCAAATTGAATTTGCCAAGTTAAATCTAACCAAAACTATTTTGGGAAAACGCTTTTTAAAACAACTGGTGGATGAAAAAATTGTCGATGGCTGGGATGACCCCCGACTGGTAACCATATCCGGCTTACGTCGAAGAGGTTATACCTCTGAATCCATCCAGGCATTCTGTGAAGCCATCGGCATTGCTAAAACCAATAGCACCGTGGATATTGCCATGCTTGAACACTTTATCCGAGATGACCTTAAATTCAAAGCGCCCCGTTTAATGACAGTTCTTGATCCATTAAAAGTAACGATTACCAATTATCCTGAAGGTCAGGTTGAATGGGTTGATCTTCCTCTGAACCAGGAAGATCTTGAAATCGGCAACTACCGTACACCTTTCAGCCGTGAAATTTTCGTAGAGCGTTCAGATTTTATGGAAGTACCTCCTAAAAAGTTCTATCGGCTATTCCCGGGAAATGAAGTACGCCTTCGCGGAGCTTATTTTGTAATCTGTAACGAGGTAATCAAAGATACTGATGGGAACATCATTGAGCTAAAATGCACCTACGATCCGGCCACCCGATCCGGCAGTGGTTTTGCCGAGCGTAAGGTCAAAGGCACCATCCATTGGGTGGATGCAAATCTCGCTAAGAAAGTGGAAATCCACCTTTATGATAATCTCGTCGAAGATGATGAAGGGCTCAATAAAGATAACTTTCTCGATCGAATCAATCCAAACTCTCTTAAAATTATTGAAGCCTATGCTGAACCAGAGGTTATGAAGGCAAAAGCATTAGAAAAATTCCAGTTTATTCGCAATGGGTTTTTCTCAGTTGATCCTAAGTATTCAACCCCGGAAACACCTGTTTTCAACCAAATTGTATCACTGAAAAGCTCATGGAAACCTGGAAAATAATCTATTATAATCACACTATCGGCAGTTTTATCTGCCTAAGTATAAGGGGAATTATTTATGAAAATCTGGTCAGAAAAAGAAACACTATCCCGGGAGGAACTCCGAAAGCTGCAATTTGAACGTCTGTCCAATACCTTAGCCCTTGTCTATGAAAATGTTCCGCATTATCAAAGAAAGTTCAAAGAGGCCGGTATTAAACCAGAAGATATTCGTTGTCTTGATGATATTCGCCATCTTCCTTTTACAACAAAAGAAGACCTTCGGGAAACCTATCCCTTTGGTCTTTTTGCAAAACCTAAAAACAAAATTGTCCGCTATCATGCTTCCTCAGGCACCACCGGCAAACCTACAGTTGTGGGTTATACACAAAATGATATGCAGGTATGGACTGAGCTCATTGCCCGAATTGTTACCATGGGCGGGGTTACCGATGCCGATACCGCTCAGATTTCTTTCGGATTCGGACTTTTTACCGGAGCTTTTGGCTTACAGCAGGGATTAGAAAAAGTCGGGGCTGGGGTTATTCCCATGTCCAGCGGCAATACTCAAAAGCAAATTATGATCATGCAGGATTTCCAGACAACGGCTCTTGTTGCTACCCCTTCCTATGCCTTGCATATTGCAGAAGTCGCTTATGAAATGGGCATTGACCCGAAAAAGGATCTCTTCTTAAAATACGGTCTTTTTGGCGGAGAAGGCTCTACCGAGGAAATGCGTTCAAAGCTTAATGAAGCCTGGGGGATTTTTTCAACCGAAAATTATGGGATGAGCGAACTCATCGGCCCAGGGGTTTCCGGGGAATGTCTGGCCCTTAAAGGTATGCATATTTGTGAGGATCATTTTATCGCCGAAATTATTGATCCGGAAACCCTTGAGGTTCTTCCGGAAGGTTCAACCGGCGAACTGGTTATTACCCCAATCACAAAGGAAGCGCTTCCTTTGATTCGATACCGGACTAAAGATATTACTCGTCTTGATTTCACCCCTTGTGATTGTGGCAGAACATCTGCTCGAATGGCAAAAATCACAGGACGAACCGATGATATGCTGATCATTGGCGGGGTTAATGTCTTCCCTTCACAGATTGAAGGCGTTCTCCTTGGCATCCAGGGCATTGGCTCAAACTACCAGATTCGCGTGCTGAAAAAAGGTTATCTTGATCACATTGAAATTGATGTTGAAGTAAAGGATCATAATCTCCTGGATTCGGTTACTCTTTTGGAACGACTCTATAAAGAAATAGAAGTAAAGCTTCATACCATTCTGGGGATTCATGCCGGGATTCATCTGGTAGAGCCCAAAAGTCTGGCACGATCTGAAGGCAAGGCAAAACGTGTGATTGATTTAAGATCTGAAAAATTATAGGAGGTTAACAATGTTAATTAATCAATTATCTGTTTTTATAGAAAATAAAAAGGGACATCTCAGCAAAATTACAAAAGTTTTAAAGGACGCCTCTGTTGATATCAGAGCAATCTCAGTTTTTGATAGTGCCGAATTTGGTATCTTACGGATAGTGGTTGACAGACCTGAAGAAGGTGTGAAGGCACTTAAAAACGCCGGGCATGTTGTCAAGCAAAGTATGGTTTTAGCGGTAGAGCCTTCAGATAAGGTTGGCAGCTTTCACGACATCTTTAATGTGCTTTATGAGAATGATATTAATATTGAATATGTTTATTCCTTTGTCATGCCGAACAATGTTGGTTCACCTCTGATTATATTAAAAGCGGATGATCAGGAAAAAGCCATTGATATTTTAACAAAATCAGGTATTATTATCATCCCCAAAGAAGAGATATATAATCCCAGCTAATAAAACAATCTTTAAACATAAAAAAAGCCAGACCACAGTTAATTCTGGTTTCTGACTGTAGATAAAGCAGAAAAGCAAGTCCCCAGCACAATTGTACTGGGGACGGGTTAGTGGACATAAAAAAGCCAAAACTCAATTGATCTGGCTTTTTTTATGTTCACAAACTATTTTTCTGAATTAGTTTTATCGTTTGCTCTTGATTTTTTTAAGTCTAAAAAACTCTTCCCGTTCTTTTTCCTCTATGGTATCCTGAATATATTTAATTTCTTCTCTTAATTGTGGAATTCGAATTTTATCCAGAGCATTTGCACTTTTCTGGGTCTTTTTTATTTCCAGGGAGAGCTTATAGGCTGTGGTTTCAATTTGAGCCAACTGGTAGGACAAATATTTAACATCATTAAATTTTTTGATGGTAATGTCCAAGGCCGGATTGTTCTCATAAAAACCATAGGGTAGCGCCACATCCGCTTTTTCAGTGTAAATTACTTCGGGAATGTCAACCCCCATAACGCTTCGTGCACGAATATCAAAAGGAATCTCCGGGGTTACTGACACTGCAAATTCTTCTAAATGGTTTAGACCCATACTAATACTGGTTTCCTGCAAAGCCTCATAGGCTTCTTGAAAGAGGCTTCGAATTTCCTTTTCAATTATTTCTGCTTCTTTTACCAGCTGCAAAATTTCTTGGATCAATATGGTTCTTTTTTTATCTAAAAGGTCATATCCTTTTTCGGAAAAATTCAGACGGCCCTTTGTCTTGATGAGATTTGCCTTGGTAGGAGTCGTTTTAATAGCCATGCTCTCACCTACTTTTCTTTAGGAAAGTATTTATCAATGTTTTCAGGGCTTAATCGATCCAGTTCAGAAAGTGGCAATATGGATAGGAGATGCCACCCCAAATCAAGACTCTCTAAGATATTTCGACTTTCGTCAAACTCCTGATTTAAAAACTGTGCTTCAAAGGCCCGGCCAAAATCCATGAATTTTTTATCAGTCTCACTCAAATCATCTTCCCCGATAATCTGCGATAAATCCCTGACTTCCTGGACTCTGGAGTATGAAGCAAAGAGCTGATTGGCAACTTCTGCGTGATCTTCACGGGTAAAGCCTTCACCAATACCATCTTTCATTAATCGGGACAATGAAGGTAAAATAGCCACCGGAGGATAAATGCTTCTTTGAAAAAGATCGCGCCCCAGAACGATCTGTCCTTCGGTTATATAACCAGTTAAATCGGCTATTGGGTGAGTAATATCATCGTTTGGCATAGTTAAAATAGGTAAAAACGTAATCGATCCCTTCTGATTTTCGAGCATTCCTGCACGCTCATAAAGCGAAGCTAAATCAGAATACATATAGCCCGGATATCCTTTTCGGCTGGGCACCTCTTCCCGTGCCGATGAAATTTCCCGCAGGGCTTCACAATAGCTTGTAATATCAGTCATCACAACCAGAATATGCATGTTTTTTTCAAAAGCAAGGTATTCAGCAGCAGTTAATGCGCAACGTGGGGTTGTAATTCTTTCGGCAATGGGGTCATCGGCATAGTTAACAAACATGACCACCCGATCCATTACATTCGCCTCAGTAAAGCTTTTTCTGAAATATTTTTCATCATCATGCTTGACGCCAATGGCTGCAAAAACCACACCAAAGCCTTCATCCTCATTGTCCCCTAATTGGGCTTGTCTGACAATCTGGGCAGCCAGTTCATTATGGGGTAAACCATTTCCTGAAAAGATCGGGAGTTTTTGGCCTCTTATCAGGGTCGCAAGGGTATCAATGGATGAAATCCCCGTTTGAATAAAGTTTCTCGGATATTCTCTGGCCATTGGATTAATAGGTCTGCCATTAATATTGGCTTCAACCATGCTGAAAATATCGCTGCCATTGTCAATTGGCTCTCCAATGCCATTGAAAATACGCCCTTGCAAATCAAGTGACATCGGTAAATTAAAGGCCCCGCCGGTAAATTTTATGGTGCTGTTTCCAGCGGCTAATCCGGAAGTGCTTTGAAAAACCTGGATCACCACATTTGTTCCTTCAATTTTGATGACTTTGCCTTTTTTAACTTTACCGGTGATATTGTCAACGATGTCAACTACTTCCCCGTAAAACACGTCATCCACATCCGATATTTGAATAAGGGGCCCGACAACCTTGTCAATTTTCAAATAATCTCTTTTCATTGTTTTCCCCCTTAATTCTCATATTTCTTGAAGAGTGTTTCATAGTAAACATCAACGGCATCTTTCAATTGATCGATACCACTGAGATCATCATTTGGAATGGTATATTTCATCTTTATAAATTGACTGAAGAGTTCAGCGTCCTTGAGTTGGGAGGTTGGAATACCCAGTTTTAAACCAGAACGTCCTTTTTCATAAAGGTATTCAATGGATTTAAGCATGACATATTGTTTTTCCAATGGTACATAAGTATCTTCTTTGTTATAGGCATTTTGTTGGAGATAACCCACTTTGATAATTTTAGCAATTTCCAGAACCCACCGTTGATCATCAGGAAGAACATCCTCGCCAACAAGCATTACCATTTCCAGAAGCTTGTTTTCTTCATACAAAATTTCAAGCATTTTATTTCTCAAGCTAATGCAATCCACGGCAACATTGTCTTCATACCAGTCTGATAAAATTTTAATATAACCACTATAGCTTTCCAGCCAGTTAATCGCAGGATAATGACGGGCATATGCCAGGCTTTTATCCAGAGCTAAAAAAACATTAACAAAACGCTTGGTATTTTCAGTGACCGGTTCTGAGAAATCACCGCCAGCCGGCGAGACGGCACCAATAATAGTAATTGACCCCTCATCTCCACCAAGGGTCTCGATGCTTCCGGCACGTTCATAAAATTCTGCAATTCGTGAAGGCAAGTAAGCCGGATAACCTTCTTCTGCCGGCATTTCTTCCAGACGTCCTGAAATCTCGCGTAATGCTTCTGCCCAACGGGAGGTTGAATCTGCCATTATAGCCACTGCATAACCCATGTCTCTGAAATATTCAGCAATGGTCACTCCGGTATAGATGCTGGCTTCACGAGCAGCAACCGGCATGTTAGAGGTGTTTGCAATAAGAACCGTACGCTCCATAATTGATTCACCTGACCGGGGATCAATTAACTTGGGAAAGTCTTCAAGAACCTCTGTCATTTCATTGCCACGTTCACCACACCCAATATAAACGATAATATCAGCGTCAGACCATTTTGCAAGCTGATGCTGGGTCATGGTTTTTCCGGTACCAAAACCGCCGGGAATAGCAGCGGTGCCTCCTTTGGCAATGGGAAAAAACATATCGATGATCCGTTGCCCTGTAATGAGTGGTACCAGAGTCTCTCTTCGATAAGCTGATGGACGTGGCGTACGTACCGGCCATTCATGGGCCATTTTCAGTTCATGTATTTCATTTTTTTCATCCTGGATTTTTAGAAGTACATCTTCTGTGGTATAAGCTCCACTTGGGGAAACCTCAATCACTTTTCCCGAGATATTTGGAGGTACTAATAACCGATTTTCAATAACTTTTGTTTCCTGAATAAAACCAAATACACTTCCTGCCAATAAAACATCCCCAATATTTTTGGTGATTGTTACATCCCAAAGCTTTTTTTCATCAATGGACAATAAACCAATACCTTCAGGTATGAATATTGGTGAAATTTCAAGAATTTTTTCCAGTGGACGCTGGATGCCATCAAACATGTTTTTTAACATCCCGGGTCCTAATTTCAGGCTGAGAGGATGACCCGTTGGTGTAATTTCTTCATCGGTTTTCAAGCCTTCGGTTTCTTCGTAAACCTGAATAGTTCCGACATCACCTTCTAAAACAATGACTTCCCCAATAAGTCGATTTTTTCCTACCATAACCATTTCCCGCATTTTAAAAGATGTCATATTTGTACCTTTAATAACTGGACCATTGATGGCAGAAATAATGCCTCTGACTTTATTTTGTTCGGTTTCCATCATTTAGCTCACCTGCTTTTCCATAAACCCATTAAGTATCATTCCGATGCGTTTATAATTGGTCTTTAAAAGATTATCAATGGTAAAATCACAATGAATCCGGATATCAGCATCCTCTACAATCAGCCCTCCAATGCTATCTTTTGTTTCGGATCGGTATTCTATTTTATAATCAGAAAGCTTTTCTTTAAATAATTGTTTTATGTTGGGAAGATCTCGCTCTTGTGCAAATACAATGAGATCTTTTTTTTCTTTAAAGACATTAGGAATTTCATCAACACAGCCACTGAGATAGGTGTTATAAACCTCTTTTGTCGTACAACTTTTAGCTTTTTCAAATATTAATTGATTGAAGTCCAATAATATTTGATTTTTTTCTTCTAACTCAAGTGTTTTTGCCTTATTTTTACCTTCTGCAATGATTTTGTTCTTATCTCTAAAAATTGTGTGTTCACTACGTTCTTCAGCAGCTCGCTTTTCTTTTATTATTTTCAATCTGGAAGCTTCCAGCATTTCCTGTTTTTTCTCTTTTGCTTCTTTGATTGTATCCTTTCCTAATTTCCGCACATTTTTTAAAAGATACTGGGTAAATACCTGAAGTTTTTCTTCAACTGAAATCATTTAATCACATCCTTATAATCCCACAGATTCTTTTATATAGTGTGTAATCATTCCTTCTTCTCTTTGGTAACCGTACCGATCAGGAATAATTGTAATCAGTGGAGAAAAATATTTTTTCTTTGATTCGATTACCAATTCTTCCATCATGAGATATGCCTTTTCTGTTAAAAAAATAATCCCAATATCCTTATTTTTTAACGCGTTTTTAAATGCATTTTCTATATCTTCACTCGTTCTTAGATAAATCCCCTCAATACCAGCCAGCTGCATTCCTAAAAAAGAATCACGATTCTCACTGATCACATAAGATTTCATTTTTATAGACTTCCTAAAATCAAAATTGAAATAACTAAGCCGTAAATTGCAACACCTTCTGCAAGACCAACATAAATTAACGTTTTACCTAAAATTTTCGGATCTTCAGATACTGCACCGAGGGCTGCCGAACCAACAACACCAACGGCATAGCCTGCCCCAAGACAGGCAAGTCCTGTGGAAAGTGCGGCTGCAATGTAACCAAGACCGGCATCGGTGGTACCACCGCCGGCACTAGTGCTTGCAGCTGAAACAATGCTTGGAGCCATAAATACTAAGGCTCCTCCTAAAATTGGAATAAAGGCAGATAGATTAATACGCAGAAACTTTTTCATCTTAGTACGTTTTTCATCACAATCATTGTAAATAAAATATACACCTAAGCTAATGGTTCCCAATACCAGTAAACCTGCACCAGTTGTAATCAGAGTCAATACATTCATTTTGTGTTCTCCTTATAATAAATTAATTTGCAGGTCAATTGGTTTAAATTCAACACCATCACCTGTATAATATTTACTGAATAATTCATAAAATTGTAATCTTAAAGCTTGAATTGATACAATTAATCCCTCGAGTCCAATAATTAAAACATTTGCGAAAATGAAAACGCCAACGCTGATGACTCCATTTTGTGCCATACCTGCCAGGGTTTGAAAGGCCATAAAAAGGCCCACATGGGTCAGCGCAAAAGCACCAATACGAATAAATGAAATGGTGTTGCTAAACATGGCTAACAGCATTTCAAAAAGTTCAAAACTACTCTCTATGTAATATTCGGATGGAATTTCTTCATAAAGTTTTTTACGCTTTAAAAGAAAGTTTGCCAGTGGTTCCCTGATAAGAACGATGACTACCATAAGGATAGCAAGAATGATTAAAGCAGGAATCAATCCTTGAGTAACCTTAAAAATGCCTAATTTAAAAGCCACAAGGCCTAAAAGTGATGCATAAAGAATAAAGCCGCAAATGCCATTTTTCCCAAAAACGCCTTCTTTAATGTCTTTTTTTTTGAGTTTATTGATAATGCTATAAATATAGGCAACAAAAAGCATCATAATACCGGTAGCAACGGCTGTGATAAGGACAGTATTGACGTCGTTAAATGGTCTGATCCAAACCGATTGGATCACATTCTCAAATCCAAAAATACTGCCATACATAAAGCCAAAGAATGTCGAGCATAGTCCTAAGCGAAAGAGCACCTTCCCAAGCTCCACTCCCCTTTTTCCAAGAATAAATCCGGCAATAGCCAGGACAAGTCCCTGGCCCACATCACCGAACATAAATCCGAAACAAAACATATAAGTAATGCTCAAAAAAGGGGTTGGGTCCAGCTCATTGTATGATGGAACCCCATACATTTTCACGATAGCTTCAAATGGACGAAAAAGCCAATTGTTTTTCATTTTTGTGGGTGGTGTCATCATTCCATCATTCGTTTCTGAAAACATAACAATAATCTTTGGATATCTAGCTGCAATAACTTCCATTCTTTTTTTATCTTTTTTTGAAATCCAACCTGAAAAATAAAAGTTCTCTTCACTAAAAGCCATATGCCTTTTAATAATCGTCATATTTATATATAGACTCAGGGTATTAAAGCAAACGGTCGCTTCATTTCGGTAGCCCATCAAATGTGTATTTAAGTTTTTGCTTAGTTCTTCGTATTTTTCATTCAGTGTATTTATTTCAACGGTTATTGTTTCAAGGATTTTCCTGGGAGACATTGAATATTCAGGATTAATCCCCTCGATGGGTTTAAAATTAAGGGCTTTTAAAATGCGTTGGGTTTCAATTTCTAAATCTTTAGGGGAAACAATCATGAAAACCTCTTCGTTGTCTTCCTGATTTCCCACATGGAAAACAATAGAGGTAACACTGTTGTAAATACTTTTAAGCCGCGCTGCATTGTCTCTGGTCACTGAACCTAAACTATAAGAAAAGTTTTTCAGGTTATCCAGCTCACTCATTTCTACATCCAACTCATTTAAATAAGTATAGGCAGTCTTACTTTTTTTAAGGGCTTCAATCTTTGAATTAAGCTCATTTAGTTCACCATACTCAAGTTCAAGGTTATCTTCAAATTCAGTTGCTTTGGCTAATGCCTCATCAAGATCATTATCACCCTTTGCTAAGGACCCCATGTCCAAAATAAGGGAGCCTTTATAGAGTTCACTTAACTTTTTTACTGTTTTAACAAAATTCGTTTCATCCATCATGAATTCACCAGACTTTAGTTGTGCAAACCCCAGGAGTTCATCAATGTTTTCTTCCCGAATCGGAAGAATAAACCGACCAGAATCGATTTCATTCATGGCATCTACAATCTGAATGTCATTGAAAAGAAAAATGTCTTTGGTATATTTATCGACATAGCTGATTTTTCCCACTACATTCATCATAATCACATTTTCAATTGCCATAAAATACTTCCTTTCACACACTAATCAATGGGTCTGATTAAATATTTTTTTGTTTCTGTTCGTCCCATACGGTAACGTTTACTCTCGATAATTGATGTTATATCTTCAATTTCAAAATCCAAAAGACGAATATAAGCGACGACACGCCCTAAACCACCCTCGGCTTCTTTGAAGAGCTTTAAATACATAAAGTACAGATAACGCTCTCGTCGACGTTCCATAAATAGGTCAATGGTTTTGGTGTGATTAAAAAGAAAAGCATATTCTGAAGTCCCAAGCTGTTCCTTTAATTCCAGAAAATCCTTTGCCTCAGCCAGTGCAATCAATTGCTTTTCCTTAAGTTCAAAGCCACCCTTTAAGAAATAAACAATAAGTTCCTCTCGTGACAGATTATAAAACTTTTTTCCACGATAGATCCAGATTAAATTAATCAAATCGATATTACGTCCCTGTGCTTTAACCAGGTTTTGATTCTGCTTTTTGCTAAGTTTCAGTAATCGGTTCTTAAGCAGATCATAATAGTAACGATCTAAATTTTTTTCAATAACAACCAAATCCTGATCCAATTTAATCTCTTTATGAATTTCTAGAATTCTATAATAATCGGTATTCATCAAATATTTTTTAAATTCTTCCCAATCCCTTGCTCGTAAAAGACGTTCAAAGGGTACCTTCGAATATTTTCTGGAATAAACAATGAAGCTTTTTAGAGTATCCAGCTCCTCCCCTTTATAAATACCACGAATTAAAATTCTTAAAGATTCAACCTCCAAACGAACCAAAAACGTCTGAAAAAACATTTTCTCTTCCCCAGCTAAATAATGCATGAGTTTTTCAGCTTCTCGCACTTTTAAATCATTGAGGTGTGTCTCAAGCTCAGTTCTATGAAGATTTTCAGGATTTAATTCCTTTAAAAAGTCAGTATAGTAGGTATTATCACGTAAATATAGAAATACATCTTTTATGTCTTTTGACTTAATCAGCTCCTGATAATCTTCATCATTGATTCTTCGGGATCTCATGGCAATGGCTTTTGTATTAATACATGCATGTTTACTTTTTGACATTCACATCCACACTTTTCTCTATCATTTTATGGCCATTAATTCACGTCTTAAATAAATCATCTAAAAATTCCGTCGCTTTTTGATCTTTCATTTCATTATACCGACACTGCAATTTGCCAATATCCTGTTTCATGGAATCAATGATTAAAAGAGATTCATCTTTCGCTTTAGCTATCTCATTTTGATAATTATTTTTTTCTTCCTCTTGCACCTGGTCTAATTCCACTTTTTCTTTATCGATGATTCTTTTTTTTGTCTGCTCCAGGATTTCTTCTGCTCTTTCCATTACATTACTTTTGATACGCTCAGCCCTTTTATCAAGTTCAATGACTTGTCTGAGGACTTTACTAATATCGGCATCTTCACTATGCAACATTCCAAGGCTCCTTTCTAACAGGAATTTTCATTTAGTATAATTTTCATTATAGCACTTTTAATAGTGTTGGCAACCTCTATTTTCTGAGACAACCCATTGCGATTTCTCGATTTACGAACTTACTTAATTATCGCATATTTCTTGAATATTTTGGTAAATATTAATACACTGAGGTACAGATAATTACCCCTTGGTTAACTGGGCATTGATCTTTTTAAATAAAAAACTCGAATTACCACCAAATAAATGAAGCGTACTACTTATACTATACCCATATTTCGGCAAAAAAAAATAAACCCCTATAAATAGCGGTTTTTTATTGTTTGAAATGGTGACCCATGGGCGACTCGAACGCCCGACACCCTGATTAAAAGTCAGATGCTCTACCAACTGAGCTAATGGGTCAGATAAATTATTTGGTGGGAGAAGATGGATTCGAACCATCGTAGACGCCGTCAACGGATTTACAGTCCGCCCCCTTTAGCCACTCGGGCATTCTCCCATTGTTTTTTTGCAAAAAAATGGAGCTGATGAACGGACTTGAACCGTTAACCTG
>NZ_DATCHP010000088.1:0-38700 GCF_036508315.1 Acetobacterium sp. | reverse complement strand
TCAAAAAAAGAAAAAAACCACAACAATGTGTGGTTATAATAATTAAGTTGGTGACCCATGGGCGGCTCGAACGCCCGACACCCTGATTAAAAGTCAGATGCTCTACCAACTGAGCTAATGGGTCATATAAAATATTAAATTATTTTGTGTCTTCAAAGAATTGTGTAATACTCAAGTTTGCCTGACTAAGTGATTCACACCAAATGAAAAATTTGGGTTCTCTACTTATACCAACAAGAGCTAATGGGTCATATAAAATATTAAATTGTAATTTGTCTTCATGTAATTGCGTGATACTCAAGTTTGCCTGACTAAGTGATTCACACCAAATATAAAATTTGGGTTCTCTACGTATACCAACTGAGCTAATGGGTCATATAAAATATTAAATTATCGGGTACTTCCAATTAATTGAAATTGGCAGGGGTAGCAGGACTCGAACCTACGCATGCAAGAATCAAAATCTTGTGCCTTACCGACTTGGCCATACCCCTAAGACAAATCATAGTATAAAATGGGGTGGATAATGGGACTCGAACCCACAACATCCAGAATCACAATCTGGCGCTCTAACCGATTGAACTATACCCACCATAATGTTAAACCTTAGTCTGAAATGGTGCGCCTGAGAGGATTCGAACCTCTGGCACACGGCTTAGAAGGCCGTTGCTCTATCCTACTGAGCTACAGGCGCTCAAAATGTTCTTTACAAAAAAAAATGGAGCGGGTGAAGGGAATCGGACCCTCGCGACAAGCTTGGAAGGCTAGGGCTCTACCACTGAGCTACACCCGCAATGCCTCACTTAGAGACAAGTGTTAGTATACTTGAAATGACAATTATTGTCAAGGTGTTTTTTTATTTAGTCTTTCTTCTTATGTTTTGTGCTTTGTTTTATACTTTGTTTTGTTCTTTTATTCTTTACTTTGCTCAACTTGTCCGGCTTATATAAATAAAAAATAAAAAAAGCCGATTACATAGTTTTAATCCCAATGCCTTTCTTAAATATGTGCGCTGCAATTAAAAATGAACTGATGATCAAAGCAGCCGTTATAAGAACATGTATGTAGATATTGCCTTCACAAGCACCGATATAAGCATATCTTGCAATATTTACCAGAGGATAGATCGGGTTGATGTACTTAATACTGGATAATAAACCGGGTAGCTTAGAAACCTCGAAAAACACACCTCCCAAATAGGTAAGTGGCGTAATAACGATTGCCAGTACAAAATTCATTTTCTCAAAATTATCTAACATAAGGCCACATATTAAACCAATTGACGCAAAAACAAAAGATGTTGCAGTCAATGCCAGAATGAAAAATAACGGATATTCAATTTCATAACCAACAAAGAAAATAGTTGCAGCATAGGTCAGCAACCCCACCAAAACACCTCGAAACATTCCTCCAAAAACAAACGCCAGAATTTTTTCAATATTGGATATGGGATAGCTATTCAAATCCTGAATTGTATTCTGAAATTTTTGAGAGATGATTGAAAACGCCGGATTTTGAAAGGAGGCAAAAATTGCTCCCATTGTCGCTAAACCCGGCACGAGAAAGTGAAGATAGTTTACCCCATCAATGCCAACCTGCCTTGTTTGCAGCATTCCACCGAAAATAGCCAAATAAAGAATGTTCGTAATTAGAGGAGCAAGAACCGTCTGGACCGGAACCTTCATAAACCGGTGAATTTCTCTGTTTAAAAGGGTTATAAAACCTGTTCTGTTATAAAATATAAAACTTCTTTTCATACGTATCTCCTAATGATTAATAATATCTAAATAAATATCTTCCAGTTTTGGTTTTTCGACAATGAGATCGGTAAACGCCATATTTTTCATTGATAGCTTTTGAAAGACTTTTGACAAATCTTTTCTTAAAACCTTAAGTTTCAGATTTGTTTTTTCCTCTATTTGAGGGTGATATTCTTTTAAAAACTCAAAATCAGCAAGTTTCAGTTCAGAATCGAAATGAATTTCAACCACAATTTCCCTGGAAAAAGTCTCCATCAACTTCTCCTTCGGCTCATCTGCAATTATCCTGCCGCCATCGATGATAACAATTCGCTTACACAGTTTTTCTGCTTCTTCAATATAATGGGTTGTGAGTATGATTGTCGTTCCCGATTGATGCAGATTAATTAAAAAATCATACAAAGTATGCCGCATTTCAATATCGACTCCAGCAGTAGGCTCATCTAGAATGAGGATTTTTGGTTTATGAACAAGGGCCTTGGCTATTAAAAATCGTCTTCGCATCCCCCCGGAAAGATCTCGTAACCTGGCACTTCTTTTTTCAGTTAAATACAGAGCCTCCAGAAGCTCATCAATATATTCCTGATTATTCTTTATCCCGAAGTAACCGGATTGTTTTTTTAGAGCTTCATCAACGGTAAATATAAAGTCGTAGCCTGTATCCTGTGGCACAATACCAATGATTTTTTTTGTATCAAGCTCATTTTTATCAATGTCATACCCTCCGATTTTCACAGTACCCTTTGTCTTTTTCACATTACCTGCCAGCACATTAATTAAAGTGCTTTTCCCGGCACCATTTTGTCCCAGCAAGGCTGTAAATTCCCCTTCCATAATATCTAAATTTATATTTTTTAAGGCCTCTTTATTTCCTCGCTGATAGGTCTTTGATACATTAATAATACTCAGCATATGCTGCCTCCCTTTCTCATTTTTTGTTTCATTGTTCCAAAATAGTCCAGAACTTTCAGTTAAAAGTTCTGGACTATTTTAAAGAGATTTAAACTTATTTTTACTTTTATAGCATTACCGTTTTTAGTCCGAAAGCGGAAAGATTTTGCCCTTAATATCACCGTCTTTGGTGGTGGTAATCAGCCCGTAACTTTCTGGATCCCCCATTCGTGGTGCCCCAACTGACCCGGGGTTCATAATTAAAATTTGTCCATCATCGTAAACACAGGCCTTATGGGTGTGCCCAAAAAGAATCACCTGAGCGTTTTTTTTAAGCCCTGCATGATAAACCTGCTCGACACTGTTTTTGACCCCGTAGTGATGTCCATGGGTGGCAAAAAAGTTAAACCCACCAATGGTGGTTACTAAAAAAAAACTGCCATCTTCCGAATACCGATCCATGTTGCCTTTAAGAATATGAATGGGAATATTTGTCAGTGTGCGCAGATGTAACGCATCTTCAACATAGTCCCCCAGGTGTATGATCACATCCACGGCTCCCATTTGATCAAGTGCTTTTTTCAGAGCCGTTAAATTTCCATGACTGTCACTGACCACTCCAACTTTCATGATTCTCTCCTTAACTCTTTTAATCCTATAAGTATTTGCTAAATGCATAAACACAACCGTAAATTGCTTTGATGCCAGTTTTCAAAACCATCAGAAATCGCTTTGCGAATTTCTGATGGTTCGCGGGCAGTCGCCAACTACAAGCGAGCTTGTGATTGGCTCGTTGCCTTCGCGAAAACAATTTTGTAACGTATAGGCGAACAGTTCAACGAACTGTACGACGTATAGTGGAAAAATTGTTTCATGTAAACAGGCAGCGAAGCTCACGGTACTTTCGCAATTACCTAGCTATTCGTCCAGAAGAAAGATTTTTGTCTTTGCCACTGCGGCTGCGCGATGGCTCAATCTGTTTTTCTCTTCCTTAGTCATTTCTGCGAAAGATTTTCCTGTCGACCGGTGAATGAACAACGGATCATAACCAAAACCACCTTTGCCGCAATAATCAAAGGCAATTGTTCCCTGAACCTCACCACGGCAGATAATCTCATGGCCGTCAGGAAATATAATGGCAATTGCCGTTATAAAAGACGCTCCTCGTTTTTCCTTTGGCACCTCTTTCATGACTTCCAACAGTTTTTGATTGTTGGCAGCATCGTCCACATCTTCTCCGGCATAACGGGCTGAATAAATTCCCGGTGCTCCGTCCAGAAAATCTACGGATAACCCGGAGTCATCCCCCATTAGAATAATATCTTTTCCTTTTACAAAAGGCTTTAATGCCCGAACTTTAATAAGGGCATTTTCTTCAAAGGTCAAACCATCCTCGATAATGTCAATGTCTATTCCAAAATCCTTCATCGTCACAACGTCAAAGACGTTATCCAGTAAAGCTTTTATTTCTTTGGCCTTCTTCTGGTTTCCTGTGGCAAGTAAAATAGTTTTCATACATACTCCTATAGTGACAATTCCTTTTTTTGAAAAGCAATGAGCTCCTTAATACCTTCTTCTCCCAGGGCTAAAAGCTTTTGCAACTCTTCCTTTTTAAAAGGCCGTTCTTCTCCGGTGCCTTGAATTTCTATGATTTCACCGTCTATGGTCATGACCATATTCATATCAACCTCGGCGTTTGAATCCTCTTCATAACACAGGTCAATGATTACTTCGCCCTGATGAATTCCCACACTGGTAGCCGCCACAAAATTGGTAATCGGCAATTCTTTAATCACACCCTGGGCAACTAAACCCGACAGTGCATCATGAAGTGCCATAAAAGCGCCTGTAATGGCAGCGGTCCGGGTTCCTCCATCAGCCTGGATAACGTCACAATCCACCCATAGGGTGCGTTCTCCGAGTTTTTTCAAATCAACAATGGATCGCAGGCTGCGACCGATTAATCGTTGGATTTCCATGGTTCGTCCATCAATTTTCCCGCGATTTCTGTCCCGGCTTTTTCTGGTGTTGGTTGAGCCTGGCAGCATTTCATACTCAGCGGTAATCCATCCCTGTTTCTGTCCCTTTAAAAAATATGGCACCTTTTCTTCAATCATGACTGTACAGATGACCTTGGTGTCGCCCACTTCAACGAGCACTGAGCCCTGAGCATGTTTAATAAAATTTCGGGTCACTTTGATTGGGCGCAGTTCGTCTTTTCTTCGGCCATCGATGCGTTTATAGTCACCCTTTATTTCGTCTAAGTTTTCCATATATTATTTCTCTTTTCTTGATTCGATTATTGGAACTGTTATTATCCCAGGTGTTTCTTAACCACAGCGCGAATGATTTCATTGGCTACTGTTGGATTTGCCTGACCTTTGGTGGCCTTCATGACCTGTCCGGTAAGGAATCCATAGGCTTTTTCATTTCCTGATCCAATGTCTTCAACGGATTTCGGATTGGCTGTCACAATTTTTTCAATGATGGCTTCCAATTCGACCGTATCGCTCATTTGGGCAAGACCCTGTTTTTTGACAATATCTTCGGGATTTTTCCCGGTATTAAACATTTCTTTTAATACCTCTTTACCGCTGGTTCCGCTTATGGTGTTATTTTTAACCAATTTTAAAAGTTCTACCAGTTGAATCGGCGTAATTGAAATGTTTTCCATGGCTAATTCTTTTTCTTTTAGTAAGGGTGGAATTTCAACCATTAACCAGTTTGATATTTGTTTTGGTTCATTATAAAGCCCCACCGCCTCTTCAAAAAAAGCTGCCAGAACACCAGTGGCCGTGAGTACCCCGGCATCGTATTCTGGAAGTTTATATTCCTTGATATAACGGTGTTTTTTCGCCTCTGGCAGTTCGGGTAATGCTGCCTTTATTTTTGCAATATAGTCTTCTTCAATAATAATGGGTACCAGATCCGGTTCCGGGAAGTAGCGATAATCATGGGCTTCTTCTTTGCTTCGAAGTGATGAGGAAGCGCCTTTGGTATCATCCCATTTTCTGGTTTCCTGGATAATGACATGGCCCTTTTTCAACTCAACAATTTGTCGCTTGCTTTCATAATGAACCGCACGGACTAAAGCACGAAAGGAGTTAAGGTTTTTCATTTCGGTACGGGTTCCTAAAACAGTTTCTCCTTTTTCCCTCATGGAAATATTCACATCAAATCGCATCGAACCTTCCTGCATTTTACAGTCTGAAACCCCTGTATATTCTAAAATATTTCGGACCTTTTCGGCAAATGTTTTAGCTTCCTCGGCACTGCGCAAGTCAGGCTCTGATACAATTTCCACCAGTGGCACGCCGCAGCGATTCACATCGACTAAGGTGCCCTCAGCTGATTCATGAAGAAGCTTTCCGGCATCTTCTTCTATATGGATACGGGTAATCCCAATGTCTTTTTTAATACCATCCACTTCAATTTCTATGACACCGCCGGTGCAGATAGGAAGGTCAAACTGGGAGGTTTGATAAGCTTTCGGTAAATCCGGATAGAAATAATTTTTTCGATCCATTTTACTGTAGTGAGCAATTTCACAATTCAGAGCTAATCCCGCTCTTGTGGCATACTCCACAACCTTTTCGTTTAAAACAGGGAGCACTCCCGGCATTCCCAGACAAACAGGACAGGTATGGGTGTTTTCTTCTGCCCCAAACTCGGTGGGACAGGAGCAAAATATTTTTGATTTGGTCCCCAGCTCAACATGGATTTCCATGCCAATAACAATTTCATATTCCATGGTTTAGACCTCCCTTCCCAGTGGTGCTTTTAGATTTTTAAAATTGGTTTCATTCTCAAACGCCCAGGCCGCTTTTAAAATGGTTTTTTCACTTAAAACAGGGCCTAAAAGTTGCATGCCAATGGGCATTCCGCCATTATCCAAACCGCAGGGAATTGAGATCCCCGGGATTCCGGCAATATTCACCGGAACGGTGTAAATATCAGTGAGGTACATTTCCAGTGGGTTACTGGTTTTTTCTCCGATACCAAAGGCGGTGGTTGGTGATGTCGGTGTTAAAAGAACATCGCATCCCCCAAAGACTTGTTCAAAATCTTCTTTGATAAGGGTTCTTACCTGCATGGCTTTCTTATAATAGGCATCGTAATAACCTGAGCTGAGGGCATGGGTTCCCAGCATGATGCGACGTTTTACTTCTTCCCCAAAGCCCTGACTGCGGGTTTTACGATAAAGATCCACCAAACCATCATATTCTTCGGCCCGGTAACCATAGCGAATCCCATCGTAACGGGCCAGATTAGAGCTGGCTTCGGCAGATGAAATCAGGTAATAGGCGGAAAGAGCATAATCCAAATATTGGAAAGATACATCCACTATTTCGGCACCCATGGCCTTGTAAACAGCAATGGCATCTTCAAGACTTTTGCGGACCTCTGGCTGAAGACCTTCTCCAAAGAAGGCTTGGGCAACCCCGATTCGAAGACCCTTTACCCCTTGTTTCAGGTTTTTGGTATAATCCTTTTTCTCGATTTTTAATGAGGTTGTGTCTTTTTCATCGTGACCGACAATGGCATTCAGAACCAGAGCGCAATCTTCCACGTCTTTGGTAAATGGTCCAATTTGATCCAATGAGGATGCAAAAGCTACTAAACCATAACGCGATACTAAACCGTAGGTAGGCTTCATTCCCACCACACCACAAAAGGATGCCGGCTGACGAATGGATCCACCAGTATCTGAACCAAGGGTAAAAAAGGCAGTGTCCGACGCAACCGCAACCGCTGAACCGCCACTGGAGCCACCGGGAACCTTGGCTAAATCCCAGGGATTCTTAGTGATTTTATAGGCTGAGTTTTCTGTGGAAGACCCCATGGCAAACTCATCCATATTGGTTTTTCCTAACAAAACTCCACCTTCTTCAATGAGAAGATCATAGACATGGGCATTATAAGGGGGAATAAAATTATACAGCATTTTTGAAGCACAGGTGGTTAAAATTCCCTGGGTACAAAGGTTATCTTTGAGTCCATAGGGAATCCCCTCCAGTGGACTCTTCTTTTTTCTCGCTTTAAGCTTTTCATCCACAACCTTTGCATCGCGTAAGGCTTTCTCAGCTTGAACTCTTAAATAGGCATCGGTTGAACCTTCTACCGCATCAATACGGTTAACCACTGCCTGGGTCACCTCGGTGACGGTAACTTCTTTTTTCTTTAGAAGGTCATTTATTTCATGTATTGTTTTTTGACTTAATTCCATTTTTGCCTCCTATTCCATAACCCGGGGAACTTTAAAGCACCCGGCTTCGCTATCTGGTGCATTGGCCAGAGCCTGTTCATTGGTTAAACATGGTTTTACCACGTCCTCCCTGAAAACATTTTTTAATTCCAAAACATGTTCGGTGGCTTTGACCTTTGAGGTATCCAGCTCACTGAGGGTTTGGGCATAATCAAGTACAGCACCCAGTTGATCCGCCAGGGCTGTTACTTCGTCGGCTGTAAATTCTAAACGGGCAAGATTTGCCACGTAGGTAACATCTTCTCGTGTTAAACTCATATTATTTCCTTTCTCACAATCATATTCGGTTCAAAATTACCTCTTATTATAAATCAGAATCGCCATTGTTGACAAGGGATAAAAACTGGTTTTCATCTATGATTGTTATGCCCAATTCCCGGGCTTTTGTCTGTTTGGATCCTGGTTCTTCTCCGGCTAATACATAATCTGTTTTTTTACTGACGCTGGTGAATACTTTTCCGCCATTGGCTTCAATAAGTGCCGTCGCTTCACGGCGCTCCAGGGTTGGCAGTGTTCCGGTAAGCACAAATGTTTTTCCCTGAAGACTTTGGGATACCGTCTTACTTTCCTGGATCATATTAAGACCGTTTGCTTGAAGTCCCTTAATAATTGCAATATTTTTAGGGGTTTTAAAAAAATCAACAATTTCAGTGGCCATTTTTTCGCCAATATCGAAAATTGTTTTTAATTCCTCTATCTCTGCACGACTAAGGGCATCCATGGATTTAAAATGCTCTGCCAGAACCTTGGCGCCTCTGGCACCAACCAGGGGAATCCCCAAACCATAGATAACTCGTGATAATTCTCTATTCTTCGAATCTTCAATGGCCGCCAGAAGCTTTTCAACGGATTTTTCCCCTAGCTTTTCCAGCGTTACCAACACCTCTTTTTTTTCAGAAAGATGATAGATATCAACGGGATTAGCCACGAGATTTTTATCGATAAGTAATCGCAGCACACCAGGGCCCAATCCTTCAATGTTCATGGCATCCCGGGAGGTAAAGTGAATCAGCTTTCGAAAAACCTGTGCCGGACAGGCCATATTCACGCATTTTGTAACCGCCTCCCCTTCAATCCGAAAGGTTGGTTCTCCGCAGGCAGGACAGGTCCTGGGCATTTTGAAAGCCACTTCTTTTCCGGTGCGTTTTTCAAAAACAACATGATCAACTTCAGGAATGACATCACCCGCTTTTTGAATGACTACATAGTCTCCGATGCGAATGTCCTTGTCCCTTATATTATCTTCGTTATGAAGGGTTGCCCGGGCGATGACAGATCCTGCCAGAGTTACAGGATCAAGCTCTGCCACAGGAGTTAATGCCCCTGTTCTGCCTACCTGAACAGTAATCCCGTTTAATATGGTCTCTGCCTGATCCGGCGAAAATTTATAGGCAATGGCCCAGCGGGGACTTTTGGTGGTATTCCCTAAAAGTTCACGCTGTTCCAGGTTGTCCACTTTAATCACTAACCCATCAATTTCAAACAGAAGATTTCTGCGCTCCACTTCCATGATGCTCAGGTAATTAATAATATCTTCAATATCACTGAATTCTTTGACCTGGCTGGTTTTAAATCCTAACTCTTTTAAATAAGCCAGCGCCTGGGTATGGGTTTTTAGCCCGAGATTTTCCGGGGTTTCCAGATTGAAGATAAAAATATCCAGAGGCCGTGATGCCGTGAGCTTTGAATCAAGCTGACGAATCGCACCTGCAGCAGCATTTCTGGGATTGGCAAAAACAGTTTCATTTTCCAATAACCGGCGATGATTTAAATCTTCAAAATCTTTTTTCCCCATAAAAACTTCACCACGAACTTCCAGTGTGACTGCCTCTTTTAGTCGAAGAGGAATGGTTCGGACAGTTTTAAGATTGGATGTTACATTTTCTCCAACCTCCCCATCTCCCCGAGTCGCTCCTCGAACAAAAAGGCCATCCTCATAATTAAGAACAACCGTTAAACCATCAAACTTATATTCCACCACATAGGTTGCTTCAGGACAGGTTTGACGAACCCGTCGGTCAAAGTCTCTGAGATCCCCTGGATCAAAAGCATTACTTAAGCTGAGCTTTGGTCGGGTATAGGTCACTTTTTCAAAGCCTTCTGATGGTGTGCCCCCTACCCGCTGGGTTGGGGAATCGGTCGTTATCAGTTCAGGATGCCGGGTTTCAAGCTCAATGAGTGCCTGCATGAGCTTGTCATAATCATAATCCGATATTTTCGGGGCATCTTCAATATAATAGGCACGATTATGTGATTCAATTTCTTTTCTCAACTGATCTATTTTGGTAATATCCATTCGTTATTTCCAATCTTTTTAAAACCCTATTTTTGTTTTAAGCTTTTTCCACAAATCCAGGATCCATTTTTTTAATACCGACCCCGGGAAACGCAACGGAAATCATATTGTTTTTAACTTCAACCACAGTGCCGACACCAAATTTCTTATGCCGAACCTTGTCACTTAACCCGAAACTATTTTCTGTTATATGTCTGATCGCATGGGAAGATCGCCTTCTGATGGCAACCTTTGATTGAATAACCCGTTCGGAAAATGTTTTTTTCTTTCTCGATTCCTGGCTGTCAATCTCAGGCTTTCGTTCATAGCGCTGCTTATTTTCAACACAAACCTCTTCGGGGATTTCTTTAAGAAAACGGGATGGTGCCTGGAGTTGTTTCCTGCCATAGAGATTTCGTTCTGCGGCCCATGAAATGTAAAGACGTTTCATGGCACGGGTAATCCCCACATAGCAGATCCGGCGTTCTTCTTCAATTTCATCCGGAGAGTCCATGGCCCGACCATGGGGGAATATCCCTTCTTCCAGACCTGGTAAAAACACGATTGGGAATTCCAGTCCTTTAGCATTATGCAACGTCATTAAAAGCACTTTTCCTTCATCCCCATCATATTTGTCGGTTTCTGAGGATAAAGCAACCGTTTCTAGGTAAGCACTCAAGCTTTGATCATCACTGTTCTTTTCAAATTCAGTGGCAGAAGATACCAATTCCTGGAGATTTTCTAAACGGCTTTCACCCTTATCCATTTTCCCAAGCTCCAGCATTTCAATATAACCGGATTTTTCGATTACCCCGGTAATGAGCGCACTCAAACTGGCATCTGTCTTCAGTTCAGAAAGTTCAGTCATTAACTCACTAAAGGCCCTTACTTTATTTCTGACACTGGGACTCAGTTCTGGTATTTCTTCCACATGATGAAAGGCTTCCATGAGGCTGAAACTCTTAAATGCTGCATATTCTCCGATTTTATCAATGGTTGCGGCACCGATACCGCGTTTAGGTACATTGACTATTCGCAGGAATCCAATGTTGTCTTTAGGATTGCTTAAAACATTCAGGTAAGCAATGACGTCCTTAATTTCCAGCCTGGAGTAAAACCCGGTACCTCCAATGAGCTGGAAGGGGAGGTCTTCACGCATCAGGGCTTCTTCAAATAATCGGGACTGGGCATTGGTACGATATAAAATAGCAAAATCGCCATAAATCCCATTCCCTTCGGTGACAGTGGTTTTGATTTCGTCAACAATAAACCGGGCTTCATCATACCCCTGATTAAAGGAAGAGATCATGATTTTTTCATCCCCGGTGTTTTTGGTCCACAACGCTTTTTCTTTTCGTCCGGTATTCTTGGAGATAACGCTGTTGGCGCCATCTAAAATCACTTGGGTGGAGCGATAGTTTTCTTCTAACTTAATAATTTTCGCGCCCTTATAATCCTTTTCAAAATCAAGAATATTATTAATATCTGCTCCCCGCCAGCCATAAATACTTTGATCATCATCGCCGCAAACGCAAAGATTATTATATTTTGCGGCTAACATATTAACCAGCTCATATTGACTGTGATTTGTATCCTGGTATTCATCCACCAATATAAACTTGAATTTGTTCTGATATTGTTCAAGAATTTCCGGAAAGCCTTTAAATAATACCAGAGTATTATAGATAAGGTCATCAAAATCCATGGCGTTGTTTGCCTTAAGACTTTCCTGGTAACGCCTGTAATAGAGGCCAACTTTTTCTTTTCTGTAATCTTCGGCATTTTCTTTGATATAGGCTTCCGGGCTCACAAAATTATTTTTAGCCGTTGAAACCTCATTGCCAACATACTGGTAGGTATAATATTTATCATTTAATTCCAGTTCCTTAACCAGAGTCTTATATAAACGTTTTTGATCATCCATATCGTATATAACAAAATTATCATCATATCCAAGCCATTGGCTGTGAATTCGCATAATTCTGGCACACATCGCATGAAATGTGGACATCCAAATGCGCTTGCTGTCTTCAATCTCCATTTTTGCAATACGTTCCCGCATTTCGCCGGCGGCCTTATTGGTAAAGGTAATGGCTAATATCTGGGAAGGCCATGCCTGGCCTGTTTCTATAATATGGGCAATACGGTGGATAATGGTTCGTGTTTTACCAGATCCTGCCCCTGCTAATATGAGCAAAGGCCCGTTAATGGTTTCTGCTGCTTCTCTTTGTCGACTATTTAATCCGTCTAATAAACTCATAAATCCTCCAGTTTCCTTAATTTTAAACCTAATCTCCTAATAACTTTTTAAAGCCTTGTCCATTGCGTCCGAATTTATTCACGATTCAACCAGGACATTCGTTAAAATGAAACGTCAGTTTTTCATCCTAACTTGCCTTATGGGGAATAAATGCTTCTGGGCCAATAAAGGCCCGATTTTTCCGGGGAAATAAATTCATTCGCTTAATTTCCCCCATCACCATTAAAATTCAAGGTTACTTTTGTCCCCTTATTTTCTTCACTTTCAATGATAATTTCACCGTGATGCTCATCCACAATCCACCTGGCAATGGATAAACCCAGGCCAGTACCACCTTCAGTTCGGGAACGGGCCTTATCCACCCGGTAAAACCGCTGAAATACATGATCAATTTCATTGGTCGGAATGCCAATGCCCTGGTCCTTTACCTCTACGGTTAGCCCCTGGGTGGTGCGTTTTCCTACCATTCGAATCGATTGGTTCTCATTGCTGTACTTGATGGCATTATCCAAAAGGATAACCAGCAGCTGGGTGATCTGCTTTTCATCTCCGGTCATGATTAAATCATCTTCCAGAGTGTTAATAAAATGGATCCCTTTTTTTCCAGCCAAGGGTGCCATTTTTTCTGTTACATCCTTAATCAGATAAGTCAAATCAAGGGGTTCCCGGAAAACAACCACATCCCCGCAATCCGCTCTGGCCAAAAACATGAGATCCTCAACAATGCGATGCATCCGCTTAACCTCGTCATAGGCATTGTCCACCCAGATCATCTGGCTATTTACGGTTTCTTCACCAGACGCCTTGACAACCTCAAGATTGGTCTGAATCACTGCAATGGGAGTTCTGAGCTCATGGGAAGCATCTGCTAAAAATTCCTGTTGCCGTTTAACATTCTTTTTAATGGGAATCAAGGAACGTCCTGATAAAAAATAACCGCCTAAAAAAGACAGGGAAGCCCCTACCAGTGCAGTAACGCCAATCATTCGAAAGGCATTGTCCAGAAGATTTCGTGCCGGTTCCATATTTTTCATGGCTTGAATAATTTTCAATTCACCATTTTTATTGACCACCATATAGGTGCAGACTTTATAGTCCGTTTCGCCACTCTTATAATTGCTGATGAGGTAACGGTCGCGGTTTTCGTTAAAATAATGAATAGCAATCTGAATGAGCTGATTTTCTTCCATCGGGATTGAAGGTGATTTATCTAATACCTTATAGTTTTGATTGAAAATAGCATAGGAGATATTGTTTTTAATAAGGCTTTGGGTATATTCAGCATAGCCTTGCTTCTCTTCTTCCGTGACATTTTGACTGTTCTGTTGCCTTTCAAGGTATTCAACATTATTTGCAAGCTGGGAGCAATAGATTTTAAGGTTATTGTTTTCATTTGTTTCAATATCAATACTGAGTATCACATAGAGAAAAATTGATATAAATAAGAGGAGCCCAATCAGGACTCCCGTGTTCATTAATGTAAGATTGATTCTTAGTTTATTAAGGCTTGGCATTCTCCTTCTCCTTTAACACATACCCTAAGCCCCGAATTGTCTTAATGTATACCTTGGATTTATCCAGCTTTTTTCTTAAATAGTGGACATAAATTTCAACACTATTCTCCATGGCCAGACTTTCAATGCCCCAAATACGATCCAGAATCTGTTCCTTGGAAATAGTCATTCCCGGATTTCTGATAAACATTTCCAAGAGTTGGGCTTCTTTAGCAGTTAGCTTATTTAAATTGCCATCCACGTAAAGTTCGCCGGTATTAATGTTTAAGGATATATTTACAAAATGAATCACATTATCCTGATATACTTCCCAGGGACGTCGCCCCAGGGCTCGAACCCTTGCCACTAATTCCTCGGTGTCAAAGGGTTTTACAAGATAATCATCCGCACCCATGTTAAGGCCATTGACTTTATCCTGGGTGTTGTCCATGGCGGTTAACAGTAAAATAGGCACATTTTTCCCGGATTCTCTAATAGCGCTGAGAATTTCCAACCCGGTCATGCCAGGTAGCATAATATCAAGAATGATGACATCATAAACATCATTCTCACTTAAAAGTTTTCCCTCGATGCCATCGTTAACCACATCCACTAAGATTTTGTTTTTTTCAAAGATTTTCCCAAGCGCAGCTGCCAGGGGCTTTTCATCTTCTACCAAGAGAACACGCATCGATTTCCAACTCCTTTTTCCTGAAATTAATTCTTATTACTTTTCTGCCGGAAAAACTTTTTCTAATAATTCATTCATCGGAAGCATATCGCCTTTATTTTTTGGTTCTTCCACAACTCGGCGACATTCCAGGAAGATTCTGACTGCACCTTCATAATTATCTAAAAAATTATCTGATGGCAAAATACCGCGATCCATCAAATGATAAATGAAAAGGCCCATATAATAAACCTTGTCCGGCTCAATATTTTTTAATTTAACATATCTGAAAAAGGCTGAAAGCGTATTATCTCCTTTTTCTAATATTTCACCGGCAATGCGCACCCATTCTTCAGATAAGGTTTCTGTTACAGCCTCATTCCAACTAACCCATAAAATAGCCTTTGCCACTGATTCCTCATTGATATCCAGGGATTCCTGACAGGCAATTGCCGCTTCATTAAATGCTTCAATGATTTTAGGGGCATAGTTAAGTGTCCCAAGGGCATAATTTTTTCTCAGGCCAACCCCAGTTTCGATGACTTTATTCAGTAAGAGGTCACTTTTCTGGAGTTCTTTTTGAATGACATACCACTCATCATAAATACAATAGGGCAAGTATCCGTGATCTGCAAAAATATGATTGACAATACGCCTTACCTCTAAATACTTTTCCCGTTTCCCCTGAATCTCTTTTTGTTTTTTTAAGAAGCTTTCCATTTGAAAATAAAGATTATGCCGCTCAAAAAATCGTTCCATTTGAATAATGGTTTCTGGTTCTTCACTGTAGAAAATCAGCTCATCAAGGTCGCGATAATCATCTTCCTGGTTCCGGCCATTGTTCATAATCAATTGGAGATATTGTTTGCCTTCATAAGTCACCCGATTACAAGGATGATAGAGCCCGTTCGGGAAGGTTTCGGTATAGACAAAGAAAACCTGTCGGCTTCGCTGGAAATAAATGATATAACCCTTGGTCGTAAAAAATCCCCAGCCGGTGTCACTGGCCTTATTTCCATGCTTTACACTGAATCCTTCGGTGTAAAGGCAGTTTTTCAACAGATAGGTTACAATTTTATCGTCGTTATCAATCCCCATGTTGCGAAGATTCTGCCTGTAATAGGCCCAAAGCAGCTCAATGGTTGTTCCCTTTGGATCAAACAGCGCTTCCAGTGAAAACATTTTCTGACTTTTGAGATTTTTAACAATACATAAAAGCAGACAGTCCAGATGAATGGCTTCAATGAATTCCCCGGGCTTGAGCTTTTCAATATCTTCCAGTACGCGGTCGTTAAAATATTCCAGGCTATCCTTTTTCAGCTTATCCTGAAGCTTTACTGTCTTCTGATTAAATCGATCCAAGGCGTTGGCGATGGAAAACATTGTTTTTTCTGACAAAAGAGTGATGGTAACATGTTTTATATTATCTTGATGATAATATACATTTTTCAAAATTATTTCATTTATAATTTCAGACGCTTCGACCTGGTAATCCACCAGGGTTTCTCTTGAAATTGGAATGTAGATAAGGTTCGGACTTTCAATGGTTTGAATGATCAGGCCCCTACGACTCATAAATACATTAGCTTTAATGAGTTCGTCGTCTTCTCCGCAATTTATTTCAACTTCTTGAAGGTAAAGTTCGTTTTGAATCATGTATGCCATAAAATTCCGAACTGTTTGCAAACCAAGCGCCTTTAACTTTTCTTCAAAGCCATAAATCAGGATCTTATAAACAATTCTGACGATATCCTTTTGTTTATCGATGGTTCCGTTTTCCGAACGTTTAATGATGGTTTGATTTAAGCTTGTTTTTGAATCAAAAAAGTCAGGTTCCACTGAAAAAAGGGCTTCCACCGCCAGTAAGATAAGCAGGTCGACATCAATGGAATCCATGCCATTCTTCTGGACATCCTTATTGTTGTTAAGGTTAGTCATCATCCACTGAACCATGTCATCGATTTTGCCAACCCCATTTTTGATAATCCCATGACAATCTTTACAAAGAGCTTCATATTTAATATCTAATTTTTCATTTTCTATCTTATAGCTTCGTTCAAAAAAACCGATCGTTTTTTCGCATTTTTCACAAGGCTTTTTCATTTCTCTCAATCCTCCCAATAAGTTGTGCTCAAAAACAATTTTAAAACAGGTTTTGCAAAACTGCTTCTTCACAGTTTCCGCCCATTGTAATAATTGTCCCACCTATAGTTTAACATAAAACTTCGGATTTTTTCAAAAAAAGATTAAAGAGCAAACTAAATTCAGCCTGCTCTTTAACTTTTTAAGAATGTTGATTATATCATTTCCACGCAATCAATGGTTGCTCCGCCCAGACAGATGTTCCCCTGATAAAGAACAACCTCCTGACCTGGTGTAACCGCTTTTTGTGGTTCGTCAAATGCCACAAAAAGTCGATCATCAGTCACATGAACAGAAACCCCTTGATCAGACTGACGATATCGGAATTTCGCCGTACATTTAAATTCGTTTGCAGGTGGCCCGCCTGCCACCCAACTCATTTCGGTGGCTTCTAAGGATTTTGAATAAAGCGCTGGGTGGGAATCCCCCTGGACAACCACCAGTTCATTTTTATCTAAATCCTTATGCACAACAAACCATGGTTCCCCAGTTCCCTGACCGCCAATTCCTAAACCTTTTCGTTGGCCCAGAGTGTAATACATCAGACCCTGATGGATGCCTTTTACATTTCCGGCGAGATCCACAATGTTGCCAGGGTGTGCCGGTAAGTACTGGCTCAGAAATTGGGTAAAATTTCGTTCTCCAATAAAACAGATGCCGGTAGAATCCTTTTTCTTTGCCGTTGACAAATTATTCTCAATCGCAATGCGACGAACTTCCTGTTTTGAAAGATGTCCAATAGGAAACATCACATTGGAAAGTTCCTTCTGTCCTAACTGACAGAGAAAATAGGTTTGATCCTTGTTATGGTCAAAAGCCCGTTTTAAACGGTATTGCTCATTCACAAAATCGATTTGGGCATAATGCCCTGTTGCCAGATAATCCCCACCAACCACATTAATGGCATAATCCAAAAATCGATTGAATTTAATCTCCTGATTACACATTACATCAGGGTTAGGGGTTCGGCCTTTTTTATATTCTTCCAGAAAAAACGAAAAAACAGAATCATAATATTCCTTGGCAAAATTGACTGTATAGTAGGGAATATCAATGGCATCGCATACACGTCTGACATCATCATAATCCTCAGTGGCGGTACACAAACCTGATTCTTCTTCTTCCTCCCAATTTTTCATAAAAACGCCGACGACTTCATATCCACGTTCTTTTAAAAGGAGTGCAGCAACCGAGGAATCGACCCCTCCTGACATGCCTACAACGATTTTCATGTTTGATTCTCCTCATCTGTTGGATATTTTGCTTGTTTAATTAGCCAACTCTTCTGCCAATTTTTTAGCTAATGCATTAAGGGCTAAAACATCTTCTTCATTCGGCGTACCTTTTACCTTAACGATATCGCTGATCACATCAACCTTTGCTTCTTCAATGAAGGTAGTGAAATTCTTTTCCGCACCGCCGCTCCAGCTGAAGTCAGTAAAAAATCCAACCTTATGATTGTCCACTCTTATTTCTGTTAATTTGTATAAAAGGTTGGCCATCTTAGGGAAAATTTTACCATAGTAAGCAGGTGCCCCCATGAGCAAACCCTTGTATTTCCAGATATCCGAAATAATATAGGAAATATCAGTTTTTGATACATTATACAACACAACCTCTTTAACGCCTTCATTCTTTAAGGCAATTGCCAGAATTTCCGCTGATTGTTGTGTGCATCCGTACATTGAACCATAGGCAATGACTACCCCGGGCACGGTTACTTTGGAACTCATTTTTACATACATATCAAGGATATAACCTGGGTCTGAACGCCAGATCAGTCCATGAGCCGGACAAATGGTGCAAATGTCAAGGCCACCTAATTTTTCAAGGGCTTTCAAAGCTTGTCCAGCTACTTTTCCAACAATACATGAAAAATATCGTCTGATGGAATCTTCAAAGGCCGGCACATCATTTTCATCATCGAAGATACTGCCAACAGGGGTTTTAAAGCTCCCGAAAACATCCATTGAGAAAAGGATTTTATCGGTAATATCGTAGGTTACCATGGATTCCGGCCAATGAACCATTGGCGTCATGAAGAACTGCAGGGTATGTTTCCCAAGACAAAGGGTTTCACCGTCACATACCTCAACTAGGTTTTTATCGATATTATAAAAGTTCTTCATTATAGGAAATGTTTTTTTATTTCCTATAATTTTCATGTCCGGATAAACGGACAATAGCTCTGAAATTCCGCTTGAATGATCAGGTTCCATATGGTTTATAATCAAATAATCGACTTTTTTATCCCCGACGATTGATTTTATCTTTTCTATATATTCATCCTGTTCAATGGATTTAACTGTGTCAATAACAGCAATTTTTTCATCATTAATGACATAAGCGTTATAGGAAACGCCTTCCTGATCAATGGGCCACATTTCTTCGAAAAGCGTGGTAATATAATCATTGACTCCAACCCAAAAAACATCTTCTTTAATTTTTACTGCGTTCATTTTCTTCACCACTTTCTATGGATTTTACAATCATAAATATACCCTTAATTGCCAAATTATTCAAGAGCAAAAAATAGACAATTAAGTTTTCCCTGTTCATTAACCTTATATTCGGCTTATCCTGAGGTAGTTTACAACGTAAAAAAAGAGGCACTCGAAGCACCTCTTTTTTAAGAAAATTAAGAAAGGAAATTAAAACGTTTTCACACCATGCGCTCATTATAACCGATTACATTCCAAAAATCCAGTGCTTTTTTTATTTTTTCAAGGATGACCCACATGCACCATATTTGGATAGACTTGTTCTAAAAAGTTATTCGGATAAGTATTATCTAAAAATTCTTCAAGCACTCCTGTTGCCGGGATGTTATTAATTCTTTCGTTCCAACGATTCACTGCTAAAGCAGATATGCTCATGTTCAACACCATAAAAACAACAAGTATCCAAGTCAATATCGCCCCTATTTTTTCGGGAATTTTTTCAATCCACTTGGATAGACCCGGATAGATTTCCTTTACCCACAGAAGACCCAAAAATCCCCAGTAAAACGAATATCTCAAACTGGTTCGTCCCGCCAGATTTAACGGCGTCTGGTTGTATTGCCAGGAAATTGTTCCGGTTGTTAACTGCTGGATATAACTGCTTATAAACTCAAATCCACCACCTAAGACCATGCTCAGAAGAAAAATGACATACCACCTTTTCTTAGTAATGGGATGAAGCACCAGTGTTAAAACCACCGCTCCAAAACCATACACCGGATTAAATGGCCCATAAATAACTCCCTGGCGGCTTTGGATATATCCATTCGTTACTAAACAAAACAGTGTTTCAACCACCACCCCTAAAAAACAACCAATCATAAAAACCCAAAACAGCTTGTAAAAATCAATGCCTGAGGCAAATGATTTTTTGACTTTTTTATTCATAGTTTCTCCTCTTTAAAATGAAAATTTAGTAAATATCAGATTGATTTTTTGACTTTGCGTCATTATATACTTGAGTATGCTGTGTAAATATCAAAAACCGGTAACATTATGGCAGCTAATATGAACAGCACTGCCCCACCCAAAACCATGAGAACTAAAGGTTCGATTGCTGTGCTCATTAATTTAATACTGTCTTTAACCTCATCATCATAAATCAGATTAATTTTTTCCAATACCTCTGGTAATGACCCTGAGACTTCACCAATATTGACCAACTGACAAAACAAACTTGGAAAAACCACACTTTCTTCCATAGCCTGGGCTAATCCTGACCCAGTTGAAACCTTATTTGCAAGCATCAACACTTCTTTTTTGATCAACCGATTTTGTGTGACCCCCTCCAATCGATTCAGCGCCGATAGAAGATCAATCCCGCTTCTGAGCAGCAATGCCAGGGTTTTTGATAAAATAACCAGACACCGTTTTCCATTAAAGCTTCCAATTCCCGGGAGTCTGATTTTAATGAAATCCATAACGATTGCCACCCTGGGCATTTCCGGTACCACTCCAATAAATAGGATGCACCCCACTATTCCAAGCAGCATCATGGGCCAGCCCTGAATTAATGTTTGGCTCAAGCCCATAAGAATCCGAGTTGGCTCCGGAAGTGGTGCATCCATGGCTTCAAACATAGCTACAAAGGTTGGCAGCACATTGGTGAGAAGAAAAAATACCACTAATACTGCTACAACCACTAGAATGAAAGGATAAAAAAGAACCTGGAGCAGTTGACGACTATTTTTATCTTCGGTTTCATAGTGCTCAGCCATTCCCAAAAGGATTTCTGATAGATTACCGCTGATTTCTCCGGCTTCAACCATAAAAACGAAAAGAGCCGGAAAAGATTTCGGATAAGCCGCCATGGCATGGGAAAGACCTTCTCCGGATCGTATTCGCCGGCCGACTCCCAGGATATCCTTAGAAAAGCCCTGATCTTTTGTCTGATCGCTGAGAAGCTCCAAACACCGGGCAATGGGAACTCCGGCACTGAGAATAATATGAAACTGTCTGCAAAACCGGCTAAAATCTTTGGCTCTAACCCTAATGATCCGAAAACTCAAATCCCTGTTTAAATTAAACATGACCTTCTTTTCTTCGGTAATTTCCAGGACCAAAAGGTTTTGATTGTGAAGAAAAATGGCCGCTTCCCGTTTTGTTTTGGCCTGAAGATTTCCGCTGATGGTCTCACCAAAGGAATCTTTTGCTTTATAGGCAAATGTTTTATCCATGGGATCCACTAATGATGCCATTCATTTTCAAACACTAATATTTCCAGTCCCTCAGCTAAGGAAGTTTTACCATGTAAAATATGCTGCTTCAAGGATGCCTCAATGGGAATCAACCCTTCAGCTAAGGCAATTTTACGTATGATATCATAATTCTTCCCCAGACTGATTGCTTCGCGAATGGATCTTGTCACTTTGAGAACTTCCTGAACAGCAATACGCCCCATATATCCAGTTCCACGGCACAACGAACATCCGCCGGGGTAATAAAGCTTAAGGTCTTCATTCAAAGCTCCCAGAAGTATTTTTTCTTCAGTAGCTGCTGAGCCTTCTTTTCGGCAGTTTGGACAAAGCCGCTTAATAAGTTTTTGCGAAATCACTCCCCGGATAGCCGAAGACAATAGATATAAAGGAACTTTCATATCCATTAATCGCGTAATGGAGGATATGGCATTATTGGTATGAATAGTGGACAAAACCAAATGTCCGGTAATCGCCGCCCTTGTGGCAATGGCCGCGGTTTCTTCATCACGAATTTCCCCTACCATAATAACGTTGGGATCCTGGCGTAAAATAGAACGCAGTCCCAAAGCAAAAGTTAAACCTGTTTTTTCATTCACCTGGATCTGATTAATGTCTTCCATCTGAAATTCTACAGGATCTTCAATGGTAATAACATTTTGTGTTTCATGGTTCATTCCATTAAGCAGGCTATAAAGCGTTGTGGTTTTTCCACTTCCTGTGGGACCAGAGGCCAGGATCATCCCATGTGGAGACTCCATAATTTCCTTTACCAGTTTCTCCTGCTCTTTTGAAAACCCCAGATCCTCAATCTTCATTAAAAATTTATGCTGATCCAATAACCGCAACACAATTTTTTCACCGTTAATGGTGGGCAACAGGGATAATCGCAGGTCAATTTGTCGTCCTTCAACCCTGGTCGTGAAAGCGCCGTCCTGGGGAAGACGATGCTCGGCAATATCACACTCACCTAAAATTTTTAGACGGGTGACTAAACCCCGCCAGGTTTCTTCATCCAGGCGCATCAGTGGCTGGAGTAGCCCATCAATACGAATTCGCACTTGGATTTTTTCGGAATAGGCCTCAATGTGGATATCACTGGCACCCCTGGAAACACCTTCTTCAATAATTTTGTTCACCAGGGCGACAATTGAATGCTCTTCATTAATACTATTTGTTTGCCCAACCTGATAAAGAGCTTTTTCTTCTGACACCGGGTTTTGGCTATAATATTTGTGAATCAGTCTCTGAATACAGTGTTTCTCAGTCGCCAATATTTTAAGTCGTTTTTTCGTTATTTGCTGCAAACTCCGAACAATCTCTTCATCCGTTGGATCAGCCATTAAAAGAATCAAACTTCCGCCATCCGATTGATTAAGTGGGAAGACACTAAATTCCTGGGCCTGTTCCAGGGTAAATAATGAAAGCACCTTTGGATCCATTGGGTCCTTAAGTGGGTCATAGACTTCAAACCCCCATTCGTTATGGAAAATCAATAATAATTTTTCGGCCGCAATGATCCGATCCTGCAGCAATAAATCTAAAACTGAAACCCCTGCCTTCTGAGCTTTTGGTATTCTAAGCGCAATATCCTGCCGCGTGATTTCTTCATTTTTTAAAAGCGTTTCCAGAACTAATTTATTTTCTTTCATCACCCCTCCGCTGAGTAAAGCTTATTGAAGTATAACTGATTAAATAATGGTTCCGATAGGTGAAAATCCCTTGAAAATATTGCGAATCATTCGAATATAATAATTCAATTGTAAATCATCTTTTCTCTTTCGTCAATCAAAACGCAACAGAATAAACAATGTTTGATTTATTTGGACATTTCAATAAAAAAAGCTGCCATAACGGCAGCTTTTTCGGTTTTAATACATATTATATTTTAAAAGATGCTACAAAACCTCTTTCAACTTCTCCAATGTTTTCATAAGTCCCTTCAATCCCGAACAATCGCTTTAAAAACATCTTTTTTCCAACGGTCATGGATAATTCTTCATACCATGGCAAATTTTTATGCGTTTTTTTTGTATGAAATGTAGAATACAGCAGATACAATAAAAAATCGCCTAAATAAGAAAAGTCCAAATGACTTGGATATTGATTATCCGACCATCGTGCCAATCCAAAGTCAATCAAATATACTTCTTCATTATCGATTATCACATTAGGAATTCTAATATCCCGATGGACAACACCATTTTCATGGAGATATTTAATAATCCGAATGAGCTTAAGTCCAATATTAAAGATTTCTTCATTTGAAAATTCACGGTTAGACTTAAAAAGCATCTCTTTTACAGTCAATCCCTGTTTATATTCTAAAACAAATCCATAAAATCTTTTTTCATTAATGACCCCCAAAAATTCAGGAACTCTTTTATCCTTTAGTTTTGACAGGATCACTGCCTCAAACACATTCTTCTCTGAATTCTTTTTAAACATACCTGGCTTAAATTTCTTAATTGTAACCAATTGCCCATTGTCTGACTTTGCCAGAAAACATACGCCATATCTCCCTTGACCAATGGGTTCTTCAATGGTATAGCTGCCAAAACATTTCCCGGTATATTTTTTATTTTTGTATCCCCACATCAATCGACTAGCTTATTTTATTTCCACATTTTTGACAAAATTTTGCATTTGGTGGAAGTTTTTCTCCACAGTTCATACAGCATAACCCCTGGTTCACTTTTTGACCGCATTGCAAACAAAATTTTGAACCTGCTGGGATTTGGGCATTACAATTACTGCAAACCGCCATACTTTGATTGTTCGTTGGCTGGTTATTGGCATGCGCATTATTTTGTTGATTGCCATAATTCTGTTGATTTCTATTGTTGTTATTCCTGTTTTGTGAACCGCTGCCTGAACCCATCATATTTAAAAAGTTACCGAAAAGGCCCTTCTTCTTGTAATGACTGCTTCCCTGATTCCCATTTTGATAATGTCTCCCATTTGATGACCGTGATGAATAACTCATTTTTCTCCTTCTTTCTTTTTATAATTCAGTTAATTTCGATTAAATGTTCTACAAAAGTATAAAAAAATACCCGTAGAACATTTTACTGTCCCACAGGTATAAATAATCCTGTTGCCTTAAAGGCCCGGCCCCAGGAACTTATAAATAAGCTCATCGCCTGCTCAGTTTGTACTGTAGATTTATATGCAGTTCAAATCGATTTACTTATTCTATTACATGGAGTCTTTCATGTCAATATTTATCGCTTGAAGGCTTTAAAAGTTTGTAATCACTTAAGAATTCGTGACTGGGTATGACCAATAGACCTTGAAAGATTAATTTTGAAGAGCTAAATAAATGTAGAAAACGCCTGAAACCCGCTCATAATGGTTTCAGGCGTTTATCTAAATTACATACCAAATTTTTTATGAATGTAGACCATGGCTTCTTTTCCACGTTCTTTATCAATAAGGCAGGAAATCTTAATTTCCGAGGTACTGATGGTTTGGATATTAATTCCAAGTTCAAAGAGGGCCTCAAAGAATTTAGATGCAATCTCGGCATTGGCAACAATGCCTGTACCAATGACAGAAAGTTTTGCCACACCCTGGTCATACTCAACCTTTTGGGCTTTAACCTCAAAGGCAAATTTTTGAGCGACGGTTACGGCTTCCTGAAGCTCCTCTACATCAATGGTAAAAGAAATATCATTAACCGCTGTTCGGTTAACATTTTGTACAATCATATCCACATGGATATTGGCTTTTGCCAAAGCACTGAATAAACGAAAAGCAATCCCCGGTTGATCCGGTACTTCAAAAATCGAAATTTTAGCAATATTTTCATCAAGAGATATCCCTCGAACTAATACTTTTTCCATAATAACATCCTCCTTAATGATGGTTCCTTCGTTATGATTATAGCTTGATCGTACCACCAGTGGCACCTTAAATTTTTCTGCCAATTCTACGGAACGGGGGTGCAAAACCTTGGCTCCGGTGCTGGCCATTTCTAAAACCTCTTCATATGAGATTTCATCAATCTTTGATGCATCCTTGACAATCCGTGGGTCTGCGGTGTAAACCCCATCCACATCCGTATAGATTTCACAAAGCTCTGCTTCCAGTGCTGCCGCCAAAGCCACTGCTGATGTATCAGATCCTCCACGCCCAAGCGTGGTAATATCCTTATTTTCATTGACTCCCTGGAATCCAGCCACAATGATAATTTTACCTGCCGCCAACTCCTTTTCCATCCGGTGGGTATTAATATCATTAATCCGGGCCTTTTTATGAACATTGGAAGTTACAATGCCGCACTGGGCACCGGTGAGACTCACCACGTCATGTCCCAAAGCCTGTATAGCCATGGCTAATAATGAACTGGAAACCTGTTCACCTGTTGCCAATAACATATCCATTTCCCGACTCGGAGGGTGTTCATTAATCCGCTTGGCTAAGCAGATCAGATCATCGGTAGTATCTCCCATGGCTGAAACCACAACGACTACCTTTTTTCCTTTTTCCTTTGTCTCTACAATCCGACGGGCGACCCGCTTAATTCTCTCCACATTGGCAACACTGCTGCCACCATATTTCTGTACAATTAAATCTTGCATTTGCCTTTGTCACTCTTTTCTATTCGTAGATACGAGCATAAAAAAATTCAGGAACTGTTTCCCTTAATTTTTCAGCCATAGCATTAAAATCATTGGCTGCAATGAGGCTTGTTACCACATAAACCCGATTATTATTGACAATCACGGTTTTACGGGAAGCCACGGTTTCAAGTGCAGATAATACGTTTTCCAGTGCTTCCTTATTATCAAGGTTAGCTCTTAAATAATATTTCCCTTTAAAAATCCCTGTTCCCAGATTATTGAGTTTTCGGTTAAGGCGTAAAGGCCTTGGCAGGTTCTGCTCTCCAACAACGTTGAGAATATAAAGGACATCTCCAACAACCGCATTGGCTGTGGCGTCCTTCCCTGCTCCCTTGCCATAAAACTGAAGTTCCCCAATAATATCCCCGGTAATCGAAATAATATTAAACTCACTGTTTACATTACTCATAATCGATGCTGCCTTAAACAATACCGGTTCCACCGTGGTGTAAACATCATTTTTCCCATCCAGAATGGAGTGGCCCAAATATTTAACCACATAACCCAAACTCTTGGTCATTTCAATATCCACTGCACCGATATCTGTAATCCCGCGCTTGTACACATCATCGTCCCGAATGATTCCTTCATAGGCCATAGATGACAGAATGGAAAGCTTTCGTGACACATCATAGCCTTCAATATCTGCTGTGGGATCTGCCTCCGCATAGCCAATCGACTGTGCCAATGCCAGGGTATCATCAAAACCCGCCATTTCTTCAGTCATTTTCGACAAAATGAAATTGGTGGTTCCATTAAGAATTCCCTTAATTTCAGTGACGCGGTTAATGCGCATTTCTTCTTTTAAGGTTCCGATAATGGGAATGCCGCCACCCACTGATGCTTCATAGCGAAGAACCACACCATTTTCTTTGGCCAATTGAAGTAATTCGGCAAAATACTCTGAAATTACCGCCTTGTTTGCGGTAACCACATGTTTTCCTGCCTTAAGACAAGCCTTGATCATTTCATATTCAAAGTCCATCCCGCCCATAAGGGCAATGACAATACCAATACTGTCATCTTCCAATATTTCTTTGGGATCTGTGACAATAACCCCAACAGAATCCCCAAGATCCTTTTTGGTATCACGTTCTAACACCTTCGTGATCATCGGGCTTGATTTTTTGGTTACCAAGTCTGTGAAGTTGCTTTCAAACTTTCCTTTATTTAAATTTATGAGTTCATAGACCCCGGTACCAATAGTTCCACAGCCTAAAAGTGCTATATTCAATAAAATCACCTCGTAATTGTATTTATTTTAAAAACACTTGTGTTTTCATGGAAAACATTTTATCATAGACTTAGGGGATATTCAATACCCTGTTTGGAAGAAATTTTTCAAGCAACCCCACCCAAATTTGGAGGAAATTCATGAAAAAAGGTTATAACAGCACGAGATCCAAAGACATCACCGTTTCTGCATCCGAAGGAATCCTAGGAGGATTAGCCCCAGATGGCGGACTTTTCGTCCCTAATTTTATTCATAACAACCAACTGGATAAAACGAAACTGATTGGCAAAAACTACGGCGAATTGGCCCAGGTCATATTTTCTGAATTCTTAACTGATTTTAGCGAAAAACAAATAAAGGATGCGATTCAAAGCGCCTATTACTCGGGTAAATTTGAATTCCAGGAACCCGTTCTTCTGAAAAAAGTGAAAAACCGTTATTTTCTCGAACTTTTCCATGGTCCCACCTGTGCCTTTAAAGACATGGCTTTGACTATTTTACCGTATTTCATGGTGGAATCCATAAAAAATGTGAGCAGCCACAACAAAATTTTAATTCTCACAGCCACCTCCGGGGATACGGGAAAAGCTGCCCTGGAAGGCTTTGCCGATGTTGATGACATCAGCATTATTGTCTTTTATCCCAAGGATGGCGTCAGCACGATTCAGGAAAAACAAATGCTCACCCAGTCTGGCCATAACACATGTGTGGTTGGCATTTCCGGAAACTTTGACGATACTCAGAATGGCGTTAAAGAAATCTTATGCGATACTCTTTTAGCCCGGGAGCTGGCCAAATCCAATGTTGTTTTCTCATCGGCCAATTCCATTAACATCGGCCGACTTATTCCTCAGATCGTCTATTATTTTTATAGCTACTACGAGCTCTTAAAACAAGGCGAAATTGGTGCAGACGAAAAAATTAATTTTGTGGTTCCAACCGGAAATTTTGGAAATATTCTGGCTGGTTATTACGCAAAACAATTGGGCCTCCCCATTAACAGACTCATTTGCGCATCCAACGCCAACAAAGTTCTTACCGACTTCTTTGAAACCGGCACTTACAACCGCAACCGGGATTTTTATAAAACCTCTTCACCTTCCATGGATATTTTAATATCCAGTAATCTTGAACGATTGTTATACGATCTTTCCAATGAAGATTCAGATGCTATTGAGGATTTAATGAAGCAGCTGAAAACCAGTGGCAGCTACCAGGCTCCTAAAACCCTTATGGAAAAAACCGGGCTGTTTTATGCCGGCTTCGCTGATGAGAACCAAACTGCCCAATCCATTAAAGCTGTTTTTGACGAAACCCATTACCTGATGGACCCCCATACTGCGGTTGCCAACAAAGTTTATGATGACTATCTCCACGATACCGGGGATACCACCAAAACGGTGATCGTTTCCACTGCCAGTCCCTATAAATTCGGCCGCTCGGTATACGAAAGTATTTTTGGTGCTTCGAGCCTAGATGATTACGCACTTTTAGACCTTTTGGCTCAAAAAACCAATACTCAGATACCCTTGCCTCTTAAAGACCTGGATAAAAAAGAGAACTGCCACGATATCCAGTGTCCTAAAACAAAAATGCCCCAGGCTGTATTAGATTTTCTAAAAAAGCAGGGTGAAAATCATGCTTAAAGTTCAGGTTCCCGGTACCAGTGCCAATATTGGTCCGGGTTTTGATGCCTTCGGCCTGGCCCTGAGTATTCATAATACCTTTAGTTTTGAAGAAAAAGCAGATGGCAAACTCACCATCCGCGGGGTGGAGCACAAATATCAAAGCACCACCAACCTGGTTTATCGTTCCATGCAAATGGTTTTCAAAAAAATCGACTTCCATCCTAAAGGGTTATATATCCACAGCGGAGTAAATATTCCCATTAGTCGGGGCCTGGGAAGCTCGGCTACCTGTATCGTCGGAGGACTCTTCGGGGCCAATGCTCTTTCCGGTAACCGCCTGACCACCGAAGAATTATTTGACATGGCTGTTGTGCTGGAGGGCCACCCGGATAATGTCGCCCCAGCCATTTTTGGAGGACTGGTGGTTTCCATGAACGAACAGGGAAAAAACATTTACATTAAAAACGAAGTCCACCCCTGCTATGAGTTTTATGCATTGGTTCCGGATTTCAATCTATCCACAACCGATGCAAGGAAGGCCCTTCCAAAAAAAATATCTTATAGCGATGCGGTCCATAATCTTCCCCGGGCAACCATGACCTACCTTGCCTTAGCCAATGGGTCTGAGGACATCCTCAAGGTTTCCATGAAGGATCGACTGCATCAACCCTATCGAAAGAAGCTTATTGCCCATTATGATGTCATTACCCGAAAAGCTCGGGATCTTGGTTGTCTTAATACCTGTATCAGTGGCGCCGGGCCTACCATTCTTGCCATAAATTCAGTGAATAATCAAGGCTTTCAAACTGAAATGACCCGGTATTTAACTGAAAGAATGCCAGGATGGCAGCTATTATCACTGACCCCTGATAATAAGGGCGTTCAAATTTTTGGAGGTTAGTCCTTTGATTAAAGATTATCTGATTGTCAATAAAAAAATATTACCGGACTATTATACCAAGGTAGTGGATGCCAGGATACTGATCGAGTCATCTCAATGCAAATCCGTCAGTGATGCCGTAAAAAAAGTCGGGATCAGTCGCAGTACTTATTATAAATATAAGGATTATATTTTTACACCCTCAGAAAATTATGGCCGGAAATTCACCCTTTCTTTTAAGCTGGATGATCGTCAGGGAATTCTTTCCAAGATTCTTAATATTTTCAGAGACCACCAAACCAGTATTATCACCATCCATCAGGACATTCCCATTAACCACGCTGCCATCGTCATTGTCACTCTGGATGGCAAGGACCTGGTGCTGAGCATTGATGAACTCATTGCCATGATGGAAAGTCTGGATGGGGTCCACAGTGTCAACCTCATTGCTATGGAATAAAAAAAAGGCTAAGCCCTTTTTTTAGTAAAGTACGACGGTTTTCGACAATTTGTTTTCGTTCATATACCAGGTGAATGAACCAAGGACATCAGCAATCAGATTCTCAGCAGTATCAAGGGTTCCCTGATCTGTAAGTTTAAAGTGATCGTACTTTTCGCCATTGTTTCTTGCAGTCTCAATATCGTTTGTCAGTCTGATTTGCTCGGATTTCTTACTAAGATCAAATATTTTTTTCTCCCTTACAAAATAACTGGCTGCTGTTGCGGTTAGTTCCGGATATTGTATAATCGATTCATCAATGGTGTGTGTTTTTAATAAATCCTTTGTTGTCACACAAAAAAAGTCATAGGAGATATTTTTTTCAGGTTCTGAACTGTCGGTCACACTAAACTCACCCCAGGTAGCGTCTAAATAATAATACTCTCCATCAATACCAATGAGGTTCCAGCCATGAGGGCCTTGGCCAATGGCCTCCCCGGTAACATAAGAGCAATCAATTCCCAGACGTTTAAGAAGGTATTGAGTCGACTTGGCATATCCTGCACATACTGACTTGTTATTCCCAAAAACACTGTATATGTTTTGATCTTCTGGGGGATTTACCACATACTCTGTATTTCTAACCACGTAATCATAAACATATTTTACCTTACCATACTCATCCAGAGATCCAGGCATTTCTGCCACAAAAGCGTCATAGACAGCATCAATTTCTGCCTGTCGTCTATCTTTTTCTTCTCGTTCATATGGATATCCCACATTGATTTCATTCACAATGTCACTATTTCCATTGCTCAAATATGAAAAGGCTCCCACCCAAAAATATTCAGGATGATCCGCCTGGACGGCATAAAGGACGCGATTCATTTCATCTGTGGATATCTCATCAACTGCAACTTTGGTCTTGAAATCCTTCAACATTCCACTCACTTGGTCATAGGCTTTTTTTTCATTGTCATTTAAAGCGGGACAATAATCAAATTTTCCAATGCTGTTTTCTGCCGGTATTTCGCTTTCAACTGCAATATTAGGAGCGACATAATAGGTTTTATTGATGTAAGCATTGTAGTAACCCATGACCTTATAAACGCTAGTCCCCAGTAAGATCGAAATAAAGATAAAGAAAAACACAATAATCCCAAAAACTCTTCTTTTGATTGTTTTATTACCACCCACCGGAAATCTTACCCCATGTTTCTTATTATTTGAAAATACTTTCCAGAATTTTTTGTTAACATATTAAAAGATTAGCACCTTTGTTTCCATACTGTCAAGGAAATAATAATCCAACTATTTCACAAACAACATTTAATGGACAAAGAATGGTCTGATCAACTATAATATAAAAAACAGACATTATATTTTACCTAAAAACTACACAAGGAGATTCATTCATGCATATTCGAACAAAGTTCTGGGCTCGACCGGAATTGGAGGCTTGCGGTTTTTTTCAGGCGGCTCCAATCGATCATCGGGGACAGTGGCAAAAATCATTCAAAAAAAAGCAGCCTCTTCATATGGAAGTTGGCTGCGGCAAAGGCGCTTTTATGGCTGAGCTGGGCAGTCAGAATCCCCAGATTAATTATCTCACCATTGATTTGATTGATGCTGTTCTGGGAATGGCGAAACGCAATATTGAAGCCTCTTATAAAAAATCCAATCAGGCGGTTAATAATATTCAGCTCACTCCCTGGGATATAGAACGCATTGATATGATCCTTGCCCCTGAGGATGGTGTGGAACGCATTTATATTAATTTCTGCAATCCCTGGCCACTCAGAAAGCATCAAAAAAAACGCCTGACTCATCCACGACAACTTCGAAAGTATCAGGCTTTATTAAAGGGTGATGGCGAAATTTATTTTAAAACCGATGATGATGGTCTTTTCGAAGATTCCATTGCCTATTTTGAGGAATCCGGTTTTACCATAAAAACCCTGATTCCGGATCTCCATGCTTCGGATTATCAGGGGAATATTGAAACCGAACATGAAAAAATGTATACGGCCCAAGGCATTAAAATCAAATTCCTGATCGCAAGAAGAAACAAGTAAGCGTTTCTCCAACGTGTTGACAAGCCTCTTTCCGGACATTTAATTGATCGTTGTGTGCTGCATGATCCGTACAGGCTACGCCTGTTCGCCATGATGCACACAACTTGATGCAATAAAAATCCGGAAAGAGGCTTTTCTCATTACTTCTCTACAGTCTAAGGACATTAAAATATGCTCTGAATCAGAAACATATAGGAAATGGTGCCAACCCCAATACTTAAAAGGTTATTTCGTTTCCAGATATGAAGTAAAGCTACAATCCCAATCGCAATAAACTCGGGAAGACCATTGGGTGCTATCGCAAAATGAACACCCCTCAGGCAGTAAACCACTAAAATTGCGATCACTGCCGGAGGCAGCAGCTCTCCTAATGTTTTTACAATCACCGGAACCTCTTTTCCGCCGCCAAAAAGTGCAAAGGGAAGAAAACGGGATAAAAATGTACAGACTGCCACCACTAAAATCACCAGCATCGGCGTAGCAAATTCTAAACTCATTGACAGGCCTCCTGGGCTTCGCCCTGCGGAATACGGCTTTTTAAAATGAGCAGCAAGCCAACCGAGGCAATAAGGGCTGGTAAAATAAAAGCGCTGGCCCCGAAAATAACCAGAGCACCCACACCGCAACCCGTACCCACCAATGCCGGAATATGGGATTTGAATGAGGTCCACTGTTCAATAAAAATCACGACAAACAAGGCGGTCATTGCAAAATCAATACCGGTGGTATCGAATCCGATAAACCCACCCAGAATGGCTCCCAGGGTACAGCCCACAACCCAATAACTTTGGTTCAGAAACGCCACCGTGAAAAATACCTTTTTTTCATTTAATTCTTTTGGAATTTGCATGCCGCAGAGCAACGAATAGGTTTCATCGGTTAATGAAAAAACCATATACCATCCTGTTTTTCCCATTGCTTTAAACTTTTCGATGAAGGAAAGGCCATAAAAAATATGACGGCTTTGAACGGATAGGGTTAGCAAAATCACAGAGAATAATCCCATGCCACCGCCTAAAAGTCCAATCAGCACAAATTGCATGGAACCTGAATAAATAATAAGACTGATAAGAAATGCCCATAAAAAACTATACCCTCCTCGCTCGAGAAGAATCCCAAAGGCGATTCCCATAAAAATATAACCGCATAAAACAGGAAGGGTTTGAATAAATGCGTATTGCACTATTTTTTTCGTCATTCTTTTCCAGCCTTAATCCCGCTTATTTCTTTAATAACAAAGCCCTTAATGGCTTCTGGAAAGCCATCCAAATCAGTCGTAATCAATTTAATCGTCATCTGCTTATTTTCTCCGAATTCTTAATTTTCTTAATATATGCGCTTATTATAACATATTTTTTATAGTAACCCTTTTCAGTTTTATTTTTTACTTGCAACATTTCTAAAATAGGTTATACTGATAATACTTAATCTGAGTTAACTATTATCCTGATTAATCATTAACCTGCGAAAGGAGCATTTTTTTGGACAATTATGGACAGCAATTATTTAAAGCCTTTGGCCAAATAAAAAAATCAAGCATGACCCGACTTCATAAATCGGGGATCAGCAAACTCAAACCCCATGAATTTTTTATGCTTGTGACCATTAAACACCGCTACGAAGAACTCGTATTGGAATCTCAAAGCCTTGGCACCTCATCACCATCCGGGGTGAAAATATCCGAGATCAGTCGTTGTTCCTCAATATCAATGCCTGGGGTTTCCCAAACAATTTCCACCCTGGTCAAGCAAGGTTATGTAAAACGCATCACCACCGAATCTGATCGCCGATTGGTTTATGTTAACCTCACCCCTAAGGGTAAAGCACTGGAAATACAGATTTCTCAATCAAGCTTCCAGCTTTATGATGAAGCTGCTGATATTTTAGGCCCGGAAGAAACCCAAACGCTGATCACCTTATTGGAAAAGCTTTCAGCAGCCTTTGATTCTATTGAAGAAAAACAAAATGAACAACCAGAAAGGAAAACTCCATGATAAAACTGTCACGTTATTTAAAGCCCTATGTCATTATGCTGATACTGGCAATTGCCCTACTGTTTGTACAGGCTATTTCAGACCTTAACCTTCCAAATTATATGTCTGAAATCGTCAATGTGGGAATCCAGCAAAGTGGTATTGAGCACGCAACGCCCGAAGCCATCAGCGAAGATGGTTACACCCTTATGACCACCTTTATGACAAAAGAACAACAAAAAACCGTCGCAGACAACTATACATTAATGACAACCGGGGATACTAACGCCGCCGGCTATGAGGCTGCAGTGAAAAGCTATCCCCTTTTAGCAACCCAAAACATTTATGCATTGAAAACCAGGGATTCTCAAATTTATACCACCCTTGATCCAATGTTTGGCCAGGCGACCTGGACATTCATTAATTATTCGCGTTCACTGAATCCAAACAATTCAGATTCCAGTTCTACCCAAAGTATGAGCAATGTGGACTTTACAAAAATTTATGCCATGTTACCAGTGCTTACCAGGCTTCCCCCTTCCACCTTTGATGAGGCCCGGGTCCAAGCCGCCAAAACCCCTCAATCCATGCAGGAACAAACAGCCATACAGTTTACCAAGCAATTTTATATCGGGCTTGGTATGGATATCGGCGCTATGCAAACCATGTATATTTTACAGATTGGTGCCATTATGCTGCTGCTGTCTTTCATCAGTATTGCCGCAGCCATTGGCGTTGGCTATCTTTCTGCAAAGGTGGCTGCCGGAGTATGCCAAACCCTGCGACAGGATATTTTTAGAAAGGTACAAAATTTTTCCAGTACCGAGTTCAATAAATTTTCCACCGCATCACTGATAACCCGAAATACCAACGATGTCACCCAAATCCAGACTCTATTGATTATGGGCATTCGGATTCTCTGCTATTCTCCGATTCTGGCAGTTGGCGGCATCATTTTTGCATTGCAAAGATCCTCCTCCATGGGTTGGATCATTGTTTTGGCCGTGGTTGCTGTTGTGTTAATCATTGGGATTGTTTTTATTGTTGCCATGCCTCGATTTAAAAAAATCCAAAAACTGGTGGATAAACTTAACCTGGTCACCCGGGAAAACCTTACCGGTCTTTTGGTTGTTCGAGCTTTTGGCACCCAGAAATTTGAAGAAAAACGATTTGATGGTGTGAACCAGGAAACCACTGCCAACAACCTCTTTGTGAACCGTGTAATGGTCTTTTTAATGCCTACCATGATGTTCATTATGAATGGCATTACCTTACTGGTTATCTGGGTTGGTGCCGGCCAAATCTCCCAATCCACCATGCAAGTCGGTGATATGATGGCCTTTATGCAATATACCATGCAAATCATTTTTTCCTTCCTGATGCTTTCCATGATGTTTATCATGATTCCAAGAGCTGCAGTATCCGGGGATCGTATCCAGGAAGTATTAGCTGTAGAACCCAGTATTAAAGATCCCCTTGCGCCTAAACAACTTCCAATTAATAATCGAACTACCCTGAGTTTCGACCATGTATCCTTCCGCTATGAAGGGGCCGAAGAGGATGTGCTCCATGATATTAATTTCGTGGCCAGGCCCGGTGAAACCACTGCTTTTATCGGATCCACCGGTTCCGGAAAATCCACACTGATTAACCTGATCCCTCGATTTTTTGATGTAACCGAAGGTGGAATTCGCATCGACAATATTGACATACGAAACGTAACCCAGCATGATCTCCGGGAAAAAATTGGTTATGTGCCTCAAAAAGGTGTTCTATTTTCAGGCACCATAGCCTCAAACCTTCGATACGGGGATAATAAAGCCAATGCTGAAGATTTAACTACCGCAGCCCAAGTGGCGCAAGCCTCAGGCTTTATTGAATCCAGCCCTGAAGGCTTTGAACGTGAAATCTCCCAGGGCGGCAGCAATGTCTCCGGCGGCCAAAAGCAACGGCTTTCCATTGCCAGAGCCTTGGTCCGAAAACCGGACATTTATATATTTGACGACAGCTTTTCCGCATTGGATTACAAAACGGACGTTACTTTGAGAAAGGCCTTAAAGAAACATACAAGCAACAGTACGGTACTTATTGTCGCCCAAAGGATCAACACCATTATGAACGCTGAACAGATCATTGTTTTGGAGCACGGCCGTATGGTGGGCAAGGGTACACATGATGAATTATTAAAGAGCTGTGACACCTACCGGGAAATCGCATCCTCACAACTTTCAGAGGAGGAACTGGCACTATGAGTAATCAAGAACAACCAAAACAAACGAGACCTGCCGGAGGCATGGGACGAGGTCCAGGCGGAGTATCCATGATGCCCGGGGAAAAGCCCAAAGATTTTAAGGGAACCCTAAAAAAACTCATCGCCTATTTGAGCGTTTATAAAGTAAGACTGATTTTTGTCTTTATCTTTGCCGTTGCATCCACCATCTTTATGATTGTCGGACCCAAGATATTAGGAAATGCCACAACTGCCATTTTTGAAGGCGTTATGAATATGATCGCTGATAACGGCAAAGGCATAGACTTTAACTATATTGGCCAAATCATTCTGATCATGTTGGGACTTTATACCATATCGGTTTTATTTTCCTATATTCAAGGATATATTATGACCGGAATCTCCATGAAGGTTACTTATAATTTGCGACGAAATATTTTTGCCAAGATTAATCGTCTGCCCCTGAAATATTTTGATAAAACAAGCTATGGTGAAGTTCTTTCCTTTCTCACCAATGATATTGAAACCGTGAATCAAACCCTGAACCAAAGCATTACACAAATCATCACCTCGGTTGTCACCATTGTGGGTATTTTGGTGATGATGCTTTCCATCAGTTGGCAGATGACCCTGGTGGCACTCTGCACCGTGCCCCTTTCCTTTATTGTGGTCATACTCATTGTCAAACGCTCGCAGAAATATTTTGGAGAGCAACAGACCTATTTGGGACATATTAACGGACACGTTGAAGAAATGTACAGCGGACACAGTGTGGTGAAGGCATTTAACGGTGAAGAGGCCTCCTTTGAGACCTTTGATCATTACAACACCACCCTCTTTAGCTCCGCCTGGAAATCTCAATTTCTATCCGGACTGATGATGCCCATGATGACGTTTATTGGGAATGTCGGTTATGTGGTCATTTGTATTCTCGGTGGTTATCTGGCTGCCAACGGCTGGATCACCGTTGGGGATATTCAGGCATTCATTCAATATGTAAGACAGTTCACGCAGCCCATCATCCAGCTTGCCAACATCTCCAATGTTTTACAGCAGACAACGGCAGCTGCAGAGCGGGTTTTCACTTTTCTTGAAGAACCTGAAGAAATTACTGAAAGAACCACCGGTTTTGATCTTAAAAAGGTTTCCGGTATTGTCGATTTTGATCATGTGAACTTTGGTTATAATCCTGGCAAACCCATTATCAAGAATTTTTCCACCCATATTAAAGAGGGACAGAAGGTGGCTATTGTTGGTCCTACCGGTGCCGGAAAAACCACCATCGTTAAGCTCCTCATGCGTTTTTATGACATCGACTCCGGGGCTATTCTTGTGGATGGACATAACATTCAGGATTTCAGCCGAACTGATCTGAGAAGTCTTTTTGGGATGGTTCTTCAGGATACATGGCTTTATAATGCCAGTATTCGGGATAATATTAAATACGGCCGATTGGATGCCACCGATGCAGAAGTAGAATCGGCAGCCATTGCGGCTCAGGTAGATTTTTTCGTTCATACCCTGCCGGATGGTTACAATATGGTTTTAAATGAGGAAGCCAATAACGTTTCCCAGGGGCAGAAACAGCTCCTTACGATTGCCCGGGCCATTTTGGCAGATCCTAAGATTTTGATTTTGGATGAAGCCACCAGCTCGGTGGATACCCGTACCGAGGTACTCATTCAGAAAGCCATGGATAACCTTATGGAAGGCCGAACCAGCTTTGTGATTGCCCATCGTTTGTCCACCATTAAAAATGCCGATCTTATTTTGGTCATGGACAATGGTGACATTGTGGAACAAGGTACTCATGCGGCGCTGATTGAAGCAAATGGTTTCTATGCCAGACTTTACAATTCTCAATTTGAAAAAAATGAGGAGTTGGAAGAAAGCATTGACGAAACTCTTTTCTAAAACTGACAGAAAACAATTCACAAAAAAGTCCAGAAGCCTTCTTGGTTTCTGGACTTTTTGTGTCAACAAACCTCGTTACGGACATTTATTTATCGTTGTGTGCTACAAGATCGTACAGGCTATCGCCTGTTCGCCTTGATGCACACAACATGATGAAATAAAAATCCGCAATGAGGTTTGTCACATTACGTTATCGATAGTATCAGTCCAGAAACACTTTCGGCTTTCTGGGCTTCTTCATCGTGGCAG
>NZ_DATCHP010000087.1:0-11685 GCF_036508315.1 Acetobacterium sp. | reverse complement strand
TTTAAGGATACAACCAAGTGGAGAGCCGTCCAATGACGACTTTTGTGTTAAGCTAAACTTATTTAAATCAGAAAAAAGCCAATAATAAACCAGGAAAATTCTCATTATTAACTTGACTTTTAATTGAGAAACAATTAAGATTAAGGAGTTACTAGCATATCAGGCGAAAACCTGTGACGCAAAGCTTTAGGGTCTGAGTTAATGGAGTAAAACCATGATACGACAGCCAGCTGCCACCATTTCATGGGTGGCTATTTTTGTCTAAAAAAGAAATAATGGGTGGTACTTTTGTTTAAACTAAAAGAGCTTGTAATAAACTATAGCGATGCTGTGAAAAGCAGATCGCATTAACAATGTTTATGTTTCATCTTGTGGCGCAGATGATCATATAGAGTTCTTAAAAAATAAAAATAAAGGAGAGTTGTTTATGAAATTTATTAATAAAATGCGTAAAAAAGAAAAAGGTTTTACTCTTGTTGAAATTATTGTTGTATTGGTTATTTTGGCTATTTTAGCAGCCTTTACCATTCCCGCAATGTTGGGATTTGTTGGGGATGCTAGAGAGAAGGCAAATCTTGCAGAAGCAAGAACTGCTTATATTGCAGCACAGTCGGTTGCCACTGAAAGAATAGCAACCAGACCATCCTCAGAAACGGTAGCAACAGCAGCAACAGCAGCAATATTAACAATACAAGGTAAAACCGGGCAAATGCTTGATTTAATTGGTACTGACGTTCCTGGGAATATATCAGGTGTTGTGATTGATGACAAAGGAAAAGTTACTGATTTTGTTTATAAAGCAGGCACTAATATATATACATATGCAGCTGGAAATTTTGTTATAAGTCAAAGCTAAAACAAATTTTTGCATAGCAGAATAAGCACCCTATGCGCCATAGGGTACATACCAATCTCCCTATTTATGGCGCAAACCCGTCATTGGGTTTGCCCAGATAGGGAGATTTTTTAAATGACTTATAAAGGAGCTGTTCAGTGAAAAAGTTGGCACAGAACATGGATTATCAAAAATTTAAAAATGCCAAAAATTTATCTGAGATGTTAGGCCAAATCCCGGCCGCTTTTTTTGAAACAATTCTCTTTTGTTTATTGGCTTTTTATTGCCTTTCACCGGTTTTCATAGTGGCGCTTCTCAACCTGGGAATCACTTTTTTTAATCCGGTGTTTTTATTGCTCCAGGTAGGTTATGTTTCTATTATTTTCACAGTGCTATTAGCTTATAAACGGTTTAGCGAAAGAACACAAAAAGAATCTCTAAAAAAATGGATAGTTATAAAGTTTCCATTTTTGTTTCTCGGGGCAGTGGTAGTTTGGGCAATACTTTCCACTCTTTTTTCATCAAATATAGAGCTATCATTCTTCGGAGACTATTACCGAAAAGAAGGGCTTTTGACCATCGGGGCTTATGCAGGTATTTTTACCGGAATGCTAAGCATCCATGATGAGAAGCTCAAGTTCAAAATCATACAAATTTTTGTTTGTCCCGCCACTGTGTTAGGTGCTGTGGTGATTTTCCAATATTTTGGGCTTCCAATTAAGAGTATAGTTTATCAGTTTGGTGTCAATGATGACAAACCCTATATTCTTTGGGCAGGGATTTTTCATAACATTAATCATTATGGATATTATCTTAGCCTGGCGGTAATGGCAACCGGAGGCTTGTTCATTTTTGCAACCCGTAAAGGGTGGCTTCTTATTTATGGTTTGGCTTACGGTCTTCTTACTTGGGTGCTAGTGGCCAATAATACCTTCGGTTCTTTCCTGGGAGTTGCGGCTGCTTTAGTTGTTACAATAGTAGCGTTTTTCTACCGAAAAGAGAAGATAAAAAAAAGTGCTCTGTTGTTGCTGGTGTTTTTGGCAATCGCCTTTACAGTCAATGGCATCATCGGTCAGGTAGGGACAAACGTCAATACGCTCACCGTCGATATGAAAGAGATTGCCCAATCTTCCAATGAAAAAGCCTCCGAAGAAATCATTAATTTAGCAAAGAACGCAGGCTCTGGCCGTTGGCAGCTTTGGATGGGTGCACTTAAAATAATGGAAGAAAAGCCTTTGTTTGGGACGGGTCCGGATAATATGGCAACATCTTATGCTGACTTGGGATTAAACTGGGATCGTCCTCACAATGAATTTCTTCAAATTGGCGCCAGTTTTGGAATCCCGGCACTAATTTTTTATTTACTGGCACTGATTTTTGGCTATGCTTATGGGTATAAACACTTAAGTGCGCTTCCGCAATCATCGGTGATTGCTTTTAGTGCCTGTACCGGTTATCTGTTTTCAGCCTTATTTGGAAACACCATGTATTATACCTATCCTTATTTCTTGATGTTTTTGGCCATTGCCTTTTCAAGAAAACCCACGAAGGAGCTACATGAAAATCCCTATTAAGAATTACCAATATGCTCCGGTTGAAAAGGAAATCCCCAAGTTTGGACGAGGTTTTGCCCTGGCGGTCATTATCCTCCTTGTGGTGGTGATTGTTATTATTGCCGGACTTGTTCAGGGTTTTCGTCAAACCACTTATTATGCCAATGCCCGGGTGGTGTACATGGCAGCCACAACCAAAGCAACCGAATCCATGGCATCCGGTCATTATGAGGTTCCGGTTCAAGAGGACTTGCTTTCTCTGATTGGGGAAGAAATCAACGCAGGAGCCACCATCCAGGTGGTGGATGAAAATCGGGATGCCATTATTGATTATATCGTCTATACTAAAAACGGCTTGATAACCAAATATATTCCTGGGGACATAGTGGTTACCTCAGAATAACAGGGTTTGAGAGGCAGCACTCACACAAAATTATCATGAAAGGATACACGATCAGCATGATTGAACTTATTTATTTTATATTTGATGTCTTTGTGTTTGTTTTTGGCACTGTTATTGGCAGTTTTCTCAATGTAGTCATTTATCGGGTACCTTACAAAATCTCTGTGGCAAAAGGGCGTTCTTATTGCCCGCACTGCAAGTCGCCTATTAAAGGCAGCAATAATATTCCCATATTCAGTTATCTTCGGCTTCGTGGAAAATGTGCTGACTGCAAGGGGAAAATATCTCTGCGTTACCCTTTGGTAGAGCTTTTCACCGGGATACTGGCGGTGCTGATATACTTAGTCTACGGTTTTACGATTCAGTGGGCGGTTGTTTTTATGGCAGGAGCCATTTTAATTGCCATTACCGCAATCGACTTCGACACCATGACCATTCCCAACGGTTTAGTCATTGCTTTAATGGTGCCGGCACTACTTTGCTTTTTCGTTTTTCCGGATGTTGGCATTCTTTCCCGGGTTATCGGTATCTTTGCAGTCAGTCTTCCCATGCTTCTTTTAACCCTGTTCATTACCGATGCTTTTGGTGGGGGGGATATTAAGCTCATGGCCGTGGCCGGATTTATGCTGGGGTGGCCAAATACCTTTCTGGCAACCTTTATCGGGTTGATTCTTGGGGGAATTGTGGCAGTTTTTATTCTTATCAGAAAAACAAAAGAAAAACATATGGCATTTGGACCATATTTGTGCATTGGTATCATGACAGCCATGATTTTTGGTGATATAATAATCCAGTGGTATATTAGTCTTTTTGGACTATAATTAAAACAAGAAAACAGCAATCTGGGAGGTTCCCATGCCGGTTTATAAATACTCAGCAAAAAACTTACAATCAGTTGTCGTCCGAGGCACCATGGAAGCATCCGATGCAGAGGCGGTTCGGCGCACCCTTCGGCAAAAAAATGAATTCGCACTAAAAATAGTCGAGGTTAAAGAAAATAAAAAACCGTATCGGCTAAAACCCATGGAGCTTTCGGATTTTTCACGCCAGGTTGCCAGCATGATGGCTTCCGGCATTACGGTGATTCGGGCCATTAAAATCATGGCGGAACGGGACATTAAGCCACCCCTTAAAAAGGTTTACGATACCCTGTATCGGGAAATCCAACGGGGGAATACTTTGTCCTTTGCCATGGAAGCAACGGAAGGCTCCTTTCCTGAACTGCTTATTAACATGTATAAAGCAGGAGAAGCCAGCGGCCAAATGGAAGGCACCGCCAGAAAAATGGCGGATCACTACGAAAAGGAGCATAAGCTCAACGGTAAGATTAAAAGCGCAATGACCTATCCGGCCATTCTCTTTGTGGTAACCATTATGGTGGTGATTTTAATTTTCACCGTGATTTTGCCTCAATTTTTCACGCTCTTTAAAGGCATTGAGCTTCCGATGATTACCCAGATCATGATTAATATCAGCACCTCTTTAACCAATTACTGGTTGTTTTATATCATCGGCACGCTTATTATGATTGTACTCATGAAGTTTCTTCTTGCTGTTCCCAGCGTGAAATTGGGGCTGGACAAATTTAAGTTGAAGATACCCCAGATCGGGAAGCTGCTAAAAATCATTTATACCGCGCGCTTTGCAAGAACCCTGAGTTCTTTATATTCCAGCGGTCTTGCCATGATTAACGCCTTAAATATCAGTGGCTCCATTATTGGGAATACCTATTTACAGAGCCAGTTTCCAGATGCCATTGCCCAGGTTCGAAACGGGGAACCGCTTTCGGCATCCATCGCCACCATTAAAGGCTTTGATCCCAAACTGGTATCGACCATTTATATTGGTGAAGAATCCGGGAATTTGGATGAAATGCTGGAAACCGTGGCAGATTCCTTTGATTATGAGGCGGAGATGGCCACCACCCGGATGGTTACCTTTATTGAACCCGTTATGATTATTATTATGGCAGTTATTGTCGGCGGTATCATGCTGTCTGTCATGCTTCCAATTATGACCTTATACCAAAATATCGGATAGGAGGACAGACAATTTGCAGACAGTTGTATTTTTTTCGAATGTTGGAATTCAAGTCCTCCAGGGAGTCATAAAAAAGGGTGGACAACTCACAATTCGAAATTCCAGAACCCTGCCATTAGAAGCCGGGGCCCTCATTAACGGTGTCATCACCAATGGGGAAGCATTGCGAACCGCTATTACCTCAGCCATGGAAGAAGACCAGAATCTATTTAAAAACATAAACCTGATCATTGACAGCAGTCTGATTATGACTAAAAATATTGAGGTGCCAAAGCTCAGCCCAAAAGCGCTTTCAGCCCTGGCGATGACTGAATTTGAAGATACTGCGGGAAATTATGAAGAACTGGTTGTGGATTATTCAAGTATCCCCGGGCCTAATGGACAAAACATGTTTTGCTGCGCTGTCGAAAAACGGGTGCTTGAGCCCTATGTGGCTTTGTTTGAAGGTTTGAAAATTAAAATCAACAGCATTGACGTGGGTCTCAACGCCATCATCAAGTATGTTTCCGGAACCAGGGATTACGGTGGAATGACGTTTGCCTTAAATATTGTTGACGGGAATAATCTTATATCCCTTCTTTTTGAAAACGGCCTTTATATTTTTTCTAACCGATCCCGTTTAATGGCAGACCGAGGCACCGATGCCTTTGCATCCGAGCTTTCGACCCGATTGTCATCCCTGATCCAATTTAACAAGTCTGAAAAATCCGAACATACTCTGGTTATGAGCCTGTACGCCGGTTTGGATGAATTCGAATTAAATACGCTTCAAACCCTTGTTTTTGACCCAGACCTCAAGCTGTTCATCCTTCCCCAGACACCAAACGTTAAAGCAGCCTTTAACATTGATGACACCTTTGATTTTGGCGGATATCTCTATCCGGTTTCGGGATTTTTTACAGGAAAATCAGATATCAACCTGATGCGTGCTTACAGGCAAAGCAATCGGGTTGAAAAAGACGGTAACTTTAAATATAAGGCTCTGGTCCTGCCCATTGGTTTAGCGGTGTTTTTTATTGGTGCTTTTGTGATCTTCTTTATTATTAACAGCCAGATGCAAAAGAATCTGAATTGGGCGAATAAGTACATTAATGACCCAAAAGTACAGGCGGAATATACCCAGTCCCAAACATTAAACGAACAGGTTACTCTGATTAATGCCGAAGTATCCGGTATGGAAAACATTAACCAGGCCATTAACACCAACCCTAATCTGGGTTCATCAAAGCTTAATAGTATTAGAACCCTTACCAATGGAGTTATCGCTCTGAATACCATGACCTATGATGGCCTTACCGGGGATATCAACATAATAGCCATTGCAAACAATGAGCAGGAAGCGGCAAAATATATCCAGCGATTAAAGTCAACCGATTATTTCACCCAGGTGGTTTATACGGGCTATTCGGCATCGGAGATGACCACAACCACAACAACTCCGGGAACCGCCACAACTCAAACCGCCACCGTCCCCGCAACAGGTACAAGCACCACAACCACAACAACCACAACAACTACCACAGGTTATGGTTTTGTGGTTGATGCATATTTGAAGGCCGGGGGACAATAATGAAAAAATTAACGAAACGCGAAAAGGTACTCATTTATATTCTCGTTTGTTTTGGCCTTTTAATGGGAGGCTTCTATTTAGTGGTATTTCCAGGTTATCAAAAATACCAAACCCTGAGCAATCAATTGACGGAAGCCGAGTTTCAACAAAATACTATGGCATCCGCCATTGAAAGTGTACCGACGGTAATGGAAACCCGGGATCAAGCCAATGTTAAGCTCAGTGGATTAAAAGGACCCTATTTAGCCCATTTGCCAAATGAAGGATTGGACAGCCTTTTAACACAGCTTTGTTTGGATTATTACCTAAAGCCAAGTGTGTTAGCTGTTGAGACGAATGCCTGGCAAGGGGTGGCAACCTTTGTGGAAGCACCGGCAGTTTATGCAACTACCCCAGACCAGGTAGTTGGAAGTGGAAATACAAGTACGACTACAGAACCGACCACAGGAACTTCTGCAAAAACACCAACAGGAACCCCTTCAGAAGCACCAACAGTAACCTCTACAGAAACACCAACGGGAACCACAGCAGTGGATTCCGGGTCGACACCAACCTGGACCGGAGTGGTGACCATGACGTTAACAGGAGCGCAGTATGATTTTCAACAATTAATCGATGCCGTGGATGCACGAACGGATATGATTATTTCTGCCTATGATATTGTGCCTGAAGCTCTGCCGGAGACGGGAACATCTGGAAATACAACCACCACAAGTTCAGGGTTTGCACCTGAGTTGGATGGGGGTAATATAACCATTAATGTGACTTTTATTGTTTATATGGTCGATAAATAAAAGGTTCCAGGATGAAGCTAAAGCCAGCTTTTCAGGTCTGGCTTTATTGTTAAAATAAACCATGTTTCATAGGAGGATATGCCATGAATAATAAAATAAGGCAGGGATTGAAAAATACTAAAGGCAGTTCTTTGGCCTTTGTTCTCATTATTAGTATGGTTTTAATGATAATGGTTGCTTCAATAATGACAGTAGCCAACAGTGGTTTTACCTTTACCCAGGAATCTGTTGAGAGCCGCCAGGCTTATATTGATGCCAAGTCGGTGATTGAGTTTGGAAAGATTGAGATTAATAGCAGGATGACGGCTTTGGAAGCCAAAGATCAACAATTAAAAACGTTGTATGAAGACTTGGATAAATTAATTAAAGACAATCAGCCAACTGATGGAAAAGAAGATGAAATTCGAGCAAAAGTTACCGATATTAATAGCTATGTGAATAATAATTTAATTGCATCTTACTATATAGTAGGAGATGAAAATAATATTTCAAAAACCCTTGCAAAAACTCTTGATCCCACAAAAGCAGTTGGAATTTTGACTGTTGAAACAAAAAAAGTTGAGGATAACAACAATCTAAAAACTAACAAATATATATTTAATATTGATACCCAAAATTTACGGCGTAAGTTGGATTTTGAAGCAGCATTTAATTATGAAGTGACAACTCCTGAAGCAGTTTTGCCGACGCTTCCAAGTGATCTAGCGAATTGGACAGGCGCATTCATTCAGGATAAAAACAAAACAGGATTAGAAATGAAATTTACGTCAAATGAAAAGGCTATTGCTGAACAGGATAACGTATTGGCGGTTGATAGAAATTACTTAAGTTTAACTATTGGAGAAAAGAACGGAAATGGAAAATTTCAGTGGGAACCTCATAAAACCCTTGATTTAGATGTAGCAAATGTGTGTTTTATAGAGCCAATTCCTTCATCTAATAAAGCGGATCCCACTAACGGAGATGATTCCACATTTGATATAAACGCAGAGACAGTTATCTTCGAAGGTGATCTTATTATTAATGCAACCTCTTGTCTTATAATAAATTGTACGAATTTATGGGTCAAAGGTAATATCATTATAAATACAGATACCACTGCTTCTGATACTTTTAAAAATCAAATCACAGCAACAAATATTATTGTCGGTGGCGCATCGCAAAATAATACAATTTTTATTAAGGATCCCACAAAGATGACATGGTCTTATAACAATTTTTGGCTTAATGGTATTATAACCACAAGTTATCCTAACTCAGAGAGTCCTGGGAGTTCAGGTGAAACTCGGAAAATTAATAATCTGACAACTGTGTATTATTAAGGAGAGCATCATGAAAAGGATATTAAATAATCAACATGGTGTCACTCTGATTGAAACAGTGGCTGCCACCGCAATTATCACTATTATTTTGGTCACTGTCCTAGGAGCACTACTCTATGGACAGAATATGATCGTATTTAGTGACAGCAAAAACAATCAAGGGGCCCAAGCCCAGGAATTGGTTGATTCCATTATGACTTCTTTATCAAAAGGGGCAATTCCGACTGACTCATCATTAGGGGCGTATAATGTTATCGGTAATCCAGGCGATAAATTTTCATATATAGAAGCAAAACCAAAACAATATTATTATACGGACACTACCATTGATGGCAAGGCAGGCTATGCGATTAATGTTCGAGTATACTTTAATAATGGAGAGTCTTATGTTGATTTAAGAGCCTTTGCCAAAAAGGGTGGTAGTTGGGTATGAAAATTCAGCGAAATGATTGTGGAAATAAAGGTTTTACCCTTGTTGAACTCCTTGTAGCGTTGCTGATTTCCGGAATCCTAATGGCAACTGTGTCTTCGGTTCTTCTCATGTCTCAGAAGATTTATACTCGAGGGGAAAACACCTCATATAAACAGAAGAGCATTACCAATATAGAGACAGATTTGCAGAATGCACTGGCTACAGCAACCGCAATAAGTACCAGTACAGTCGCAGGAAGTGACTATAGTATTGGTTTTAATAAAGATGGGGTATGTGTAGAGGTAATCGGTGCGAACGAATACAAAACTGATCAAATCTCGGGGATTACTTTAGAGGTTGTCAATCATAATACTATGAAATACGGACTTATTGCAAAAGACAACACCATGTCCACGCTTAGCGGAGGAATTGTAATGAATAATATAAAAGATGCATCTATAGATACGTCGATCAATGCTGACCACGAAAACTACCTTGTGATTACATTGGCAAATTAGTGCATAGCCCTAATTTTCCTTAACATTTAAATTTCAATTCACAAAATATCACGCCTGTGTTACTATACCCTTATAAATCTAGATTCAGGAGGACAAAAGAATGCGAAAAATAGAAATATTCGAACCTGTCGGTTGTGCCAGTGGGTCTTGCAGCCCGGAAATTGAAAGGGAATTAATACGAGTTGAGCGCATCGTTCAGGATTTAAGAGAAAAGGGAATTTCGATTTCCCGCCATAACATTATGGATGACGGTCCGGCGTTTTTAGCCTCGGAAGTGGTCAAAAATGCTTTGGAAACTGAAGGAACGGAATGTCTGCCATTGGTTTTGGTTGACGGCAAAATAGAATCTAAAGACGAATATCCCACAGACCTTGAGCTGGCTAAATGGGCAGGACTGCCATGGAGCGATCTGGAGATTTACGCCGAACGTGAAAAGCGGGAAAGTACGTATACAAAAGCCCCAGGCGGTGGCGGCTGTGACAGCTGCGGTTAAGATGCTGAAAATCGGAGTTGAATCTTAAGAAATGCGTAAGCATTTCTTTTTTTCTTGATATTAAGAGAAAAATTTGTAGAGTTAAAAAATAAATTGATAAAAAAATGGAGCGAATTGGCATAAAAACCATTAAAAATGGATAAATATGCGTTGAATATAAACAAATATTTATATTGAAAAAATTTGTATTTTAACAGGGTAAAGTGATAGAATAGATTCGACGTAAAAAGAAGGAGAATTATATTATGCAATTTGATCGAAAGCTTCAGCTTGCAACTGATCTTTACCAATTTACCATGGGAAATGTCTATGTTCAGGATGGTAAAGCTGCAGAAGAAGCTGTTTTTGATGTTTTCATACGGGAAAATCCCTTTGGTGGCGGTTATACAGTGGTAGCGGGTTTGGAGCAGGTCATTGATTATATTAAAGGTCTTCAATTTACAAAAGAGGATACGCTTTTACTGAAAAAAAATCATCCTGAGTTCTCCAAAGAATTTTTGGACTACTTAGAAAACTTTAAATTTGAAGGTGAGATTTATGCAGTGCCCGAGGGAAGCATTATTTTCCCGTTTGAACCCATCATTCGGGTAAAAGGACCCCTGGTACAGGCTCAGCTTGTTGAGACAACTATTCTCAGCATTGTGAATCACCAAACCCTGATTGCAACCAAGGCCGCTCGAATCATCGAGGAAGCCAAAGGCGATGTGGTTATGGAATTTGGTCTTCGTCGTGCTCATGGAACGGAAGCAGGTTTTTTTGGTGCCCGGGCAGCAGTCATCGGCGGCTGTGACGGAACCAGTGTGGTGGAAACCGAGGAAATGCTGGACCGGCCTTCCATGGGAACCATGAGTCACAGTTTTATTCTGAGTTATGACACCGAAACCGAAGCCTTTGAAAAATATGTAAAATACAATCCCGATAATGCCATTCTTCTGGTGGATACTTATAACACGCTGGGTCAGGGCGTACCCAATGCAGTGAAGGTGTTTAAGAAAGCGCTGGAAGTTGGGGATATTACCGGACAGTATGGGATTCGGATTGATTCCGGAGATTTAGCTTATCTCAGTATTGAATCCCGAAAGCTTTTGGATGAAGCGGGTTTACAGGCTGCCGGGATTGTGGGATCCTCGGATCTGGATGAATACCTGATTAAAGATTTAAAAATCCAGGGTGCGAAAATAAACGCCTGGGGGGTTGGCACCAAGCTCATTACCGCCTACGATTGCCCGGCATTGGGTGGGGTTTACAAGCTGGCATCCATTGATGGAAAGCCAAAGCTTAAAGTCTCCAATGACCCCGGTAAAATTACCAATCCGGGATATAAAAAGGTTTTTCGCATTTACGGAAAATGTAACGACATGGCCCTGGCGGATTTAATGACTCTGGACCATGAAGTTATTGATGAGAATGAACCGTTAACCATTTTTCATCCGGTGTACACCTGGAAAAAACGGACCATTAACAATTATTATGTCCGGGAAATAATGGTGCCGATTTTTGAAGCAGGGAAATGCGTGTATGAATCCCCGAGTATTTTGGAGATTCAGGCCCACCTCAGAGATGAAAAAGCCCATTTGTGGCCGGCATTTAAGCGGATGGTAAATCCCCATGTTTATCATTTGGATTTATCCCAGGAATTGTGGTCATTAAAACAACGATTACTAAGCGAAGCTGAATAAGCATTGCCTAAAACCGATACTAAAGAATATGGAAATAATGAATGAAAACAATAATAATCAATATCC
>NZ_DATCHP010000086.1:0-2417 GCF_036508315.1 Acetobacterium sp. | reverse complement strand
CTTAAAACATTAGCCTGTTACTTAAAGGAAAAGGATAAATCCTTCACTTTTTACCATCGCTCATTTGCCGAGTGGCTTCGCGACAAAAATAACCTCGACTTCCATATCGAACCTATCCAAGGTGAAGCAAGACTGGCTGATGTCGGTTGGAATGAATATAAATGCAATGGCAAAGATCTGAGTGACTATATGCAAAAATATTTGCCCGACCATTTGGCCGCGACAAATCGATATGAAGAGCTGACTGAACTTCTGACAGATTTTAACATTTTGGAAATAATCTGGGAGAATGGCCGGGAACATGAATGGATGCAACACTGGAGACTCATAATGGACAAGGTCGATGTAATTGACGCTTATAAAAAATCTTTGGAAAAGCTGAATGAGAAGGAATCTGACACAAGTCATATTGCCAAAATATCCGGCAGGGTTGGAGCACTTTTGTGCGATCTCGGATTGCATGAAAAAGCGCTGCCATTTGCAGTAAAAGCAGTTGAATTATTAAAAGAAAGTGAGAATCTCAATAAAGAAGAATTAGCAGCTTCATTATTAATCCTTGCAGAACTCTATCGTCACCTCTGTGAATTTGAAGCAGCAGAGTCCTTGTATCATGAATCGCTACATCTGTATGAACAAATCTGGCCTGTCAGTATTGAGGTTGGCAAAGTAGTTTATGCGTTGTGTGTATTTTACAATACATGTACAAAACGGGATATTGATAAATCGATCTTTTACAACGAATGGGCCATAAGAATTCAGGAAAATCAGACCCCTCCACGTTATTCATCATTGGCAGACGCAATAAATGATAAGGGCATTTTACTGTTTGCAAAAGGAAATGTGGAAGAAGCATTGCCTTACTATGAGAAAGCTAAAAAATTGTTTGAGGAGGGTTTCCCCGAAGGACATCCGGAATTAGCTGTCGTTATGACAAATATTGCAGAGTTTTATTTTGGGAAAAATGAGTTCCAGAAAGCTTTGGATCTTAATTTACTTGCCTTGTCAATGAGGTCAATGTTTGTTGTTCCATATGATAGTAAATGTCAGCGTTTCAGACGCGATATCATTAAATATTATATGTCTCTGAAGCGATATAATGAAGCACAAAAAATGGCCGCTGAAGTCATCAAAACCGGAGAAAGCGGAAGCAGATATCCCCTTGATGTTAAAATAAGCGATATCACAATGCTTCTGATATTAACTTTATTAACCCATGATACAGTAGCCCGTGACAAGAATTTTAAATTCCTGTTTAATGAAATACACAAAGATCCCTCTATTTTCAATCGGACAGAAGGGGAAGAAATAATACAATTATTTAGTTTCACATTACTGAATGAGTTTAAACACGGACGTCATGAGTCTGCATTTTCGTTTAGTAAAATATTTGTAAATTTTTTAACTAATATTCAACCTCAACCATATAAATCTCTGGCGAATTATTTCAACTTGCTTGCTGATATATTTCATTATATGGATGCCAAAGACATTGAAAAACAGATGCGTGACACTGCAAAACAGTGGGAAATGTCGGGAGACAAAAGATTACCGTATCTTTTTAAGATTAAAGAGGCTGAAGAGCACCTGAATAATGGTGAGTTTAGAAAATCAAAAGATCTCATGACCGATGTATTTACAGATGCCTTAATTAATGAAGTCGAAAACAAGGACTGGAAACCATATCTGAGCAGAATTGCAAATGAACTGGCAATTAAACTTAAAAACAATCATAATGAATATGAATTGGCAGAGTGGTTTTATCAGCAGGGTTTTTTACTTAATCCCAAAAATGGCTTGCTAATTGGCAACTATGCTTTTTTGCTTACCAGTGTTTTTGGAAAAAACACAGAAGCTGAAATTTATTATGGGAAAGCCCTGGAGATCAATCCTGACGATGCAAATTGTTTAAGTAATTATGCTGTATACTATACAAATACGAAAAAGGACTATGAAAGAGCAGAACAACTGTTTTCAAAGGCCTCTGATCTGAATTCGGAACACGATGGTAGTATACAAGGCAACTATGCAGCCTTAAAAATAATTAAGGGTGAGCTGGAAATTGCCTATGACCTGGCTAAGGAATCGTACAATGAATGTATGAAAAATCCTGACAGGATGATGGTCAGATCATTATTTTGTGCCGCTTCAATTGCTGCAACCGAACAGAAAGATATCAGCCAGTATTTAGCACAGATTAAAACACTTTTTCTGATGGGAATTCAACGCGTTCCCTGGCAGGCAAATGCATTGATCGAGCACCTGAAAAAAACCATCCGGGCCAAAGAATATCTTCTTCTCGAAGCTTTATGGCTGGCAATCTGCAACAAAGAAAATGACTTGAAACTATTTGATGATTGGGAAAATTTAAGACCAATGCCGATTGATCGTCCATGGCCGGAAAAATAATTTAAATGCGC
>NZ_DATCHP010000085.1:0-17228 GCF_036508315.1 Acetobacterium sp. | reverse complement strand
CCTAATACCAGCATAGCTGCTATTAATGCAAGGGTAAACTTTAAAAACCAGTAAAATAGCCATTCTAAGGCAATGTTTTCCCATATAATTTTCATCATTTTTTGATAATGCATAATTCAATCAATACATCAGACAACAGGTTGTAAATGGATTGTAAAAACAATAGTTTACACATAAGCTCCGGCTCTTTTGCAGGGCGTCCAAAATTTTTACAATAGGTATCTTCCAGTAAGCTATTGACAAAACTGAAGTCAACCACATTTTCACATTGTAAAAAGTTCAAAAAAAGCATTGACAAGTAAGCGCAAATGTGATACATTCAAATTATAGAAATATGCAGTTAAATATTTCGAAAATGATATAAACGTTGTGGAATAATTTTTCAACGATAAAGGCAAACCTGCCGAAAGACAGGGACGCAAAACTAAAGGGCCTGTAAAATGGCAGCCAGTTACCGAAAGGAAGATTTGTTTAAGTTAAACTATACAAATTTAATAAATGTCGTCGAATAAACTTTCCAATGAACAAGGCAAACCTGCCGAAAGACAGGGACGCAAAACTAAAGGGCCTGTAAAATGGCAGCCAGTTACTGAATGGAGAGTTTTTTGTATTTTATGATATTGTGAAGTTAAGAGACTGTGAAACCTCCGGGCGCGACTGAAAGAAGCAATTACTTTAGTCGACAGAAGATTCAGAAATCAGCACCAGTTGAAGGTTGACGTATTCAATAATCGATAGTAGGTATTCTTGGACACCACTGATTCATGACGTTTCGAGTCAACAAAACGATATAAATTCTTCCCTTGAAATATGAGAAAGGATAGTAATGAAAGAAAAAATATATTGTATGATTATTTGTGGAAATAAAGATTTTAAATTTGATAAATTAGATTTATTTTAATAATCTTGGAGGATATTTATCCTTCAGGATAAAAACTTGGAGGATAAAATGTCTAAACATGATTATATAAAAGTTCCTGTAAATATTTTGGGAAATATAAGCAGAGAAACCAATATCAAATATGAAGAATTATATGAATTATATGTGGGATCAGCTAAATTGAGTGGGAGGGGTATGCAGTGTATGGCGCTACCTCTTGTCAATAGAATTGTTAAACTTGCTATTGAATACAATATAAAGCTTTATATTGTATTTTACCAACAAACTGGCTACAGTCTACCATCTGATCCAGGATACGTTGCAGAAATTTACAAATTAAAAGTAATTCAAAAGAAGATGTTACAGAATTACAATCAATGAAATTAGGATTAAATTGTTGGAAGATTTATTAATATTAAGGGATACGACCCAACTCAGATCCAGAATATGGATTTGAGTGATGTCACTACGGAAGAAATTAATAGATTTTGATCATTTTGGCCAACAGCTACTTTTTTTAAAAAAATATTTGAATATTTCTCATGGTTGCAGGATTTTGAATATTGATTTTACTCATCAACACATAGGGATAAGTTTAAAATATATCCCCAAAAGCCAAAGGAATGTTGAGTTTCCTTTCATTTTGAAATTTATAAAAGCCCTAATCTCCTTTATTTGAGAGATTAGGGCTTCATTTTTCACACTTTAAATTTCAATATTGATCCATCAGTTAAAGCACTCTTCTTCCTGTAATTATTTTAATCAAAATTACAACAACAGCGATAACGATGAGAATATGAATGAATCCTCCCAGTGTATAAGAGGTAACCATACCAAGAAGCCATAAGATTATGAGAACTGCAGCAATGATCCACAACATAACTTTTCACCCTTTCTTTATTTGAATTTTTATCCAGGTTAATATCCGGAAAGACCCGTAAACTGTTTTTGAATCATTTATTTATCTTTATCCATGTCATTGATTTTTTTTGCAATCTTCTCTTTGGTGTCATCAAGCGTTTCTTTTACATCAGCCTTTTTAGATTGAATTTTACCTTTAAGTTCTGTTTCTTCATTACCCGTTGCTTTTCCAAAAGCCACTTTTGCTTTTCCTGCAATTTTATCTTTTGTGTTTTTAATCTTACTTTTTAACTCTGCCATTTTACACCTCCGTTACATTTTTTTTAATTCGGATTTTGCTTTATTCGTAAATCAATAAATTTAACGATGGGTCTTTCTTACTCTATATTATACACAACTTTATTTGTTTTAACCACATCTTTCGATGCTTCTTAAGTGCAAAGGTGTTTGAGCTAATCCCACGGACACAACCGTCCCCCAGTGTCAATAGGCTAACATTTGCAAATGATAGCTGGTTGATATATAATGTAAGCGATTAACCCAATAGTTTGCCTGGTGAATGAGCAGCCATGAATTTGTTTGTTTTAATGAAGTCTGAAAAGAGAATGAACCAGCGGTTGGAAATGCAACTGAAAATTGAGTAAATAAAGGAAGGGTGATGAACATGTTGTGAACTGTAGCGATAATTCTTGTTGTTTTATGGTTAGTAGGATTAATTTCTTCGTACACGTTTGGTGGATTTATCCATATCCTTCTCGTAATTGCTGTTATTGTAATTGTGGTAAATCTCATTCAAGGCAGGCGTAGATAGAATAAGAATGTTAAAGAGAATCAAACTTTTTTATAAGGATGACAAGCGAATAAATTTGTCAGTAAGAAATTTGAAAATATCGCAGGATGGATTATCGTTCTTTTTATGAGCATAGCAGGTATTTTCTATTTGTAGATTTGATTAGGAACATAGTATCGTAGGCAATAAATACCGACAAAAACGAAGACTGCCCCGGTACCAGTAATATTTCGTTAAAGAGAGGATGTATGAGTATATGACAGGCAAAAAAAATTCAAAAGGGAAGATCAATGGATCAGGACCACTAACCGCTAATAATGCGGCTCTTAATAAAACTTTTGAAACACTGGCTCGCTTAGGGTATGCGGCACGCGGAATTATCTATTTTGTAATTGGATTGCTAGCGGTTCTTTTGGCAGTTGGATATGGAGGGAAGACGACAGATCAGCAGGGTGCTATCTCTGTGATTGGAACGCAACCTGCCGGCCGAATTCTTTTATGGCTTGTTTTGATTGGATTGGTTTGCTATTCATTGTGGGGACTAATCCGGGTTATATTTAATCCGTTCCACCAAGGTCATGATGCAAAGGGTTTTGCAGTCAGAATTGGCTATCTGGTGAGCGCAGCTGCCTACGGGCTGCTGGTAATACCTACATATGCACTCATCTCGGGCGGAGCACAGCCCGCTCAAAGTGGCGCTCAGCAAGGCCAAATTCAGCAATATACAGCCCAGATTCTGGTGATTCCATTTGGACAGTTGTTGGTGGGTATTATGGGTATAATTTTAATCTTAGTTGGTCTCATGCAATTTTTTCAGGGATTAAGCTCGGGCTTTGATCGGCGGATTCACCTCACAAAGCTGAATCCGGTTCAATTGAGAAGGGTCAGGTTTCTCGGCAGATTAGGTACCATAGCCCGGGGAATTGTCTTTGCGCTTATCGGTTTCTTCATAGTTATGGCTGCATATACCGCTAATTCACAGCAAATTAAAGGTTTTGACAGCACCTTAACATATATTGTGCAGCAGCCTTATGGGGTTTGGCTAATGGGTGCGGTTGCTTTGGGTCTTATTTCTTTGGGATTGTATTCCTTGTGTATGTCTGTATTTTTTAGATTGAAAAAATAATAAACCAGGACATAGTTATTTGAAAGGTCGTGTTTTTATGACTGCGAACACTGTTCACACAGATAGAAAGAAGCACAGAAAGTCAGGTGGAATGCAAAGTCCGGATTTTCTGATGCGACATCCTGTTTTTAGCGTCACTATAATTCTCTTAAGCATTATGATTTTTGGAATACTCGCTTATTTCGTGCTCCAGAAAGGATCCCTTGTAAAGTGGGATTTAGATGTCGTAAACCGTATGCATGCAGTGGCTTTATCAAGTCCTGAATGGATTAAAAATGTAATGCTTGCCGGGGATTATCTTGGAAAGCAGGGGTATATAGCGACTGGCGTAATATTGGGTCTCTATTTTCTTATTAAAAGGTTTTGGAAAGAATTGTTTATGGTTATTGTCCTTTATGCTGGGCAGGTTATCCTGTTCTTAGGTTTGGGCAATTTTTTTGCCCGTCAGCGTCCTGTATTTACTGAAAATATCGGAATTGTCATTTCATATCCAAGTTTTCCGAGCGGCCATATGATGAGCGCGGTTATTATGTTTGGACTGTTGGCTTATTTCATTGTGCCAAAGATATCATCATGGGCAGGTAAGACGGCAGCGATACTGCTAGCCGTATTTTTGGTTTTCTTTATTGGTTACAGTCGATTTTTTATGGGGGCACATTATATAACGGATGTTATCGCCGGAATCGCACTAGGTGTCGCTTGGGTAACCCTTGTTATTTTGTCAATTGAAATGATATCCGGAAAGGTAGTGAAAGAAAATGAAAAAGAAAAATAAAAGTAAAAATAAAAATAAACATATTCGTGCCAAATTGATAGCGAACCCGGGGGCAGGAAATGAAGTGGATGCTCCTTCTCTTTTGGAACAGGCGGTTCGCTGCCTGACCAATCATGGAATAAAAGTAGACGTTGTGTATGCATCACCCAAAAAGGTGGCTCAAATCCTTGCCAAAAAAGCTGTTAAAAAGGGCTATAAAATTGTAATTGCTATGGGCGGAGATGGAACGATCGGGGAAGTCATTCGAGGTATAGCCGGCTCAGACGTGAAACTGGGAGTTATTGTCGGAGGAACCATGAACGATATTGCCGCAAGTCTTGGTATCCCTGAAGACGTTGAGGCTGCATGTGCATTGATCGCAAAGGGCGATACGCGTGAGTTGGATCTCGGGCAAATCAAAACCCACAAACATAAGAAATTCTATTTCTTTATGGTAACCGTAATCGGCCTGACTGCAGCCCTGTATCCAGATGTCAAAAAAATACCTAAGGGTAAATTAAAGGAGAAATTTGCTTCTATGAAGGATGCAATTGTGACATTAGTAGAACATGAAGCGAAACCTGAAGTTTTGCTGACTTTTGATGACGAAAGCAAAATCAAGGTAGAGACGATGGTGGTAACGATAGCGAATAGTCCGCTCATTGGATCCAAAAATCTGGTGGCGCCAGACGCCTCAATGGAGGACGGACTCTTTGATATCTCGGTATTTCCTGATTATAACAAGGCGGAAGTTCTTAGCTATTTTCAAAGGACCGCGGAAGAAAATCTGATTTCAGACGGGAAACTTCAACGTTTTCGGGCTCATAAAGTAAAAGTCAAATCCACACCAAAGTTGGAAATTGCAGCAGATGGGATTTCCTTAGGAAAAGGCTCGTGTACAATCAAAATGCACAGAAAAGCACTGCGTGTATTTGTGCCGCCGATCGGTTTAGGTGCTGAAAAGTCGCAGGAGGATGGAGAAGAAGAATTATCTGCCCCACTTTCTCCTTTTATTAAGCAAAACAAAGAATCGTCAACCTAAGAAAGATTCTATTTCAGGACGAAACAATTTTAAGGCGGTACAAAAAAATGAAAAAATCGATCAAACCCGTTAAAACTGAAAAACCGCAAAATGATGCTGTCGAAGCGGTTAAAGACAAGACTCCCTCGCCCGTTGAAAGTCGGAGAAAAGCACGTCTGTTTCAACTGAGTGTTGGCATAATGCTTGCAGCTTTTGCGGTTTTGACATTCTTAGTGATCACCGTTCCTTCATTTACGATCGATTTAAATATTTCGATTGCTTTGCAATTGATCAATAATCCGGTTTTTTTCGGGCTGATGACCTTCATAAGTTGGGTTGGGTTTTCACCGCAATCGACAATAGTAACTGCCGTTATTATTGTGACTCTTTTTGCTCTGGGGTATCGGTGGGAGTCCACAGTCGCTTTGGTCATCGCGGTGATTATTCCATTACTCAACTTTCTCATAAAAACTTTGGTCCACCGTCCTCGTCCGGGCGTGGATCTGATTCACGTAGTCAATGTACTCAGTGACTATAGTTTCCCTAGCGGACATGTCATGTTTTATACAGGGTTTTTCGGATTTGTCTGTTTCCTGACTTATATACTGCTCAAACCATTCTGGCTACGGACTTTGCTGTTTATTATCTTTGGCAGTCACATTGTCCTGGTTGGAATATCTCGCATTTATCTTGGCCAGCACTGGGCCAGTGATGTGTTAGGAGCATATCTAGTGGGAGGGGTATGTCTTATTGCCGGTATTCATTTTTATCGTTGGGGAAAAACACGCTTTTTTGTTCATCGCAAGCGCTTAAATAAAAGGTTCCACAAAAAATAAAATAGAACTGGCGCATCTTAGAACCGTCGCCTATGTGTTTGCTACATTCTCATTAATTTATTTATTGTGGGTTCCGATGACATCGCGTTTGATCCGATCTTCGACACGTCGGTTTAACCACATAATTGCTGTTTCAATATGAACTAACGCCATCGCATTTTCGGTACATTCAAACTCGCCTTCCTGAAATAACTTTAAGCGATCCCTGACAATCTCAAGTAAATCAGAATCAATCACACCCAATTCTGATCCCGGTTCTTGTCGAGCCCCTTGTTGAAACTTAATTCTTGCAAGTTCTATTGGCTCATCGTTATCATTCGTTTGAATGACATATTCGTGATAGGCATTTCCTACCCCCTTTTCAGCGGCTCGATAAACATCATTTAAACTACCTTTGTACTGTACCGTTGTTAATTTACCACTCATTTCCGGGCCTCTTTCTACCTCTTATTAAGGTTTTAAATTATTTTGATCGTTTTCATTTGTAGCACTAAATATCTTATAGACGACTTGGATCACAAAATCTCCGGATCATATAAAATCAATGATTTTCTAAACTTACCTAATAATTAACCACATTCTTCTTTTAATTATTTCAGCATTACGTTCTTATAAAAAAGATTATATTATATTATTACCCAAATCTATATAGTTAATGCACTTTTAATATCTATTTTTAGCACACCAAGATTAATTTGTGCACCACGATAATTATCTTCCAATCTTAGGAGGTATGTTCTTAAATAATATTTTTTTCATCTAATTTACTTCATGACTCATTGAGTTTTGTCAACACTGACGTTTTTAATGACACATTTCAATTTGAAAACGCTTGACAAAAGCCATCCTTCATAATATTATTATAAAAAGGTATATTATGTCAAAATACCTTATGTTGCAAGGGAGCTTCAAATATACTGTATATAATGCGTATATTATACAGGAGTTCTTTTTTTTTGCTTATTGACATTAGATTTGGAGGAAAATTAAGTGATTAAACTTCAAGGTGTAAATAAATTTTTCGGAGAGCACCATGTGCTGAAAGATATTAATTTAACTGTTGCAGAAGGGGAAAAATTGGTTATTATCGGCCCGTCAGGTTCTGGTAAAAGCACCACCGTACGGTGTATGAATTTTTTAGAAACTCCCACTTCTGGACATGTTTTTATTGATGGGGAAGAACTCACCGCGAAAAATAAGATTCAACTTGTTCGCCGAACATCGGCCATGGTATTTCAGAGTTTTAACTTGTATCCTCATAAAACTGTGTTGGAAAATCTGACACTGGCACCGATCAAATTACAAAAAGTTCCTAAAGAAGAAGCCATCAAAAAAGCAAAAAAATATTTAGCAATTGTAGGTCTTAGTGAAAAGGCAAATGCTTATCCGTCAACCTTATCCGGCGGACAACAACAGCGTGTAGCTATTGCAAGAGCGCTGGCAACAGAACGAAAGATTATACTTTTTGATGAACCGACATCAGCTCTTGACCCGGAAACAGTTCAAGAAGTGCTCGATGTTATGATTAAACTCTCAAAAGAGAATATCACAATGGTGGTTGTTAGCCACGAAATGGGTTTTGCCCGTGTCGTTGCGGACCGTGTCATATTTATGGATGACGGTCGAATTGTTGAAGAAGGAAAACCGGAGCATTTCTTTGAAAATCCTTCCGAGGAACGAACGAAACTTTTTCTTAGTAAGATCTTGCGTTAATTTCTAATATTTGTACAGCGATATTAGTTTTATAATTATTCTATTTAGGAGGAAAATGATTATGAAAAAGATGCTTTCTGTTCTACTTGTTTTATGCCTGGCTTTTACACTGGCAGCATGTTCGTCTTCAACTGATTCAAGTGATACTGCTACAACTGATGGCGGTCTTGATGCAGTCGTTAAAGCTGGTGTTTTAAGAGTCGGTGTTAAAGAAGACGTTCCGAATTTCGGACTTAGAAACACTCAAACCGGTGAAATCGAAGGATTCGAAATTGATATTGTTAAACTTCTTGCAGGAAAAATTCTTGGGGATGAAAATGCTTATGAATTAACACCGGTAACCGCTAAAACACGTGGGCCATTACTTGATAATGGCGAAGTTGATCTCGTTGTCGCAACATTCACCATTACCGATGAACGACGATTAACTTATAATTTCTCAACCGCTTACTATGAAGATGCTGTCGGTCTTTTAGTTAAAAAAGATGCCGGTTACAAAGGACTTGCCGACATGAATGGTAAAGTAATTGGCGTTGCTCAAAGTGCAACTTCCAAAGAGGCTGTTCAAAAAGTGGCTGATGGACTTGGTATTAAAGTATCATTCTCAGAATACGCAACATACCCGGAAATCAAGGCGGCATTAGACTCAGGACGCGTTGATGCTTTCTGTGTTGATGGATCAATCCTTGGTGGATACCTTGATGATACAACCGTGATTTTACCTGATCGATATGCGCCACAACAATATGGTGTTGCATCCAAGCTTAATAATATCGCACTTTCTAAGGCTGTTGACGGTTATATCAGCGGCGGGATCGCAGACGGAACGATTGAAGGCCTAATTAATAAGTGGGGACTTAAATACTAATGAAAAGTTCTAATCCTTTCGCCTTATGGCGTTGGGAGAAGTTGTTTGGAGAATGGCAAATGTTTGGCGAAGGGTTTTTGCGAACGATTGAGATCGCAGCCCTCGCCTTAATCCTTGCTCTTGTTCTGGGTATTATCTTTGGTGTTTTCTCGACATCAAACAATAAAATAATGCGAGGGATATCAAGGATTTATGTTGAGTTCTTTCAAAACACTCCCCTCGTTATACAGATTTTCTTTATGTACAACGGTCTTGCAATTGCAGGGCTTCGGCTTAGTGTGTTTGTGATTGGTGTTTTAGGGGTAGGTATTTATCATGGCGCTTATGTTTCTGAGGTTGTTAAAACCGGAATTACTTCAATTCCAGTCGGCCAAGTCGAAGCTGCAAAGTCCCAGGGTTTTACCTATCTCCAATATATGCGATATATCATCCTACCGCAGACAATCAAAATTATTCTCCCACCGCTCACAAATCAATCGGTTAACCTCATTAAAAACACGTCAGTCCTGGCAATGATTTCAGGTTTTGATTTGATGTATGTGGCAGATTCCTGGGCATCTTCCAGTCTCGATTACGGACCATCCTATGTCCTGGCAGGCCTTTTGTATTTTATGCTCTGTTTCCCATTGGCAACTTGGGCAAGAAAATACGAAGAACGCCTAAAACTAAACGATATAGCTCGTATTCCCTTTGATAAAAGGGAGGTGGCAGTACCATGATAGATGTTTTTACTAATGTATTTACGCCCTCAAACGTTCAATTTATGTTCAAGGGACTCTTGTTAACATTGTCCCTTTCAGTATCAGTTGTCATCATCTCAATCATTTTCGGCACAATCCTGGCGTTACTGCGAACCTATGAAAAACGGTTTTTTGGCAAATTAGCCGGATTCTATATTGAAGTGTTTCGAAATACACCGTTACTGCTTTGGATTCTCGTGTGTTGCTTTATGATTCCATATGGTACGATTGTAATCCGTGGCGCGTTGGCATTGACATTGTATACATCCGCAATCATCGCTGAAATTGTACGTGGTGGTTTAAATTCCGTCGATGATGGGCAATTTGAAGCAGCACTATCCCAAGGTTTTACGTTGATCCAAACATTGATGTACATTGTACTCCCGCAATGTTTTAAAAATATTATTCCTTCCCTCTTATCGCAAGTCATTACGACCATTAAAGATACTTCATTTTTACAGGTTGTTGCGATTCCAGAGTATACGCGAAGCGGATTCGTTGTTATGGGACGATATACCAATACTGCGGAAGTCTTCATGATTTTTACGGTACTGGCAGTTGGTTACTTTGTGATTTGTTTTAGTCTTTCTTGTGTTGTTCGCAGCTATCAAAAAAGAATTGAAATAGTCCGATAATGAACCGAAAATGATATAATCATCCTTTTGTAATAGCATATAGATAAAGTCATGAATTTAAAGAAAATCCATGACTTTGTTATATTTTTTGCCACTAAATATCACAACACAATACTGTTAATTGGGATAAAAGCTTTACATGCGGTGATACACGTGGTAAGGTATGGTCTAATCTAAATTTTTCAAGAAAGTTGCATTAATTTATGAATGCAACCACTAAATGTGGAATTCAGGTTAGACAAAAGATAATCATAAAATTTTAAGGAGGATTTATTATGTCTATTGCAGATCAAGTACTTGGGTATATTACGCCTGTTGTTAATTTTGTTGCGAATTTAATAGAACAGGCTACCGGTCTTTTCAGTAGTTTTTTATAGGAGCAAGCACTCAATTGATTTTTTTATAACATTCAAGGAGACTGTAAATGATCCTGTGTAAATGATTGGTTTGCCGGCTGGTTCAATGGCTGCAACTGGAATAAATGCATTAACACATTAAAATGTGAAGATTAAATTACAAAAAAAACCCCAAGAGCATTTCGCTCTTGGGTTTTTTTTTACTATTTCATAAATTTATATCGGCTAACCCACTCTTTCCAAAAGCCTGCTTTAAATCAGCAATGATATCTTTTATACCCAGACTCAATCGAAAGAATCCGTTATGGAACTCTTCTGGATATAAATATTATCTTTCATCTCTTTCGCATAGTTAAAGACATGTAAAAAGATTGCCAAAAAGATCAAACTAATTGGAAAGTCAATTAAAGAGGTTAGCGTTTGGTTTCGAAAAGTTGTGCACTTGATGATAGGTTTCCCTGTCACTTATTACTACAGACTGCTTCAAGAGATATGCGTTATAATCAGCTGGAAAGAATGGATTATTTTTATTCTGGAAGGATTGGAAGAGGTTGCAAATAAAACTCCGATTTGAGAAATTATGGGAAGCTAAGGGTGAAAAAATATTCTGATGGATGATTTATTTAATTCGTTTAATGCGTTATTGCAGTATGGCCCATTACATAGCTGGAAGGCACTGTTAACAACGCTGCTGGTTATTGCAATTCTGGGAGCTGTGGTGATTTTGAATAAGGGACAATGGACCAGGAAAGAAAAGTGGTCCAGAACGGCCCTTTTGTTTTACATATATATAATAATTTTATACACGCTTTTGACAAGGACAGTCAAAAATCATTTTGATTATAACTGGCTTCCATTTTGGTCGTATCAATACATTTGGTCGACCCATGATTTTGGGATAGCGTTAGAAGTCTTTATAAACTGTCTGATGTTTATTCCGTTTGGGCTATTAGCGCCCTTCGCTATGGTTCAAGATAAAGTAATAAAGCGTAAGATCGTTATAATTTCCGGATTTGCTCTTTCAGCTTCGGTGGAGTGCCTCCAGCTTTTTACGAAAACCGGATTGTTCGAGTGGGATGATATTATCCACAATACGATTGGCGTAATCGTTGGCTACGGTATTTATCTCTATATCAGGAACCAGGATTTTCAAGAAGCAAAGTGGTATTTTTTGCCATTGGGTGTTGTGCTTCTTGGATTGATCGTGGCAATGATATGAATACAATGCTTGTCTTAACACGCCATCGATTTCTGGTTAAAACGGCAACGACTAATAATTCCCCCCTAAATCTGCTATAGCCATTCTCTCCGAACTGACTCTGCCTGTGAAATCTCCGAAAACGAAATCTGTTGTATTAATCTTGACCGTTAAATCAGTGCCTTTTTCGTTGATACCATTTTTTTCTTGATTCGTGTTCATAGTTACCCCATAAATAAAATAGCATTGGATATTGATATATATTCCTTGAAATAACATCGAAAAGAATATAAAATATTGGAAAGAACCACTTTTCAATTGACAAATACAATTCGAATAAATAGAAAGGATAGGATATGGGTTAATATGAAATTACAAACTAAAACGACCATTATTATAATATTGATCTTCACTATTTTTTCCGTATTTATTTTAAGCACACAATCTCTGGGGGTTATTCCTAAATTTAAAGAGATTAATATTGAGAAGGCTTATGATGAGATTGATGAGGGTTTAAGAGTGACTGAGGATGAAATAAATAATATGTCGGTTATCACAAGCGATTATGCTATTTGGGATGATACCTACATTTTTACAAATGATCACAATGACAACTATATCAGTGATAATTTCACAGAAGATACTCTAGTCAATCTCAATGCGTCCTTTGCTGGTATTTACAGTGATAATTCGTTATTTTCTTCTTTTAATACATTTGCTGATCCTGAGGAAGCAAAGCTCTTAGAGCAAGCTCTACTTAAACTTGGATTTTCTCAAAGTGATGAGATCAGCGGATTTATTACCTCTGGAGATAAAACATATATGTTTGCTTCAAAGCGGATTTCAACCACGGATGGATCCCAGTCATCAAATTACCATTTCGTCTTTGTCAGAGACTACCTGGATTATACAAACGAAAAACTGAGTACGATTCCAGGTGCGTCATTGGAGATTATTGAATTTTCTGCCATGACAACTGAAGAAAAGCAGCGTTTAGATAATCTTTTTTCAACCCAGGAGTATCATCCGAATGAGTCCCATCTGTCAGAAAAAACGGTTTATGAAATGCCAACAGAAGATTTCATTGTTGTCTACACCTATTTATACGACGTCAACGGGGAACCCTTTGCTGTCATGAAGTCAAAAACAAGCACCTCCATCATCCTTGAAAGCAGAAATTTAGTTATACAAACAGCCGTTTTCCTTTTTATTATCGGAGTTGCATTAGCATTAATCGTTGCGTTTTACATCAACCGATCAATGATCAGACCCATCAATCGATTAAAAGCAGGACTGAATTTAATCCTGAAACAGGGCAATACAACGGATCTTACCAACGATTTTTCGGTTTTTTTAAGAAATGATGAAATCGGTGACTTAACCAGGAATTTTATAAAAGTCAGCGACGATATAAAGGCCGCCAGAGGAGAAAGTGAGCGTGTTAATGCGCAACTTAAAAAAATGGCATTCTATGATACGTTAACCGGTTTACCAAATCGTTCTTTGTTCTATGACCATTTTGAACAGGCAATTTCAAGATCAACCAGGAACAACGATATAACGGCGGTTTTATTTATTGATCTTGATGGGTTTAAATTAGTGAATGATACATTCGGACATAATAATGGGGATTTACTCCTTATCGAAATCGGGAAGAGAATTAAGAAGCACATTCGAGAATCTGACTTAGTTTCCAGATTAGGGGGGGATGAATATACGGTGGTGTGTGAGGATATTAAAGAGAAGAGTGATCTGGCTAAAATTGCTGATGATATATTAGTCGAAATATCCAGGGACTTTATCATTTCCGGAAAAACAATCAGTGTGAGTGCAAGCATCGGTATTGCAATATTTCCAGATGATGGGGATACCTTTGAAGAGCTCATTATAAAAGCAGATTCGGCCATGTATCGATCGAAAACAAATGGAAATAATTGTTATACATTTGTATCAAGTGCGGATAAAATAAAGGATATCCCTAAGATCATCTTGATTAGTCGATTAAAGAAAGCATCCGAACACTCGGAATTTCAATTAGTTTATCAAGCTCAGGTGAAAATTGATGCTAATGAAACCAAAATTTTCGGTGCTGAAGTTCTCGTCCGATGGACTGATGAAAATGGACAGATATTAGCACCAGATGATTTCATAAATCTTGAAGAAGAAACCGGGCTGATCATTCCCATCGGCCAGTGGGTGATTGAAGAAGCCTGTAAGACCATTCGTGAGCTGGAAAGATTAGCAAAACAGATCCCTATTAGCGTCAATGTATCCATTAAACAGTTCAAATCAAAGGATTTGGTAGATATTGTAAAATCGGCCATTGAGAAGAATCATATCAATCCTCAACATTTGTTTATTGAAACAACAGGGAGTATTTTCCCGGAAGATGAGATAAAAGTATTGTCAATCATTAAGGAATTAAAGGCCCTGGGGGTGAAAATCGTACTGAATGATTTTTGGACAGGTTATTCTTCATTAAGTTTAGTCAGTAGGTTACCCTTTGATTTCTTTAAAGTTGATATGTCATTTATTCAAAATCCTGGAAATATAAAGGAAAAAAATTTGGGCACTGTCATCATTTCAATGATAGAAACGTTGAACATGCAATCCATTATTGAAGGGGTTGAAACACGGGAGCAAGTGGATTATTTTTTGAAAAACGGAGGAAAGATTTTTCAAGGCCGTTATTTTAGCGAACCTCTGAAAAAAGAAGATTTTTTTGATTTGTTACAGGGTAAACCGTCCAGGGAATTAACAACAGAAGAAAGTTGAACAAATCGTCGCAGGATGGGAATAAAAGAAGCCTGTACTTTTTGATATCACTCCAGCCAGTCAATTAATGGTTAGTCTCCTCTCCGATTATAGAAATAATTTTCAGTGACATTTTCTCCATTTATACAATAGTCTTGTTATTTCCGGGTGCTTTTACCTGATTTTCGTCCTGATTTTCGTCTCGTTTTCAATTGAAAAATGTTCTTCAAAAATCAATAATATCAGTATTGTATAACTGAGATAACCATTGCGTATTATAACATTAAAGCCGGAGGAAACCCCCGGCTTTTTTCAAAAAATAGATTCATTGTTTAAAGTTGGGGGTTGCAGGGTAATATAGTAAATAAGAAAAAATGACTGACAGTAACTTATCGGATCGAAAAGATTTAAGAAATTCGACGAGTAAATATAACCGGAAACGAAACGGAAGTGATTTTTTGCCGACGTTGCACTGCTGATTGAAACTCTGACCAGTTGAACAAACAGAGTCCACAGTCTTTCAAGTACGAAGTCAACGCTTAAAGTGCATTATCTTGCAGCCAATAAAGGATTACGGGTTGCCTTTATTAATAACCTGAATTTATGATACAGGGAGGAGGATCCTGAATAATTTGATTTTGTGTTTTAATAACCGTGTGTATCAATAAACAAATGATTTTAAAATTAACAAAGGGAGGTTAAAAATATGAAAAGAGGATTGCAAAAAGGAATCAGCTTATTAACCGTCATGGTGATGTTAATGAGTTTGGCACCGATGGGGGTAGCAGCAAAGGATACAAGTGCTGAAAATAAAGCAGCTGCAAAACAAGAAAGCCAGAGTGTGAACGGCACCGAAACAGATGCGATCAACAGCACACAGGATGTAAACGTTTCAGAGACCAAACCCATAACGACAACAGATGAAAAAAAGACATTGGAATATCAGGGGTTTCGGTATCAGGAAGAACAGGGGGGTCTCACCCTCATTTCCTATAGCGGGAAATTAAACGAGACAAAGATCCTGGAAATACCCGAAAAGATTGACAATAAAGCAATAACACAAATCGCTAAAGAAGCATTTAAAGACAACAAAGAGATTAAAGAGGTAAAAATACCAAAAGGAGTTGCCAAAATTGATGGAACTGCCTTTTACGGCTGTACTGGTCTTGAAAAGATCACTGTTGATAAAGACAATACCGCTTACTATGACGAAAACGGAAAACTTTATCAAAGCAATAACAAGGAACTGGTTATCAAACCGGAAAACTGGAAAGACAGCGAAACAAATAAAAAAGTAACCGAGGTGGTACCAAATGATAAAACAACAAGTATTGGTACTGCGGCCGAAAATGGAAATGAAAAAATAACCATAAAAAGTCTGGACGAAATACCGGTACTGAGCGAAAATTCGGATATTGCGAACCAAATTGTGGTTATTTATAAGCAAAGCAGTGATTCAAATATTCAAAGCCTGTCTTTAACAACAAATGAAATTAGTGGAGTAGAACACGTTTCAGATCGGGTGGATGTTTTTGAAATAAATACCAAGGCTGTCATTGAAACAATGATCAATAAAATTTCTGAAAGCCCCAATGTTTTGGCAGTTGATAAGAATCAGAAAATTGAAATAACCGCACTTCCCAATGATCCTTATATTATCAACGGTAGTGCCTGGCAATTTCAAAATATCGGAACAGATAAAACCTGGAATACAGTTTCCAATTCAACACCGGTTGTCGTAGCCGTTTTGGATACGGGTTTAAATACAAACCATCCGGATCTTCAGGGTCGCAGTGTCAATGGATATGATTACATTAGAGACACTACAGCTGTCATTGATCTTATGGGGCATGGCACGTGGGTGAGTGGCTGTGCTGCAGCGGTTGCAAATAATGGCATCGGAATAGCAGGAATTGCAGGGACGGCCAATGTAAAAATTGCCCCTTATCGTGTAGGCGGCAAAGATGCCGAAGATTATTATATCTATACTGCCTATGAATGTGCTGCGCTGATGGCGGCAGGAGACCGTTCGGATGTAAAAGTAATCAACATGAGTTTTGGACATTACGGTGGTACTAATGATGTTGAAGCAGCAGCCATTAAATATGCTGCGGATAGGGGAAAAATTCTGCTGGCTTCATCGGGTAATGAAGGTAATAACTATTGGTATGCTGGCCAATATTCTTATCCGGCATCCTATGATAATGTAATATCTGTTGCGGCAACCACAAGCAATAACGACATTGCTTATTTTTCCCAGTATAACGATAGGGTGGATCTCAGCGCTCCAGGTGTTGCTGTTTATACAACATCAAAGGATGGTGCTTACGGAGCAGTCAGCGGAACATCTTTTTCGTCTCCCATTACTGCCGGAGCCTGTGCGGTTCTATTGGCAGCAAGCCCAAATTTGGGTGCAGCCGGTGTGGAGAAAGCATTAAAGGACACCGCAAATGATTTGGGGAGTCCTGGAAAGGATAATGACTTCGGCTACGGATTAATCCGACTGGATCAGGCACTGGCATCGGTGAAACCGTTAACGGTAGACAGCTTTAAAGCCGATAAAGCGTCCGGCCAGAATATTAACACCAGTATTAACCTGACAGCGGCTGGAAGCGGCGGAAAAACGCCGTATCTGTACAAATTTTATTACAAGCTGGGAACTGCCACAACGGTGATACGGGATTTTTCAGCAACGG
>NZ_DATCHP010000084.1:0-5912 GCF_036508315.1 Acetobacterium sp. | reverse complement strand
ACTGTGATCTCCAAAAATAGACAGTGCCTGTACTGCTAAAGCACGCGCAGTCACATGGAAAACACCCGGTAACAATTCACCGGCAATTTTATACATATTCGGGATCATTAATAATAATCCCTGCGAAGCAGTAAAGGTTGTCGTTAAAGCACCTGCCGCCAATGAACCATGAACAGCGCCTGCTGCGCCGCCTTCAGATTGCATTTCAGAAACTTTTACAATTTGACCGAATATATTTTTTCGACCCTGGGAAGCCCACACATCGGCATACTCCGCCATGGTGGATGAAGGTGTGATTGGATAAATAGCAGCAACCTCAGTAAAAGCGTAGGCCACATGTGCAGCTGCATTGTTTCCATCCATTGTCATCATTTTTTTAGGCATAAAATTTCCTCCTTGAGAAATAAATCAGATTAATTATTATTGTTGCGTTAATTTCAGAATTCATCATTGAATTATACCACACTAATTTTTAGGTGTAAACATTATCAAAGGTATTTCTGGTCGTTACAAAGGGTTCACAGCCGCGATTTCATCAGATTCCATGTAAAAATATTCCTCAAAAACCTTCAAAAAAATCTCGTCAACAGGTCGGTGGTCTGCCCACTAGCCTATTGGAATTATGTTGTTTTCGTAAAAAATTGTCAAGCAATTAAATAACGTTTTCATTTTTTGCTTTTACCTAATTTGGTTTCGATTGCCGCAATCACTTCTTTAAGAACTTTAATCCGTGCATATTCCTTGTTTTGAGCTTCAACGATGATCCATGGCGCATTGGATGTTGATGTTTTTAAAAGCATTGTATTAACCGCTATTTTGTAAGTTCCCCATTTTTCGCGATTCCGCCAATCTTCTTCGGTAATTTTCCATTGCTTTTCAGGATTGTTCTGACGCTCAGTAAAACGTTTCAGCTGTTCCTTCTCATCAATATGCAACCAAAATTTAATTACAATTGCACCCCAATCACTGAGTTGTTTTTCAAACTCATTGATTTCCTGAAAACTCTGTGAGTACTCCTCCAGCATGCAAAGCCCTTCAATGGGTTCCACCATCACCCGACCATACCATGAGCGATCCCAAATGGAAATATGCCCATTCTTTGGCACATCCCTCCAGAAACGCCAAAGATAATGATGTTTCTTTTCAATATCATTGGGTGATCCGGTGGGATAAACCGTATAACCCCTTGGGTCAAGATTGCTGGATAGCCGTTTGATGGCTCCGCCTTTTCCGGCAGCGTCCCAGCCTTCAAAAGCAATCACTAAAGGAATCCGGCGTAAATATATCTCATTTTCCAGTAAATACAGCTTCTTCTGACAGTCATTTAATGCTTTTGCGTATTCTGGTCCTGTCATCGTTTGATCTAATGACACATGATCCAGAACTTCAGTATCATACTGTGCATCATTATCGTGAATCAAAGGTTTCAATGCTATTTTCGGTGCATTTTCAAAATCTTTTATCTCTTTTTCAAGTCGGGTCGCCAACGTATTTAATACTTTAATGGTCGCATAATCCTTTTGGTGTCCTTCAATAATGGTCCAGTTTGCACCGTTTTTATCTGACAGTTCCAACTCCTGGTTTACCTTTTCTAAAAGTTTTTTATAATGTTTATTTTCATCTTTATCTCTGGGTGTCACACGCCAGGCGGTGGCATCCTTTTTTTGGAGTTTTTCAAACCGTTTTTTTTGTTCTTCCTGACTAATGTGGACGAAAAATTTAAAAATAATCATGCCATCATTTCTCATGGTTCGCTCAAATTCATTGACATGATTCATAAGTCCCTGCAAATCAACACCATCCAGAGATTGTCGGTATTCTAAATCACTGTAATAACTGCGGTTGAAAATGGTTATTTGCCCTTTTTCCGGAGATTTCGACCAATAGCGCCATAAAAAAGGGCGATTAAATTCTTCGTAAGTCTCATTTTTCAAATTATGAACCCGAACATTTCTGGGATCCAAAGGCATGAGCAACTCATTAATCAAGGTTCCCTTTCCAGCTGCATCCCAGCCCTCAAAAATTATAAGCACAGGAATTTTCAGTTCGAAAACTTTTCGTTGAAGCACACCAAGTTTATTACTAAGCGCTTCTTTTGCTGAACGGTAGGCAGCCTTATCAATCGTCACATTTAAATCAATTTTTTCCAGCATTCTTTTCCTCCTGTTCCTTTTAACATAATGGCTGAAGTCTCTAAATTATAAAGAAAGTGCCCGTTTGCTGATGATCAATTGATGATGGCTGGGCTGAATACCTACAGGGTATTCAACCTCAAGAATAACAATGACATCAAAAAACGGGCACTCAATCAGAATGGTGCAACGACACCTTCTATATTATTGATAGCTTGCGTAAACTTTGTCTAAATTAGCATTGGACAGAGTTTCCATCACATAGTTCGCATATTCGGCACCGGTAGCACCGGTATCACGACCAGTAAGCACTAATCTTTTTTCGTACAGGCCACAGATATCCAGAGATTTTTGCAGTTGGTCGGCTTTTTTCTGATACCCGATATGTTCTAAAAGCATTCCTACCGCACGTATGATACTGCATGGATCCGCATATTGTCCGCGACCTTCATCCACCATTCGTGGTGCCGAACCATGAACAGCTTCAAACATGGCATAGCGCTTGCCAATATTGGCTGAACCGGCTGTACCGACGCCACCCTGAAATTCAGCAGCTTCATCGGTTAATATATCCCCATAAAGGTTAGGTAATACCATGACTTTAAATTGACTGCGGCGTTTTTCATCAATGAGCTTTGCAGTCATAATGTCAATATACCAGTCGTCCATTTCCACGGTCGGGTAATTTTTTGAAATGGCTTTGGCCGCATCTAAAAACTTACCATCAGTGGTTTTAATGATGTTTGCTTTTGTAACAACGGTTACCTTGTTTTTTCCGGATTTTTGCGCATAATCAAAGGCCGCTTTTATAATGCGATCCGTACCCTCCTGGGTAACAACGGTAAAGTCAATGGCCAGATCGTCATTGACATTAATTCCCTTGCTTCCTAAAGCATAAGCACCTTCGGTGTTCTCTCGATAAAACACCCAGTCAATATTTTTTTCAGGAACGCTGACCGGACGAACATTTGCAAAGAGATCCAGTTCCCGCCGCATGGCCACGTTGGCACTTTCAATGTTTGGCCAGGGATCGCCTTCACGCGGTGTGGTAGTAGGTCCTTTTAAAATAACATCACAGGTTTTTAATTCTTCCAAAACATCATCAGGAATGGCTTTTCCGCAGGCAGCACGTTTTTCAATGGTTAAACCGTCAATGACTTTAATAACCACGTGACCGGCTTCCACATCCGCTGCCAATAAAAACTCTAAAATCCGTTGGGCTTCAGCAGTAATAAAGGGACCAATACCATCCCCACCGGCAATACCAATGATAATTTCTTTCTTTGTTTTAAAATCAGTAAAGTCGCTTTGGACCTTCATTCTTTCGATTCGTTCCAATTGTTCCCTGATCAGTACGCCAAAGTGTTCTTTTGCTCTTTCAATTTGTTGCTCTACCAAATGATATCCTCCATTATTTTAATACTATTTTATTCAAGTTATGCTTTTAATAAAAATCCTTTAAGCGACTGTATCGGGTGACTTCTTTCAAATATCATTTCCCGGGTTGCCACTAATTTATCCACAGTTGTTACAATCCAGCTTTCTACATGCATAGGGGGCACTAGAGTAAGTGGAAACATATGCTTGACAATCATATCTTCTTGAATTTCATTAACATCGAAATATTTCCGGGCATTTTCCAGCGCTGTTTTAGGATGAGAAAAACCATGCATATCTTTAATACGCTGGATCCCTTTAGCCTCCTGTTTCTTCTCTTGCCAGGATTCCGTAAAGAAATCATGGAGAAGGGCTCCTCGTGCCACTGAAACATAATCCAACCCAAAGGCTCTTGCCACACGATAGGAATGATAACCTACTGCAACCGAATGCTCATATAGACCGTTGCCATGATGTTCAATCTCTTTTAACTTTTGAAATTCAGTATGTGTTAATATATCTCCTACAATTGTTTCAAATTCTTTGTTGTATTTTCTTTTTTCCATTAAGACCTTTCTTTGTATATCTGTAATTTGCTCGAATCAGCTTTTATCCTTTATCATTATAACATAGTATCTTTATTTTAGTTGTTGCTTTTATGATTGTATAAAAAAAAAACAAAGTAAATGATGATTCTTTAAGAAAAGGATGATAAACTATTAAGAAAAATCGGAAAGGATGGTCATAATGAATATTAAAAAATTTCTCGTTGGATCGTTGGCTGTTTATGCTGCCGGCATAGCACTCTATAGTGCAGTCGTCTTGAAAAATGCAAAGGAATTTGAATGCACCCTGGACAAAAGCCCTGAATCCATGGATAATGCTGTTACTTTCGGGGGAAAACTGAAATTATACAACGGACAGGTCATGCGGGATCTCCGGGCAGGTGCTTTTTGTGGCGGTATGCAGCTTGATTTTACCGATGTTATCACCGATAAAAAAGAATACCATATGGAAGTAAAAGTGATGAGTGGCGGCATCAACATCATTGTTCCGGAAAATTTTAACGTTAGTCTTGTGGATCATACCATTTTTGGCGGTGTTGCCAATAACACTGATTGTAAAGACCCGGAAAATGCCGTTTCTCTTTCAGTCTTTGCGGATATCACCTGTGGCGGACTTAATTTTGAGAATCCCAACAAACCAACATTGGAAGAACCCTTCCTCAGAGGCCATGGAGACCTTGGCTGATAAAAAATGCAGTCTGAAAAGTAAGTCCTGGGTTAATGGTAATATCAGTTGTCTGCCTCATGGCGAACAGGCAATAGCCTGTACGAGCATGCAGCAGACAACGATTTACCATTGGCCCAGAACGGGTTTGTCAACAAACTCAAAAGAGCATAACTGCTCTTTTTTTATTGTTCTCATTTAAAGTTCAGTCTATTTTGGAATGCATGCGTTTTTTTTCAGTGAGTTTATGTGTTTTTTATGTGCATCCACTAACTGATTAACCACAGCGATTTTTTCTAAAATGATTTTAACAATGCTATCCAATTCGCTGCCTTCTGTATAATCGGCCTGGACAATGAAATCCACCCGGCCATCAGTGAGCAGTTCAGCCACCTGTTTCTTTTTTCTGCTCTGATAAACGGCAATGGACTGTCCGCCATTGGATTTAACCAATTGCATACAGGGAACATCTGTTAAACCATCACCGATATAAATCATATTTCTAAAAGGAATTCGACGATCGTCTTTACGCCTGAATTTATTTAAACCCTCATCATCGGATACTTCCAGGACCCCTTTATTAATTCGAAAGAGAAATTGGGTTTTTGTGGTATAATTAACCACCATTTTCGGCCAGTCGGCAATCCCATTTTGGTCATAATGATATTCACAGGCGTAAATTTTTTTGAATTCATCCTTAATCTTCGATCCTTCAATGATTTCTTTTAAACCTGAGGAAATAACATAATGTTCAATGGTCACCCCTAATTTATGGCCAAGATCATTGATCCGATCAAACCAATCGGTGACCCCTTCAAAATACTCGATACCAGCCCCAAGCTCAACAAATTTATTCCGATGGATGGGTATCTTTTTTTCATTGGATTTTCGAATCATCATATACATATAGGCCAGGATTCGGTCCATGCCTTCCTGGTTTGCCAGGATATTTGATTCTGTCCAGAATTCACGGGGGCTTATACCCAAACTGGGAATAAACTCATATTCCTGCATATCCTTTGTACAAAGGGTTTTATCAAAGTCATACATAATGGCAATAATCGGATTCTTCTTTAGCATTTTTCACCTCCAAGTCCTTTTTTCAGTCCTTCAACATCTAAAAAGTCTCCAGTATATTGTTTTTTTAATAACTCTTTTGGGATGAACGCATTG
>NZ_DATCHP010000083.1:0-5760 GCF_036508315.1 Acetobacterium sp. | reverse complement strand
CTTTTGTAATCTCGGCGCCCAGCTTAATATTCCACTTACCCAGGGAGAAGAATCCCTGGGGGTGGTTGCCATGACCCAACCCATTGAAGAAATAAGGGCCATTTTAGATGCCCATCAAAATATTGTAGTCATGAAAATTTCTGCCAATAATGCCCTGATGGCACAGGAACTTGAAAAACGGGGTCTGGAAAAGGCCTTTGTACTAGTATCCAATATTGGCATGGCAACACAGAATGTTGTCAGAGACATTGAAGTTCTCAAAGGAAAAATTCCCTACCTGTCTACACTGTTAATTAAAAAGAATTATCCCATTGGTTAATTCAGGGAGCTATTATGTTTAATAAAACCATTGAAAAAAACGGGAAACTATTACGTTACGGCTATACCACCGGGTCCTGTGCCACGGCTGGAACAAAGGCAGCCCTGGAAATGTATCTGAGTCAGGAGATACGGTCATCCATTAAAATTGATACCCCTAAGGGCTGGCCTCTGGACCTGGTTCTTCATGATCAGCAGTTTGGTTCAAGTGAGGCATCCTGCTCAGTAATTAAGGATGCAGGGGATGATCCGGACATTACCAACGGGATTAAGATTTTTTCAAAAATAATGCCCTCGGCTAAAAGCGGCATTCAGTTTTTAGGTGGAATTGGTGTGGGTACCGTCACATCGGTGGGACTGAGTATTCCTCCCGGGGAGCCTGCCATTAACCCGGTGCCCCGGGAAATGATGACCCTTGAAATTGAAAAGGTTTTAGAAAAATATCGAGATTTGGGTAAAACAGATTTGCCAAAGGGATGGATGGTTGAAATCAGCATTCCCCAGGGGGAAGAGCTGGCTAAGCGTACCTTTAATCCCAAGCTGGGAATTGTCGGGGGACTGTCAGTGGTTGGTACCTCAGGTATTGTGGAACCGATGAGCGAGGAAGCCTTAAAGTCCTCATTAAAACTTGAACTGTCAGTGCTGAAAGCAAAAGGTGTGAAGGAAATTATTTTTGTTCCGGGAAATTACGGCAAGGATTTTTCCCTCGGTCTGGGGCTTAATGAAGAAGTCCTGGTGAAAACCAGTAACTTTATGGGGTTTATGCTGGATGAGGCCGAACGCATGGGTTTTGAAAAAATTCTTATAGTCGGCCATTTAGGAAAGCTGGTAAAGGTTGCAGGTGGAATTTTTAACACCCATAGCAGTGTGGCAGATGGCCGGATGGAAATTCTCACAGCCCATTGTGGAATCCTGGGAGGCTCCCGGTTAACCATGAAAAAAATTATGGCATCAAAGACTACAGATGAAGCCACAGCTTTAATCCTGGAAGAAAAGCTGCCTGATTATTTTAATCATTTGGCAGAGGTTGTGAAGAAAAAGATAACCGATCGGGTTTATGGATCCATTGAGGTTGAGGTTATTCTTTTTTCAAAGATCCATGGTCATTTAGGTGAAAGTCAAAATGCAGGAAAAATGAGGGAAAGATTATGTATCCACTAAAAATTATTGGTTTAGGCCCAGGGCATCGGGATTATATTTTGCCCATTGCAAAAAAAGAAATTGAAGCTGCGGAAGTGATTCTTTGCGGGGTGCGACATGCTGAAAGCTTTGATACCAAGGGCAAGGAAATGCTTTATATCGGCAGAGGTACCCCTTTGAAAGATTTAATGGAAGAGGTTGCAGGACTCTATAAGACAAAAAAAACGGCTCTGGTGGTATCCGGGGATTGCGGTTTTTATAGTCTTTTATCCTATGCCAAAAAGGTTATTCCGACAAAGGATATTGTATGTATTCCCGGGATCAGCTCCCTCCAATATTTTTTTGCAAAGCTTAATTTAACCTGGGAGGACGCAGAATTAGTGAGCCTTCATGGCCGCAAAACAGATTTACTCCCGGCCCTCATCGAAAATAAAAAGCTGGGTCTTTTAACTGATAAAAGTCACAATACAGCATTTATTGCTAAAACCATGCTAACATCCGGCGTAGAGAACAGTATTATTTATGTTGGAGAAGAATTATCCTACGCCAATGAAAAAATTACAAAGCTGACAATTAAGGAAGCTCTGGACTTTAAAGAGGAAGGAATGGCAGTGGTGGTGATTGTAAATGAGTAATATTGCAGGTTATAAAGATGATGATTATATTAGGGGAAAGGCTCCTATGACCAAACGGGAGATCCGCATACTCACCATTTCCTTACTGGGGATTAAATCCGGGGATGTGGTCGTGGATATTGGTGCAGGCACCGGGGGAATTACCATGGAGGCCGCCTACGCGGCAGCCCCGGGAACAGTCTATGCGGTAGAGGCTAAGGAAGCAGCGTTAGAATTAGTAAAAAAAAACAAAGAGCATTTCCATGCCGATAATGTTGAAATTATTCAGGGGAAGGCCCCGGAAGCTTTATCCGCCATTACCAGGGATGTGGATCGGGTAATCATCGGGGGTTCCGGGGGAAAGATGGACGATCTTTTTATCTGGTGCCGGGAAAAAATCCGTAACCGCGGCCGGGTAATCGCAAATTTTGTTACCCTGGAAAACGCCGCTCAGGCCACGACCCTGATGAACCGGTATTTTGAAAATGTTGAGCTCATCCAGGTAGGCATCAGCCGTGGCGAAGGCATTGGGGGACTGACCATGTTAAAGGCTGCGAATCCTATTTTTATTATTACCGGAGATGTTATTAAATAGACTGTTTAGTTCGAGAAGGGTAAACCCCTTCTTTTTTTATGTTTGAAATTTTGGGTTATTATTATTAAAAGCAAAGGTGAATTATGCCTGCTGAAAAATTACTGATTTTTGAGAAAATCCGATCTGATCAATAGTGACAAAATATAATTAATGCAAAGTATAGAACCGTATATTACAATGTGTTTAGTTGTATTTAACGTCAGTTATCAGGAAAAAGGTGAATTATCGTGAATATTGAAATTAAGAAAAGTGTTAAAGACTATTTACATCAAAAAAATGTCCAGGATATTTATATTGCAATGGACAATCGAGGTGGATGTTGCACAGAAGGTGCTGTTTATGTTCCTATCATTAAATTAGGAAAACCAGCTAACAGCGGATTATATGATCTCTTTAAGGTAGATGATATTACATTTTACTTTCCCAAAAAAATAAATAATGCAGAAAATGAAAATATTACCATAAAGCTTCGCAACATTCTAGGTCATAAGTCTTTAGTTGTCAGTGGATTGCTGGGATTTAAATATTAGGCTTTGTTGAGGATTATTCAACATCTGTTAAATCCAGAAACAGAATGATAAAAATAAAGTCGCATTTTATATGATTATTTTATTTACATAACGGGTATATATGATAATGATGGTAAATAGCTTTTCAGGCTGATTTTTTATCGGCAAAATTAAAATACAGTTAACAGCTTAAAGTATACACATATGAAATATAATCGCATTGTATTGCGTTATAATATTTTGTATTGCCTTGTGTTGTCTGCTTTTAAAGCAAAGTTTAAATTAGTGTAGGGTTTTTCAAACAAACAGACTATAATAGAGTGATTAAGAAAATATGGACGTGAAGCAGAAGATGCTTAAAAATAAATGCATTTAAAAAAGAGAAAATTAAGATTGATAACAATTATTGCCTAAGGAAGAGGATACTGTCATGGTAAAGGAAAAGGAAAATATGAAACCGGTGGAAGCAATCCCTGATATCAAAGACAGCAATGAACAGACACCTGAAGTCAAAGACACCAAGAATCAAAAACATGATGTCGAAGCCAGTTCGCCCTTAATTTCTGAAAAAACTACAAAGGATGAAATACCTGAAGTTGAAACTGCCAAGAAAAAAACACCCGATGTCAAAGACAATAAGGTTGAAACTTCAACTAAGAAAGGTGCGAAGACTCGGAAGACCCTTGAAAATAATTCGAGTCATTTTCCTATTGTGGGTATTGGTGCTTCAGCAGGGGGATTGGAAGCCTTCAAAGCTTTTTTTTCTGTCGTACCTGTTGATTCAGGCATGGCATTTGTGGTGATTCAGCATCTGGATCCGACTTATAAAAGTAATCTGGATGAAATTCTCCAGCGTGAGACCAAAATGAAAGTCTTTGAGGCGAAGGATGAGGCAGCGGTTCAGCCTAACTGTGTTTATATCATTCCGCCAGGTCAGAATCTGGCCATCAAAAAAGGATCCCTGCAATTATCGGAACCTGCCCACAAACGCGGACATCGGCTGCCCATTGATTTTTTCTTCGAATCTTTATCCCGGGAAGATCATCCCATTGGCATTGTGCTTTCCGGCACCGGGGAAGATGGTACCCTGGGAGTAAAAGCCATTAAGGCAGCAGGCGGCATGGTACTGGCTCAGAGCTCTGAAACCGCTGAGTATGCTGATATGCCGGAAAGTGCTGTTGACGCAGGATTGGTTGATCTTGTTCTAGCGCCAGGTGAGATGCCTGCCCGGCTCAGTGAATATTCAAAGTATGCCTCTGTTAAACTTCAGGACTCTGATGAAACAAAGGGTGAAAAACCTGATGCCAAAAACAGCAAAGATGAAAAACATGAAGTCAATGAAAATTCACCCTTAATATCTCCAGCGGAAGATGAAGAATTAATGGATGAGAAGCCTGAAGTTAGAGATGCAAAGGCTAAGAAACCTGAAGTCAAAGATACCGGAGATCAGGAACCTGATGCCAAAGAAACAAAGGATCGAACAGCCAATAAGAAAGCTTATGTTCCCCAAAAGGATCAGGAGAATTCTGAATACAAAATCCCAATTGTAGGTATTGGAGCTTCAGCCGGAGGGTTGGCAGCATTTGAAGCTTTCTTTGCCGGAATGCCTGCTGATAGAAATCCTGATATGGCTTTTGTTCTGGTTCAGCATCTGGCTCCGGATCACAAAAGTATCCTTAAAGAGATTGTTCAGCGCTATACCCGGATGAAGGTCTTTGAGGTTGAGGATGGAGTAGAGGTTCAGGCAAACTGTGCCTATATTATCCCACCAGGCCAGGATCTGGCTTTTCTTAATGGCAGCCTCCATTTATTAGAGCCTAATGAGCCAAGAGGACACCGCCTGCCCATTGATTTTTTCTTTCAATCTCTGGCTCAGGACCAGCACGAACGCGCCATCGGCATTATTCTTTCCGGTACAGGAAGCGATGGTACCCTGGGAATAAGAGCCATCAAGGGAGAAGGAGGCATGGTTATAGTCCAGAGTCCTGAATCCGCTGAATATGATGGTATGCCAAGCAGCGCCATTGAAACCGGATTGGTGGATTTTATATTACCGCCAAATGAGATGCCGGCCCAGATTATAACCTATGTTGCCCATGCATTTGTGAAATATCCCTACGATTTTGAATCCCAGCCAAAGCTGGAAAACATACTTAACAAGATATTTATTCTGATCCGGTCTCAAACCGGTCATGATTTTTCCGAATATAAGGCCAGTACGATTCTGCGGCGGGTTGATCGTCGAATGGCCGTTCATGGCATTGATTCGAAGGACGAATACCTCAGATACCTCCAGAAGACACCCTTTGAAGTGGAAGAACTCTTACGAGATCTGCTTATCGGGGTGACTAATTTTTTCCGGGACCCGATGGCGTTTAAAGCACTTGAGGAAGAGATCATCCCAAAACTATTTTTAAAAAAGACCGCAGATACCCAAATTCGTGTTTGGTCCACAGGTTGTTCCACAGGTGAGGAGGCTTATTCCATTGCGATCCTCCTTCAGGAACGCATGGATATGCTTAAGAAAAGTTATATTATTAAAGTGTTCGGTACCGATATTGACACCCATGCCATTGAAACTGCC
>NZ_DATCHP010000082.1:0-8594 GCF_036508315.1 Acetobacterium sp. | reverse complement strand
ACCGGTAAAAAATGATAAAAAACCTCAAAAAAAATCAAGCGAAAAGAGTAAAAGGCCAAATGTTTTCCAGCAAATAGTAGGCTTTATTAAAGGCGTCTACCATGAGTTGAAAAAAGTAACCTGGTTGGAAAGAGACGAATTAATACGACGTACAGGCGTTGTCGCAGGTATTGTTTCAATTTTTACTTTACTCGTTTGGGTTGTTGATTCAGGTTTAGGGGCACTTGCTGGGCTATTGCTCAATAAATAGTTAAGGGAGAACCATGGAAAATAATCAACACGATGAGGCACAATGGTTTGTAGCCCATACCTATTCAGGTTATGAGAATAAGGTTAAGGCTAGCATTGAGGCCACAGTAGAAAACAGAAATATGGAGGAACTGATCCTAGAGGTTCAGGTTCCTGTACAAGAAGTAGTGGAAACCAAAAACGGCAAACGCGTCGTCAAAGAAAAGAAACTATTTCCAGGTTATGTCATGATTAAAATGTTCATAACTGATGATTCATGGTATGTTGTGAGAAACACGCGTGGTGTTACCGGATTTGTTGGCCCAGCTTCGAAACCTGTGCCATTGACCAAAGCTGAATTAAAAAGCATGGGCATCCGTCAACAGCGTGTGGAAATCAGCATGCAAGTAGGAGAAGAAGTTAAGGTCATTGAAGGACCCCTTGAAGGATTTACCGGGATTATCGAAGAAGTGAATTTGGAGAAATCAAAGGTTAAAGTCAATGTTTCAATGTTTGGTCGGGAAACCCCTGCTGAACTGGGATTTGAACAAATCGAGAAATTAAATGCTTAAGGGAAAACAATTCTTCATGCTTGCTCCCGCGGGAGAAAACATACAAAAATAAAATGAAGGAGGTGTTAACATGGCAAAAAAAGTAATAGGACTTATTAAATTACAAATTAATGCAGGTAAAGCAACGCCAGCACCACCAGTTGGGCCAGCACTTGGACAACACGGCGTTAACATTATGGGATTCTGTAAAGAATTCAATGCAAAAACGGCAAATGAAGTTGGAATGATTATTCCTGTAGTGATTACTGTTTTTCAGGATAGATCGTTTTCGTTTATAACAAAAACACCACCGGCAGCAGTTCTTTTAAAGAAAATAGCTGGGATTGAATCAGGATCAGGCGAACCAAACAAAACAAAGGTAGCAAAAGTAACTGAAGCTCAATTAAGAGAAATTGCAACCCTAAAGATGCCTGATTTAAATGCAGCATCCGTTGAATCAGCAATGAGAATGATCGCTGGAACTGCCCGAAGCATGGGTATTACAATCGAAGAATAATTCTATAAGGTTAGAAAAACCTTAAGTGGGAGGGAAACCGTTAATACCACAAGGAGGCTATAATGAAAAAAGGTAAAAAATACCAGGATTTAGTAAAAAGCTATGATAAGCAGGAATTGTTTGATCTTGATGCAGCAATTGTTCAAGTTAAAAAAATGGCGACTGCGAAATTTGACGAAACCATTGAATTGCATATTAAACTGGGTGTTGACTCACGTCATGCAGATCAACAGGTTCGTGGAGCTATCGTTCTGCCACATGGTACAGGTAAATCAGTTAAAGTTCTTGTTATTGCCAAAGGCGATAAATTAAAAGAAGCTGAGGAAGCTGGTGCAGATTTCTTTGGTGAAGACGATATGATTGAAAAAATTCAACAGGAAAACTGGTTTGATTTTGATATAATGATTGCTACCCCTGACATGATGGGTAAAGTTGGCCGTTTAGGACGTGTTTTAGGACCTAAAGGATTAATGCCTAACCCTAAATCAGGAACAGTTACTATGGACATCGCAAAGGCGGTTGCTGATACTAAAGCCGGTAAGGTTGAGTATCGTTTGGATAAAACCAACATCATCCATGTTATTATTGGAAAGGCTTCATTTTCACAAGAAGCTTTACTTCAAAACATGATTGTTTTACTCGAAACAATTAAAAAAGCAAAACCATCAGCTTCCAAAGGACTATACTTTAGAAGTGTTACCTTAGCAAGCACAATGAGCCCTGGTATAAAAATCAATGCAGGAAAAATCTAAGGTCCGGTTAATAAATTTTAACTGAAGACCCGAATCGACTTGACATAGAAAATGACAAATGATACAATATCGTCGTTGTCAAATAATATCATTCATCCATAGACAGTAGGTGTTTTACATAAATCCTACCGAGGTTGAAGAGAAAAAGCTTATATGAATTATAAAGCTCTCTTCACACTGTGGAGTGAGCTTTTTTGATACGATTTTTAAAAGGAGGTGCACATAACATATGGCAAAGATTGAAGTTAAACAAGTCGTTGTACAAGAAATTGCCGAAAAATTTCGCAACGCAAAAACTGCGGTTCTCGTTGATTATCGTGGCTTAACCGTTGAAGAAGTAACTGAACTTCGTGCTAAATCGCGAGATGCAGGCGTCGAATACAAGGTTTACAAAAATTCAATGATGCGCTTTGCAGCCAAAGAAACTGGTTATGAAGGTCTTCTTGATGTTTTAGTAGGTCCTACTGCGATTGCTTTCTGTAACACAGATCCGGTAGCACCAGCAAAAATATTCAGTGAGTTTGCAAAGAAACATAAGGCTTTAGTCATTAAAGCAGGTATGGTTGAAGGTAAGGTCTTAGACGTCAAAGGCGTAGCAGAACTTGCAGAATTACCACCACGTGAAGTTTTGGTCGCCCAAGTTTTAGGCGCCTTAAATTCTCCAATTTCAGGTTTCGTCAACGTTTTAAACGGAAACCTGCGTGGATTAGTTGTCGCATTAGATGCGATTGCACAACAAAAACAAGCTTAGTTTTACAATTGAATTAAAATTTTAGAAAGAATATTTGGAGGTATTATAAAATGGCAAGTGAAAAAGTAACCCAATTAATCGAAGACGTAAAAGGTTTAACCGTATTAGAATTATCTGAATTAGTAAAAGCTTTAGAAACAGAATTCGGTGTAAGTGCTGCTGCTCCTATGGCTGCTGCCGGTGCTGCTCCTGCTGCTGCTGCTGAAGAAGCTGAAGAACAAACTGAATTTGAAGTGATCTTAACAGCTGTTGGCGATCAAAAAATCAAAGTTATCAAAGTTGTTCGTGAAATCACTGGCTTAGGCTTAAAAGAAGCAAAAGCATTAGTTGATGAAGCTCCAAAACCAGTTAAAGAAGGCGCTACTAAAGAAGAAGCTGCAGAAATTAAAGCTAAAATCGAAGAAGTAGGCGGAAGCATCGAAGTAAAATAATTCCTCGATAACCTATATGAAAAATCACTTGCTTGCGCAGGTGATTTTTTTGTTTGTCAGAGGATTTCTTGATTACTTCAGGATGCGGTCTTTTAAATTAACAGACAAATGTCTGAGAAGGAAGAAAAATGGGTAAAAAACAAAATAATCATGTCAAAGAAATCACCTCGATGGAAGTCGATTTTCCCCAATGGTACACGGATGTTATTTCAAAAACAGAATTAGTGGACTATTCCCCGGTAAAGGGCTTTATGGTCATTCGACCCTATGGTTATGCCATCTGGGAGTTGATCCAGAGTGCCTATGACAAACGTTTCAAGGAGACTGGCCATGAAAACATGTACTTTCCCCTCTTGATTCCTGAAAGCCTTATGAAAAAGGAAGCAGAGCACGTTGAAGGCTTTGCACCGGAGGTCGCCTGGGTTACCCATGGTGGTGATAAGAAACTGGCTGAGCGATTAGCAATACGACCAACCTCGGAAACCATTATTTGCAGTATGTATGCCAAGTGGCTGAATTCCTACAGACAATTGCCATACCTGTACAATCAGTGGTGCTCTGTGGTAAGATGGGAAAAAACTACTCGTCCATTCTTAAGAACTTCCGAGTTCCTTTGGCAGGAAGGCCATACCCTTCACGAAACACATGAAGAAGCCCAAACAGAAACCATGCAGATGTTAGACATTTACCGTGAAATAGCTGAAAATGTGTTGGCAATGCCCATGGTGGTTGGCAAAAAAAGTGAGAAAGAAAAATTTGCCGGTGCGGACGCCACCTATACAATGGAAGCACTGATGCATGACGGACAGGCATTACAATCCGGAACGTCACATAACCTGGGGCAGCACTTTACGAAAGCCTTTGACATTACCTACCTTGATCGAAATAATGAACAGTCTTATCCTTTTCATACTTCCTGGGGAGTATCAACCAGGTTAATTGGTGGTATCATTATGGTTCACGGGGATGACAATGGTTTAGTATTGCCTCCAAAAATTGCCCCGATTCAAGTGGTTATTATTCCGGTAGCCCAGCATAAAGAAGGGGTTCTGGACAAGGCCTGGGAATTAAGCAAAGCACTGGATAAAAAATATCGGATAAAAGTGGATGATCTTGAGGGAAATTCTCCTGGCTGGAAATTTAACCAATGGGAAATGAAGGGCGTTCCCATTCGTTTGGAAATCGGACCCCGAGATATTGAAAATGGACAATGCGTGCTGGCCAGACGTGATACCGGAGAAAAGGTTCAGGTAAGCCTGGAAAATATTGCCGAAACGGTTGGAAAACTGTTAGAAGAAATTCAACAAAACCTTTTTGATAAAGCTTTAAAAATGCGTGAGGAAAAAACATCCACCGCGGAAAATCTGGATGACTTTAAAAAGAAATTACATGAGAACCCGGGCTTTATTAAGGCCATGTGGTGTGGTGATAAAGACTGCGAAGAAAAAGTTAAAGAAGAAACAGGCACTTCCATTCGCTGTGTTCCCTTTGATGATGAACAGGAAGTTCTTTATGAAGGAAAATGTGTTTGTTGCGATAAGTCTGCTGAAAAAATGGTATATTTTGCCCGTGCTTACTAGGATTACGAAAGCGAGATAAAATGAGTATCATTGCAATGACAAACCTTGAGTTCACTTTAGATGAAGAAGAATTTTATAAACATATCCATATGATAAGAGGATCGAAACGAGCAATACCCATTCAAACAATCCTGGATGCTGCAAAAGACATTTCAAATCCAAAGGTTTTATACCGAGTATCTGAGGCTAAAATTATTGATGCTGACCACTTTTATTTGGATGATATTTTATTTTGCAGTACAGTTGCAGTGGAGAAAATTCGTCATGGGGGTTTGGTTATTCCTAACATTGTGACTTCTGGTTTAGAAATTGAGAATTATTGCAGAACAAAAGAGAAAATGCTGGAACAGTATATTACAATGGAGCTTTGCAATTTTGCCTGTGGCTTTGCCCAGGAAGTCATGAAAAAAGATATCAAGAAACGTTATGATGCAGATTTGGTTGATTGCATCTATCCCGGAGAAGACGGTTTTCACCTGGATTCCGGAAAAAGGCTCTTTGAGCTTTTTTCCGGGTTTGAAGAAAAAATAGGGGTGACCCTTTCAGAAGCCGGGCTCCCGACTCCCAGTCGCACGGCTTACGGTATTTCCTTTGGGAATAAATAAACGAACAAACCCGTCCTGAGGACAATGGTAAATCGTTGTCGGCTGCATGTTCGTACAGGCGATCGCCTGTGCGCCATGATGCCGACAACTTGTTATTACCATTGTCCCCAGGACTTACTTTTCTGCTTTGTCGACAATTAAAAAAGAGGCCAATTTTGGCCTCTTTTTTATTGTTTATAAACTCAAATGCAGCTATGCGAGATTTTTGTTTAATTCTTTAAGCAGTTCGGACATGTTTTTGTTAAACAACGGGTGAATGAAATAAGGGGCAATTTCCGCCATGGGTTCCATGACAAAGCCCCGTTCATGGGCTCTGGGGTGGGGAAGAATCACATGAGGGTCATCGGAGATAAGATTATCGTAAAATAATATATCCAAATCAAGGGTTCGTGGTCCCCAGTGAATCGTCCGCTCACGCTTTAATTCTTCTTCAATCCCTAAAAGCCTTATCATAAGCTCCCGGGGAGGTAAGAACGTTTTTATTTCAAGAACGCCATTTAAAAAAGCATCCTGATCTTCGTATCCCCAGGGTTCTGTTTCAATAATCGTGGATTGGTTTAGAATACTAATTTCATCCATTGCGCCTAAGCGAGCAATGGCAGCTTCAATATTTTTAAGCTTTTCTCCCATGTTGGCACCAAAGCCAATAAAAGCCCGATGCCACTCCCTGGTAATTTCAATGGCGATGGTATCCATTGATCGAAGAATCGGGGCCCAGGGTTTTTTAATCATGATTTTAACCAGCGAGACCATCGGATAGTTGTTCAGTACATAGGTAGTGAGTTTTTCTCCGGCAGTTTCAATGAGATCATAGCTTTCCTTCTGAAATTCTTTTTCCAGGGCATGGGCAAGCTCTCCGTAATGAACGGATTTTGAGAGATCACCGGTAATGGCTGCTTCACGCATGTTTAAGTTTAAGGTTACTGAAATAAGAAATTTCTGGCCTAAGCTCTTCTCTTCAGGAAAGACTCCATGGTAGGCAAATACTTCAAGATCTTTTATATACAGTTTATCCATTCTTTTCCTTTCAAAATGGCAGCAGTCATCATGGCGGCGCGTTTATTTTCCAGTACATCATGAACACGAATAATGGATGCCCCCTTCATGATACCAATCACAGTGGTGGCAACCGTGCCTTCAATCCGTTCAGTCACCGGTAAATCCAATGTCAGGCCAATGAATCCCTTACGGGAGGTGCCTAAAAGCAAAGGAAAGCCAAGTTTCAGGATCAATTCTAAATGCTGCATGACAGCCATATTCTGCTCATAATTTTTGGCAAAGCCAATACCGGGATCCAGGATTATTTTATTTTTAGAAACCCCAGCTTTCAGGGCAATATCAATGGATCCTTCCAGATCATGGCGCATGTCAACCATGAGATTTTTATAATTCATGTCGTTGCGATTGTGCATAAGCACACAGGGAACGTCGTATTTTGCTGTGATATTAGCCAGACGAGGATCTCGCTTGAATCCCCAGACATCATTGACAAGGTTGGCTCCAGCCTGGATAGCCAGTTCACCAACCTTACTTTTGTATGTATCAATGGAAATGGGAATATCAAACCGACATCGAATGGCTTCAATCATCGGAACCACACGGTCAATTTCTTCGGACTCTGCCACCGATTTATGCCCTGGTCGGGTTGATTCACCACCGAGATCGATGATATCCGCACCATCATTAATCATTTTTTCAACGTGCTGAAGGCTTTTGTCAAGGGAATTGAATTCGCCACCATCCGAAAAAGAATCTGGGGTGACATTTAAAATCCCCATAATGGCGATATCATTTTCTAAATCAAAATTTCTATTGCCAATAAGCATGGTTGACCTCCTTTTGATTTATTTTTATCCCAGTGGTATCTGGATTTTTTAGTACCTTATGAAAAGGTTCTTTTTCTTTGAACCCCAATCACAATTCTTTTCCATCGGGCAACTCAGGCATTCCCTGGAAAGCTTGTCGCTTTCGTAAAAAATGTGGCTGAACATCTGGGATTCCGGGTTGCGATGATTCAGGATTGCTTCGAGAATCTGTTCTTTTTCGTCGGAATTGAAATCCAATTGCTCAAGCAACGAAATTGCCAGGTCGTAGGATGCAATTTCATGGGGTGTTTTATCCTTGTACTGAACAAAACGACCGATATCGTGGAGAAGAGCAGTGGTATAAATAAGATCCCGGGGGATGCTTAAGCCAGCCTCAAGACTTTTAGTGGTAGCAATACGAGCTACCGCTAAAAAGTGCGAGAGATTATGTCTGCAAAACTTTCGTTTTTCTTCATAGCCCTTAATGCTTTTCAAGTGTTTTTGATAGTCGGCATTTTGAAAGAGCTTGTTGGTGTTTTTTAAATTTTCCATAGAATATGCCTAGTTAATGCTCATGAGTTTATGGACTTCGTCCTTTAACTCTTTATTATTTTCAAAAATACCAGCCTGCATGGCGGTGATGGTTCTTGTTCCCGGGCGTTTAACCCCACGCATGTTAATGCAAAGATGCTGGGCTTCAATAATAACCATGACACCACGGGCGTTGAGATATTTCATGATGGCTTCTCCGATTTCTGTGGTCAGGGATTCCTGAATCTGGGGTTTTTTGGTGTAGATATCAACGGTTCGTACCAGTTTAGAAAGGCCGGCTACTCTGCCATTGGGTATATACGCAATGTGAACTTTGCCATAAAAAGGCATGAGATGATGCTCACACATCGAATAAAAAGGAATATCCCTTTCAATCACAACATCATCGGATTTCACAGGAAAGGTTTTTGAAAGGTGGTGTTCGGCAGTTTTGCCAAAACCGGAAAAAATTTCCGCATACATACGGGCTACTCGATCCGGTGTATCAATGAGTCCCTCACGGTTTGGGTCTTCACCGATGGCTTCCAGTATCATGACAACAGCTTCTTGGATTTTTTTTTGATCAATCATTTTTCTCCTATCGCCAAACTTGGGTTATATCCGCGGTTTGGAATGGTTTTTGCTAAAACCAAATAAAAAAAGCATTACTTAAATAAAACAAAAAGTTTTAAGCAATGCTTCCGCAACCCTCGATTTTCTAGTCCAGGGGTCCAGCGGAAGCAACAAGATATCGCAATGGTCGCATTTCGTTTAAAGGCAACTTCCCATCCCTTAACACTTTACGCATCTTATCTACTCTGTTTATATTCAATTGAGTGTATT
>NZ_DATCHP010000081.1:0-4690 GCF_036508315.1 Acetobacterium sp. | reverse complement strand
TTGATTGGCGCTGATTTCATTAATCCGATCGTATATTTTTAGAACTTGGGCACAGGATTGAAAATTGTTTTGTCTGGAAATCATCTGACTCATTTCCGTTGTCATATCAGTATTGGATTTTTCAATAGAACCTTGTATGGTGGTAAAAGTATTTGGTCCGGCTGCCTGAAAGCCATTTTGAGTCTGAAAAAAACCGGTCCCCACTTCTTTAAGATCATTTTTATTTGCCACATCTGCGATATAAAGGGACTGCGTTTCCACACCGTTTTCAAGGATTTTGCCATCAAAGCTCAGCGAAAAGTCACTGTCATTTAAGGTCACAGGCTGGCCATTACTGTTTAAAACATTTCCGACTCCCGGTAAAATAAGATTTCCGGTTTCATTAATTTCAAATTGCCCGTTTCTGGTCAGAACCTGGCCATAAGCATCACTTTGGACCAGAAAAAAGCCGTCGCCCTGAATGGCCATATCAACATTCCTTCCGGTTTTTTCAAGGCTTCCCTGGGAAAAGTTGGTGGTTTGTCCGCTATTGACTGTCATATAAGAGCCTGTTCCAATATTGTCTTTTGCAACATTACTTAAAGAGCTCATTCTTGAAAGGAGATACTCCCCAAAACTTGTTTGCAGGGTTGACTGGCTTTTATAACCTGCGGTATTGACATTGGCCACATTATTGGACATCACATTAACTGCTTTTTGTCCTGTTAATAACCCTGCGGCTACTGAATAAAATCCTCTATCCATTTTCTGCCTCCTGTTTAATCTGATTTAATAATCGTTCATTCTTGTTTTCATTTTTATAATTGCCTGGGAATGAATTTGAGATACTCTGGATTCGGTGACTCCTAAAATCTCTGCTATTTCTCTTAATTTCAAATTTTCATAATAGTATAAAGAGACAACCACTCGCTCTTTTTCCTTTAGCTGATCAATGGCTTCTCCCAGTTTTGCTTTTAGTTCATCGTACAAAAGTTGGGATTCCGGCATTTCGTCTTTTCTCTGATTGGTAATCAGTGGCGACACTTCCATCATTTTTTCATTAATGGCTTCTTCGTAGGATAATACAAAGGAATTATGCCGTTGTTCAAGGATTTTATGAAGATTTTCAATGGTTATTCCCATTTTATCGGCTATTTCATTTTCAGTTGGTTCCCGACCATTTTGAACATATAACTCGCCAAATGTATCTTCCAATACTTTTGACAGACTTCGCTGACTTCTCGGTACCCAATCCTGTTTTCGCATAAAGTCAATAATGGCCCCTCTGATTTTAAGGGATGCAAACGTTTCAAATTTATTGCCTAATTCCGAATCAAATTTTTCCACGGCATTAATCAGGGCAATCATTCCCTGATTAACCATATCATCAAGCTGACCAAAATTATTGTAGCTACCTTTGAATCTTAAAACAATTTTTTTGACCAGGCCTGAATATTGAAGGACTATTTCGTTTCTAAGATCGGTGCTTCTACTCTTTTTATACAATTGCCATTGATCCATGCTGTTATCTTCACATTGCTTTTCAGAAACATTCATTTTTTTCACTCCTTTTTTTCAAAGGGATTCATATCCTTTAATTCTCTAACTTAATCATACCAATGACCTGAATTTGAATATTGGTATCTATCTCATTAAAGGAGAGAACCGTTAAATCCACTAAAAACTGCTCAATTAATCGTTTGAAATAAATACGAACAATTGGGGATGTCAGGATAATTGATCGATCTATTATTTCTTTTACCTTTTCAATTTGTTCGGTGACCTTTTCAACAATATTCTGGACGACCAGTGGATCAATTGCCAGATAGGTGCCGTGCTCATTTTTCTTGGCTGAATTCAAGATAATGTTTTCTATTTCCTGATCCAGGGTAATAACCTTAATACTGTTACCATCGGTGTATTTTCTGGTAATGGTTCTTTTCAATTTTTGTCTGACGTATTCAGTTAGCATATCTGTATCTTTAATGGCTAAACCGTGATCCCCTAATGTTTCTAAAATGCTCTGCATATCCCGTATGGGTATGCCTTCCTTTAACAGATTAATTAAAATTTTCTGAAAATCGGAAATGGATACAATATTAGGAATGACATCTCCAACAATGGCTGGATTTGTTTTCGAAACATTTTCGAGTAACGTATTAATGTCCTGGCGGCTAAGCAATTCGTTAATATGTCTTTTAATAACCTCAGACATATGGGTTACGATCACAGAAAGGGCATCAATGACATTATATCCATAGACCTCTGCCATTTCCTTATCTTCTTCGATGATCCATTTACCCTTGATGCCATAGGCCGGCTCAATGGTTTCGATTCCCTCAATGGGCTCGCTGCTGTTTCCTGAATCAAGGGCTAAAAAGTAACCCACCAGCACTTCTCCTTTTGCCACTTCTTCACCTTTTATTTTAATGAGATACTGGTTGGGATTAATCATACCATTATCTCTGAGCCTTACGGTTGGTATGACAACGCCCATGTCCAAAGCAAACTGTTTTCTGAAAATGACAATCCGATCAATAAAATTTCCTGCGCTTCCTTCATCCACCAGGGGCAGAAGGGAGTATCCGAATTCCATTTCAATGGGTTCAACCCCGATGACACTGTATACATTGTCTATATTTCGGTAGAAATCGACCTCGTTGTTTTCTTCGGCAACCAACTGACTCATTTGACCGGCTACTGCCAATTCCGATTTTACTTTTGTTTTTTTTATTAATACATAACCCAGGAAAACCAGAAAAAGGGAAATTGGAAGAATTTGTATGATTGGAGCGCCTGGAATAAAGCACATCATAAAAACAGACGTTCCGGCGATAATTAAAACCCTCGGCTGAGAAAGAAACTGTTTGATTACTTCTTCATTTAAATTGCTTTCAGAAACTGCCCGGGTTACAATCATTGCGGTAGCCACTGAAATCATCAGGGCTGGTACCTGATTTACCAGGCCATCTCCCACGGTTGCAATGGAATAAACGCTTAATACTTCGCTAAAGGCCATCCCTCCTTGAACCATACCAATAATGGTTCCGGCAACTAAATTGACAACAGCAATGATAATGGAGGCAATGGCATCGCCTTTGACCAGTTTTGTGGCACCATCCATGGATCCATAAAATTCTGCTTCTCTCTGGATGTTATTTCTTCTGTCTTTTGCTTCTTCATCGGTAATGACGCCGGCACTGAGGTCAGCATCAATGGCCATTTGTTTTCCCGGCATAGCATCTAATGTAAACCGTGCCGAAACCTCGGAAATTCGTTCCGCACCTTTTGTGATAACAATAAACTGCACAATAATGATAATAATGAAAATAATGAATCCAACAATGGCATTTCCTCCGAGAACAAAGTTACCGAAGGCTGCGATAATTTGCCCCGCCTCTCCTCCGTTGGATAGAATCAATCGGGTAGAGGATATACCCAATGCCAGCCGGAGAAGTGTTGTGATCAGTAACATGGATGGGAAAATAGGGAATTCCAGGGGTCCGCCTATAAACATGGTTGTTAATAAAATCATTAATGAAATACTAATATTAATGATAAACATAAAATCCAGTAAAAATGGCGGTAACGGAATAATAATAAGTGCAATAGTTAAAACTACTAATAAAACAACGATATTTTGCGTAATTTTCATACTGCTCCTTTATCTTTCTTTTTTTCGCTATAAACCCATGCAATCAGCTCTGCAACTGCCTGATAAAGTTCTCCGGGAATACAATCATTGACCTCCGCCATTGCGTATAATCCTCTTGCCAGGAGTTTATTCTCTTTAATGGGTATGTTGTTTTTTTCTCCAATTTCCACAATACGAAGTGCTAAATGATCTTTTCCTTTTGCGACAATAATTGGTGCCAGGTCATGTTCAATATCATATTTTAAGGCGACTGCATAATGGGTCGGGTTTCTGACGATGACATCAGCTGTCGGCACCTTTTGCATCATTCTATTTTGGCTCATTTGCCGTTGTTTATCTTTCATTTTACCTTTGTGCTGAGGATCTCCCTCGGTTTGCTTATATTCATCCTTTACTTCCTGCTTGGTCATTTTAAGTTTTTTCTCATAATCATATTTTTGATAGGCAAAGTCTAAAATAGCGACTCCTGCAAAAATAATACAAATTTGATTGACCATTCCCGTGATTTTTTGAATCAAAAAGGATATATCCGTAGACAGCCGATTGCTTAACAAATCCGGTGTTAATGGCAAAATACTCATAATACTGGTGTAAATAATGGCTAATACTAAAACAACTTTAAAAATGGATTTAATTAATTCGACAACGGATCTTAGCGAAAACAATCGTTTAATGCCCTGCATTAAGCTAATTCTGCTGAATTTAAACTTTATGAGATCTTTTGAAATTAAAAATCCGGTTTGAATACCAACCATTATTATGGCCGTTACGGCTAAGACAATAATAATCGGCATGGCTGAAATAAAAAAAACCTGTACCGCCTCTTTTGAAATTTGCACACAAGTCGCAACGGTTAACGTCTTCAACCCAATGATCTTAGTCATTTGCCCATAATAATAAGTCTTAACTTGCTGGGCAATGAATAATCCTAACTGGCTGACTACAAAGAATCCAATAAGTAAAATAAAAACACTGACAACGTCCTTGCTTTGGTAGGCATTACCTTTTTTTCGCTCGTCTTTTTTCTTTTTCGGGGTTGCTTTTTCTGTTTTATCT
>NZ_DATCHP010000080.1:0-34944 GCF_036508315.1 Acetobacterium sp. | reverse complement strand
TCTGGCAGACATATCAGCAGATTCTTCAATTTTTTTTCTGAATGAAACCTCTGCATTTTCCAGGCTTTCTTTTAATGTTTTTATGTATTCTGATACTTCTTTCCCATTATAAGCGTTGAGTTCTTTTTTTAATTCCTCATTTTCCAAAACAATGGATTCATATTCCAATAGGTCATCCCGGGATACTAGTCCATCTTCACGTTCCTGCAGCTTAATGGTTAGCTCTTCATTTTCTTTTGATAGGGTACTAATCTGATCTTGGATTTCAAGGTTAGTTGCTTCGCTTTCTTTAACCCTATTCATATATGTGTCTCGTTCCTGTTCGAGCATAGCAGTCATCGCAGCATATTCTTCAAGCCTTTCATTGAATGAAACCTCTGCATTTTTCAGGCTTTCTTTTAATGTTTTTATGTATTCAGATACTTCTTTCCCATTATAACCACCAAATAAACGCTTTTTAAAAGCAACCTCATTATTTGAGTGTTTCGAATCATCTCTTAAGTCATTTAGAGTGTCTTTCATTGTTTGTTCCCCCATATTTACTTGCCTCCCCATTTGAATGTTTTAATGTAATGTATTATATCCTTTCTTTCCCATTATAACCACCAAATAAACGTTTTCCAAAAGCAACCTCATTAATTTGAGTGTTTCAAGTTATCTCTTCGGTCATTTATGCTGTCTTTCTTTGCTCGTTCTGCCATTTTACTTGCCTTCCACACAAGATTTTTTTAATAGCAAAATCAACTTACTTTGGAAAGGGCCCAAACCTGCATTCCTAAAACAAGATAGCGAACTCTTGGTTAAATCAGACTTCTGGTTATAAACTTTTTCAAGTTATCTTTATCATCCTGGTCCATATCAATCAAACAGAGGTTCAGTTTATATTTTTTTATTCCACTTGATTCAATTTCCGTACTCCTAATAATCCTGGATCTCATTTTTATTTTAGTCTCATCCGTCAGCCATATTATCAAATCAATGATGGCTTTATTGGGAATATTTTCATCAATAACGCTGCATGCTCCTCTGTAACTAATATTTTTCAGAAGTGCCTTTCTGTATTGAACAGCATCACTGTTGTTTTCATCGATAATATCGGCCTCGTTTATCACACGGTATTCCGCTCGAAGATATTTATCAATTCTAAAATATCTGCGTCTTTGAATTTCTTTGAAATCATCGTCAATTCTTGTATGTACCATCATTAAATTTTCGACGTCCTCAATATAGGAGATGGTTCCTAAAAAAAACACCAGGCCAAAACTTTCATGAAAAAATGTTACTTTGATTTTTGCCCCGATCAAAACAAACGGATCTCTGATTTTATTAATAGGAGCAGCAATAATCACCTCTATACTATTTTTAATTTTTGCGAATTGGCTGGTATAGGTTTTACTTATTTTTGATCCTAAATTATTTATGACTTCAAGCTCTAATTTTGTCCCGACTTTTATTTCTTTAGCGTTCATTTATCAGCCTCCCCAAACATCAATTATAAACCAATATTGTTTTAATCAATCTGATTCAATCCTGAGATCGTTGTTTTTTCGGCATTTTATTTGCCATCTTCGTTGATTGATAGGATTTCAAATGTGATATGGTCATGTATCAGGAGATTATGTTCTTTTGCCGCCCCTGCTTTTAGCTCAAGTGTATAAAACGCCCTTTTCACATATTTACTTACTTTTCCACTGGACATATCATTTTCAATATGCAATATCTCACCTTCTTTTGACATGAAAATGACATCAATGGGAAACCGCATGCCAATGGTATGTACTTGTTTGCAACCGCTTAATAAAAGGCCTTGTTCACAGTTTAAACCTTTATCCTTTAAAAGGCCAACTAATTTTTGGATAAAATGATCAGCCACTCTGATCTGATTTGCCAGCACAACCTCATTTTTTAATACTCTGCATATTTTCACCTTACAGGCCCCCAACTTGATCAATCACCTGTAAGATTACTGGACCTAACAATACAATAAAAAGAACCGGCAAAATAAAAAGAACCATTGGCAGCAGCATTTTTACCGGAGCCTTCATTGCCTTTTCTTCAGCACGCTGCCTTCTCTTTACCCTTAATTCCTGAGCCTGTATAATTAAGGCATTTTTAATGGGAATCCCTAATTTTTCCGCCTGAATCAGTGAGGTAACAAAAGCAATCAACTCTTCAATCGGGTTTCTTTCCGCCAGACTTCTCAAAGCATCCCGCCGGGTCTTTCCCATGCTGATTTCCGAGTGAAGTATATTGAGCTCGTAAACCAGCACCCCATTTAATCGCTCTCCGATTTTGTTCAGTGCCGAATCAAATCCCAACCCTGCTTCCATTGAAACGCATAATAAATCAAGTACATCCGGCAGCTGATTGGATATTTCCTCCTGGCGGCGGTTAATTTTAAGGGTTAAAAATACATTCGGACCGATGATGGCAATGATTAATGCCAACAAAAAAATCAGGAGTTTTACCGGTAAATCCAAAGAAACCACTGCTATTAATAGCAAAGCACCCACTGATGCGCAAACTATAATAATGAATCGGGCCGCACTGTATTCACTGGATGTCATACTCATTCCGGCGAGCTTTAATTTTTTGGCTAATTTTTGATCACTATTATTCTCTTTCTTTTGAGGAAGAAGGCTGGATACCTTTTTTACCATTGCATTAAAAAAGGGGATGATAATTCTCTGAATAAAAGGTTTCTCCAGAACATCATCCAATTGAACTTCATAGGATTTTTTAATTTGTTTCAGTCGTTTCCCCTGATTATCTGCTATTTTAGCCGGTTTATAAAATATGGCAACAATCAGAATAAAGACCGATACGGAAATACACACAATCAATACAGTCATGGCACCCTCGCTTTCTTTTACATTAATTCCTGACATTCGTTTCCAGTATTAAAATTTTATATTCGCAATTTTTCTGATGAACAGAAAACCGATAATTTCCATACACACGCCAACGACCATCATAGTGATCCCAAGATTTGAGTTGAAGAATATCGTAATAAAACTGGGATTTATTAACATGAAAATAAGAAGGATAAAAACAGGCATCATTCCGACGATCATTCCGGATATTCGTGCGGTTGCTGTCAATACCTTAATCTCATTTTTTATTTTAAACCGTTCCTTAATGGTTCCGGCGATATTGGTGAGTATCTCGGATAAATTACCGCCGGTTTGACGCTGGATCAGGATCGCGGAAACAACCATACTGAAATTATCACTTTTTAATTTTTCCGAAAGACTGGTCAGGGAATTTTCAATTGTGATGCCTAAGTTCAGTTCCCTGGCAACCCGCCTGAATTCCGCAGAAATGGGATCCGGCATTTCATCTGAAATGCTGACAAGCGCCTGTTGAAAGGTAAGCCCTGCCTTTAAGCTACTGCATATAATACCTAATGCATCTGCCAGCTGTTTCTCAAAAAGAATTGATCTTTTAATCCGTTTATGACGGACATAAAACAGCGGTAAAAACGCCCCAATAATAATTGCGCCCAATGCAACAACAATGCTGTGGCTGAGTAATAGCAGAATACTGGCTGGTCCCAGCGCTGCCAGAATCCAAATAATGAGAAACTCCGAAGGGCGAATTAACATCCCCGACATCAAAAGATCGTTAGTAAGTCTTTCGGAAACTTTTATCTGGCTGTTGGTTTTTTTATTTTTTTTAGCTTCTCTTCTGCTGAGAATAGCCGCATCATTTTTATGTAGTGTGGTCATTTGGCTGATGCGTTTAAGAACACGACGTTGGTCCCGAAAAAGCCACATGAATATGGCAAGTATCAAAAAAAACATCCCTATGGCAATCAGCACTGCAATGGTAAAGGCATTCATATCCTTTCACCCCTCCTGACGCTTTTATGACTCATTGAACCAGTCATCGTTTACCTTCACGCCGTTATTTATTATCTTTTTAACACAGTCAGGCCGGATGCCCATACTTATAAACCGTCCTTTGAATTTTCCTTCACTGTCTAATTGACCGGTGGTTTCATAGGCAAAGAGCTCCTGCATCACCACAACATCCCCTTCCATACCATTCACTTCGGTAATATTGACAACCTTACGGGACCCGTCACGGAGTCGGGACTGTTGAATAATGATGTCAATGGCTGAGGTGGTTTGGTCCCGAATGGCCCGAAGGGGCAGATCCACACCTGACATCAGAACCATGGTCTCAATCCGTGACAGGGCATCTCTCGGGGTATTGGCATGAATCGTGGTCAGCGATCCGTCATGCCCGGTATTCATTGCCTGGAGCATATCAATGGTTTCTGTGGAACGAACCTCACCAACGATGATTCTATCCGGTCGCATTCTGAGTGCATTAATCACAAGATCTCGAATGGATACCCGCCCCAGTCCTTCTAAATTGGGAGGGCGACTTTCCAATGTAATTAAGTGATCCTGAAATAATTGGAGTTCAGCAGCATCTTCTATGGTGATGATCCGTTCGTCTGCCGGGATAAAACTCGATAATACATTCAAGGTTGTGGTTTTCCCGCTCCCGGTGCCTCCTGAAACAATGATATTGAGCTTCCCTTTCACACATGCCTCCAGAAAGGCAAGCATTTTTCTTGACATGGATCCAAACTTCAGTAATTGTTCCCCGGAGATTGGAATTTTTGAAAACTTTCGGATGGTGATCACAGGTCCCACCAATGACAATGGCGGGATAATAACATTCACCCGGGAACCATCCTGTAACCTGGCATCCACCATCGGACTGGATTCGTCAATATGTCTTCCCACCGAAGACACAATGCGATCGATGATGTTCATCACATGATCATCATCCTTAAAAACAACGTCGGATAATTGAATATTCCCCTGCTTTTCAATATAAACCCGATTCGGGCCATTCACCATAATCTCAGAAATATTAACATCTTTTAGCAGAACCTCCAATGGACCGTATCCAATAATGTCATTCAGCAGATCCTCAGAGATCTTTTCCCGATCCACCCGGTTCATGCGGATGGGTTCAGCATTTATTAGTTCCTCAATGGTTTTTTTGATTCCCTCAGTATTCTCCATACCATCCCTTGGGATATGATTTTTATTGACTTCATCTATGACTTCCTGATGCAGTCGTTTTTTTAAATCGGCATAGATATCGACATGGGTGACCTCTTTCCTGTTTTCATCCTGACTGGCATCCTGCTGACCCGATCGCTGTTTTTCTATTTTTTCCAAAAGCCCCATCATACCCACCCTTTACTTGAACAAATTTTATTTGCCTATTTGATCAATTGTATTAACAATTTCTTTCCCAAGCTTTCGAAGCTCCTGAGCAATGGCTGTTCTTGGGGAATCGACGACAATAGGAACCCCCTTATTGTGACAGGCGATTCCGATTTTTATATCCAGGGGGATCTTATGCTTTATCTGAACATCCAGCACCTTTTGAATATCTTTAATGGAAATCGTCCCATTTCCCGCCCGGTTGATAACAATTTCTGTTTTATCCCGCTGCTGCAGGTATTCCAGAATATTCAAGCTGACTTTTGTATTACGGATTGTTGAAATATCCGGTTCGCAAATGAGAAGAATAAGATTTGAATTCTCAATGGCCACCACATTCACATCGCTAAAAGCAGGTGTGGTGTCGATGATAATGTAATCATAATAGGGCCGCATCGTATTGATAATGGTTTCAACATTTTTTGCTGAAACATATTCCGCATATTCCGGGCTTTTAGGCGCACATAAAATGCTCACACCGGTGTAATGAAGGGCCATCAGTCTTTTGATGGCATCAATATCCGTCAGATCCTTACCCTGAGACAGCTCTGAAATCGTATCCTTGGAATCTATATCAAAAAAAACATTCACATCCCCAAATTGCAGGTTGGCATCAAGAATTGCCACCTTTTTCCCCATTTTTGCCAGAACAACCCCTACATTGACTGCAATGGTGGTCTTTCCGATGCCGCCTTTGGCTCCAAAAACGGTGACAACCTTCGATTCCATATTGGCAACAGCGGTGCTGGAATTTTCCGATCGGGATTTTTCAACCTGATTAACCAGTTGAATATTCTGGATTAATGATTTTGCATCAACGGGAAAGGACATAACCTTCCGAACCCCGGCAAACATTGCTTTGTCAATGATGGCAACACTTAAATGATCGCAGAGAAAAATCACACCGGAACCCGGCATTTTTATATTTAATTTTTCGGCAAGGTTCACGGCGTCTTCTACTTCTTCCTCACAATGAATAATCACAACCTGTGGTTTTAGGCTCAATGTTTTTTCCAATGCAGAATCCCCTTGTTTTGAGAATCCCACAAATGCAATTTCTTCATTTCCAAGAAGGCTTTTTATTTCATATATGCGATTATCGTTATTTCCGATAATCATCACTTTTATCTTTTCCATCAGTCATCTCTCCCTTCCTGACGTATGATGATTTGTTTTATCAATAGCTGTTCCTTATTCAAAAGAAACTACTGAACATAAGGAGCTGGATTGACAATTTTCTCATCCACAAGCGAACGTAGAACCAGACGATACTTTCCTTCAGATAATGCATAACTAACCTTCACTACATCCTGGTCCGGGACCAGAACAGTCACTGCTGTATACAGCTTTTTACCATCATTTCCTTTATCCCCGACTTCCGCAACCTCGAGGTTTTCAGCCACCATTTGTGATTCGACACCGGTTGCTTTGTTAAGGATAACCGCCACCAGATCGACCCGATCTCCTGGGCTGATATACCCTGCGACTCCCGAAACTTCATCGGTTAGAACGGATATTGCCCGATAATTCTGAGGTATGGAAAAGGACAGATTGTTACTATTATTACTCGAATCAATGAGGCGTGTGGATAATATTTGTTCGTCAGCTTCAATGCTTTCCAGTGTAATGCGACCAATAATGTCATCAACCTTGCCTGTTGAATATTCATGAATATATTCTTTTGGGAAGGGCTTTGTAGTAATCATGCTGGCTTCGATGACTGTGTTTTTAGGTATCTTTTCTACTGCGACCACAACCGGCATGGTTTCCACGTTTGTTCTGCTTTCCAGGGTCTTTGCGAAAGAATAGACCCCAAATCCAATAATTAACGAGATTGCCAGGGCAATCAGAATCAGTTTTTTCATTTTTCCTCCAGTTTCCACAGGGATGTAATCAGCTGATGTGGTGTCTTTATTTTACATGTTTTTTTACTTATAGGGAAGTGAAAAATATTTTTATTCTGTCAGTATAATAATGTATACCCCAAAATCAGACTCTCAACCATTTCACTATTGTACCAACTTTCTAAATTATCAAATGATTATTTAGTAAGTCTGATCGAATTTACCGTAACACTTGAAAGCTCATTGGTTCCGCCAATAATACTGGTACTGCTGCCATTTAGAGTAATGGCTCCATCTGGTTTTACGCAGCTTTTCGTCGATTCGCAAGTCTCGCAACTGACAGTTGATTATTCAATAAGTTTAGCAGTTCCGTCTCCTAAAGGAACTCCGCTAAAATCACTACTTCCAGCTGTAGCTGTAATAGTGAAGCCGTTTTTTAAACAAGCATCAGCAAATGACTTTCCAATAAGTCTTCCATTTATATTCCAATTATTCTTCTGAACATCGATTATCCCATTTGGAGCATAGATAATACAATACATATTAAGATTGTTGCCGCTTATAGTAATATTTTTTTCCGAGTAGATAAAGACAGGCTCAGCTGCTGAACCAATTTGGGTTTTATTACCACTGATTGTAATATTACCAGTGGCATAAATAAATCCTTTTCCGGTGAGGTTATTGCCTGTTATCGTCCCAACACCACCACCATTAATAACATAATTATTTTCTACCATAAAAATCTCATACCTGATGTAAACATTCCATTTATTCTACTAAATTTATAGAGACACCCGCTTCATTACCAGTAGCAGATAAATAGGTATTTTTTGAAGCATCCCAAGCATAACTCTCTATAAATTTCAGACTAATCACATCTGAACCTGTCCCATCCCATGCATCAGTGACTTCACATTTTAGAAGAACAGTGTCAATACATGGGATAAAAGCATTATTACCTAGTTCCTTTGATCCATTTGGTGCGTAATTCAGCATTTCGGAGTGTTTTAAGCTGATCATATATACCGTATTTCCAACAACCAGTATCTTTTGCAAAGGGACTTTAACTTTGCTCATATCTAAACCTTCTTTGAATGCAATAGACCCATCCTCATATTTCACTTTAATACCAGTGGTAGTATCTAAATCGTCATTCTTTATTCTTTCCTTAACACCTGGGTAAACCATATTCCAAGCTGTAAGAGGTAGACCTTTTGATGAATCTTCACCATCACCATATATGTTTAAAAAAGGTAATGCATTCCCATCCCAGTTACCGTTTTGCGCAACGGCACTTGCTATTACATCTGTATTTGTATATCCAAAAATTCGAGCAAATGAATACGAGTAATTTCTTGTACATACAACCTTAATCTTGTTGGCGTCAGGATATGTGACTTTTACTTCAGTTGCTAGTACGCGATTCTTGACGGCATAAGTTTCTGCTGTGGTTGTAGCAGTGGCAGCAGGCAGATCCTGCGCGCCAGCCAAGGCCGCTGCATCAGCAGCGTTCTGAAGTCTCGTCTTTGTATATGAGACCATCCCCAAGTCTACAACCAGGGCTGCAAAAACCATAATAACGACCATAAGCAAAGCCACCAGTACTATTGATTGACCATTTTCATTCTTGACTATTTGTTTGATTATTTTATGTTTCATCATCATTCCACCCTCATTGTACATGATGAATATAAGGGGATTGTTTCTTCAAATACACCGACGATAGGTGTTAGAGCAGCCACTTCTCCAAAAACTTCTACTTTTACATCCCCAATAGGATAACTGTATATGATCTCTGAAATGGTTAAATAAGATGGTGCCATATCATTTATCTTTGTTGTTATTGCTGCTTCAGTTTCCGCTTCAGTTGCTTCTGGAGTCACACTCGCATACCGTGCGCCTTCTCTTGAACAGTTGTCAATAATATTCTGGTTGGTGAAGTACCAGCCGAAATCAATAATACCGCATAAAATCATAATCAGAATCGGCAATATTATGGCAAATTCGACCATTGCCTGGCCGTCTTCTTTTTTAAATTTATTAATAATATATGAAAACATAGGGCCTCCTTATGCACTGTGGCCTGTTTTATTCACTCAAAATCCTGGTTGAATAGGATTTATTGCATGCAACAGCAAATTTCATTCATTAAAAAAAGGCATATCGACGGCATCCGGCAGAAAAATCTACTCTGACGCAGCCAATATGCCACCGATTGTTAAACCTCATTTGTCATTCCACCGATACCTATAAAATCCTCATTCAAATACGTATCCCAGTTTAAGTCTTACACTAATTTAGTATTAATTTCGGTGAAAAATGCTGCTATTTTTGGTCCTAAAATAATCAATGCACCGATTGCAAGCACTGAAACTAGCCCAATAATCAACCCATACTCCACCAAACCCTGGCCATCTTCTTCTCTGATCATCTGTGCAAACATGTTTTTCATTTTCTTTCTCCTTTTCATTTTTTTATATGTAAAGTCCTAGGACTTTATCACTCTCATTTAAACTAGCCATTGATTAGTCGGCTCAGGTCAAATATCAAAGCCTGGCTATTCATTATATTGATGATCAGCACTGACACAAAACCAAATGCCATAAACGGGCCCAGTGCGATTTTTGTTTTTAAATTGCCCTTACCGGTGAGCATGATATAGGCGGTAAAAATAAGGAGGACAATAGTCATAATAATGATGGCCGTTAAAAATCCATATACTCCCAAACAAAAGCCTACCACTGCTGCATATTTCACATCCCCCCAGCCGGCTCCTTTTCCAATAAAGGCCGGTAATAAAAACAGGATAAACCCGAGGGCAAAGCCGATTAAGTTAATACTTATGCTGCCTAACCGATTGTCTGTTATCATAAAGCCTGCGCCAATAATCAATGTCAGGAGTATTAATTCGTTTGGTATTTTTTTTATGGTGATATCCACCACGGATAGAATGATACTGACTGAGATGAGCAACATACATTCTATGGTGTTGGCATGTATGCCGTTGATCCATACGAGAAAGAACCAACTGAGTGAATTGATGATTGCCCACATAACGGTCTTTGCATTGGTGCCTGAAAATCGAATAATCCTTAACTCGCCGACTCTTTTGTTGATTAAGTTGATTGATGCTTTTTCCATTATCAAGCCTGCAACCGCCCCCAGCATCAGTATCATTATATATACCGCCATTGTCTGACTCACATCCAATCTTTTAAGTTGTTCTTCTCAATAAAAAAGTGCAACCGTTTGCACGTTGCACTTATAATACTCATAATGAGTATGGGTTAACTGCAACTGGCTGTCATGTATATAAAATACGAAGACCCTATAGCTTTGCGTCCTTACCTTTCGGCAAGTATGCTAAATATTTTATTACCATCATATTAATACAATGTTTATACTTTGTCAACATATATTTTAGATATTATTGAAATTATTTTATAATGTTTCTTTTAAACTGCTCTGGTTGTGTTTTATATCCACTTCATTTATTCTATTTTTGAGCATCTCAGCCTTTTCCACATCAAAGTCCGGAAAGAAGAGCGTAAAATCATCACTCCCTATTCTGGCCACAGTGTTTCCTTCTCTAAAGAATTGTTTAAGAATGTCCGCAATGCTGCCTCTCAGTTGATTAGTTTTTTCCCTTCCCTCAATCAAAAAGGCTCCCTCAAACAACTTGTCTGAGGGAGCCTGAAGGAAACTTCATTCTTCATGGATCTACTTGAATTCCTTGCTGTGAACCTATTTCTTTTCTGTTCGTGTCATGAGAACTACTGTTTCAACATGGCCTGTTCCCGGGAATAGATCTACTGGCTGTACTTCGTTGATCTTATAACCAAAGCCCGTCAATATTTTTAAATCCCGTGACAGCGTTGATGGATTACAGGAAACGTAAATCACCCTTGGTGTCTTAAGATCACTAATGGCATTTAAAAGGGTTTCTTCACAGCCTTTACGGGGAGGATCAAGGATCACCAATTGAGGTTTAATGTTTTCATCTTTAGCAATACGGATCATTTCGGTTTCTGCTCTGCCATTGAGAAAAACTGCATTTTCGATCTGATTAAGTCCGGCATTTTCACGGGCATCTAAAACAGCATCTTGAATACTTTCAATGCCAATGACTTCCTTTGCTTTATCCGCTAAATAAAGACCGATGGTTCCGGTACCGCAATAAAGGTCAAATACTGTTTCAGTGCCGGTGAGGGCTGCCATTTCCTTAACCACATCATAAAGCTTTTTGGTTTGTTTTGAGTTAACCTGGAAAAATGAGTTTGGAGAAATTGAAAATAACAGGTCTCCAATTTTTTCTGTAATTCTTGGTACCCCATGTATACAAAGGCTCTTTCTCCCAAGAATGACATTGCTTTTTTCGCGATTGATATTCACAAATATACTTTTAACATTGGGAATTCCTAAAAGAATGGCATCCACGATGGCTGGTCTTTGACTGATGTCTCGACCGTTAATGATGATAGTGATCATGTTTTCGCCTTCAAGGTTGGTTCTTTGCAGAACACCTCTGATATAACCTTTTCGGGTTTTTTCATCATAGAGACTGAGATTTAAATCTTTAATGATGCCATTAAATGTTTTAATAACATCAGCTGCACTTTCAGGCTGATTGAGACAGTCGTCAATATACACCATATTATGTGATTTTTTTGCATAAAAGCCCATGCCTTTTTCATCAATTTTAAATTGTGCCTTGTTCCGATAGCGTGAAGGGTCTTCCATTCCAAGGATTGGCTTAATCTCAAGGTCTTTAAATCCGCCAATCCGTTCCAGGGCATCCTCAACCATTTTTGATTTTACCCGAAGCTGACCGTCATAGCTCATATGTAAAAACTGACAGCCGCCACACTCAGCAAAGTATTGACATGAAGGAACAACGCGTTCCGGTGAATTCTCTTTAATGCTTAAGAGCTTGCCTTTGGCATAAGTTTTTTTGACGTTTTCAATTTCAACTTCCACAATATCTCCCGGAAGTCCTCCTTCAACAAAAACAATCATATTTTCAATACGTCCCAGACCTTCCCCGCTGTGGGTAATGTCTATTAATTCCAAGGTATATTTTTCACCAACGGTGATTTGCTTATTATTTTCGTTCATTATTTTATCCTTTTTTTCTTTATTTTTTTATTTTCTAAGGGTTTCATAACTAACGCCATAATTAATGGCTTCTATTATTTTTCCCTCTGTTTTTTACTCCAACTTTTTCAGTGTTTTTTTTACGGGCTTTAAGTTTAGGCTCACTTTTTCCATGACTCACTGTTTTTTCATGAATTAACGCCTTTTTATCGGATCCGATAAGATCCAGCCGATAGGCTTTTGTCAATGCCTCATGTACCAAACAATAGTTTTCCCGTTTATTATATTGCACCAGGGCTCGTTGCATGTTTTTTTCACGACCCATCGGGACATGAACGGTTTCCATAGTCAGGGGATTCACGCCGGTATAATACATCGCGGTTGCGACACTTCCCGGTGTTGGATAAAAATCCTGAACCTGTTCCGGAAAGAAGTCCATATCCCGAACATATTCAGCCAGTTTAATGGCATCTTCAAGCTTACACCCCGGATGTCCGGTTATAAAATACGGCAGCACATATTGATTTTTCCCAAGGCGGGCATCTATTTTTTTAAAGTCTTTTACAAAACTTTCGTATACTTTAAAGGAAGGCTTTCCCATATGCCGAAGGACATTTTCTGAAACATGTTCAGGCGCCACCCGCAGCTGTCCGCTTACGTGATTTTCAACCAATTCTTTAAGAAAAGCCGGATCCTTTTCCAGCGCCAGATAATCATAACGAATACCTGAGCGGATAAACACTTTTTTAATACCCGGTATTTTTCGGACTGCCCGCAGGGTTTCTAAATATGGGCTATGGCGGCTATCTATTTTTTTACAGGGTTCCGGGGAAAGACATTCCTGATTCTTGCAGTACCCATGAGTTGCCTGTTTCTTACACGCCAGATGGCTGAAATTTGCTGTTGGACCACCAATATCATGAATATATCCTTTGAATGACGGATCCTTCATCATCCGTTTGGCTTCTTTGACAATGGACTCTTTACTCCGCATTTGAACATATTTTCCCTGATGAATGGCCAGGGCGCAAAAATTACAGTTCCCGAAACAGCCACGGTTAGCGGTGATGCTGAACTTGACTTCTTCCAGACCGGGAACATCTCCTTTGGCTTTATAAACCGGATGACATTCATAGGTAAATGGAAGATCGTACAGCGCATCAAATTCATTCTGACTTAAAGGCATTTGCGGTGGGTTCTGGCTGAGGTACCGGTTTCCGCTTTTCTGCAAATAGGAACGGGGCTCAAAGGCATTATTACTATGATAAATCAGTGCTGTGGCCGCAACGTATTTATTTTTATCCGCTGTGACTTCTTCCGCCGCTGGTAATAGGATGGCATTTTCAAAATCAGGTTCTTTGACAATGACAGCTGTCCCTTTAATATAGGTTAGTAAATCCACCGGAATGCCAGCTTCCAATCCATCAGCGATTTCGATAATCGCCTTTTCGCCCATGCCGTAAACCAAAATATCTGCCCTTGAATCAAAAAGAATGGATCGTCGTACTTTATCCTGCCAATAGTCGTAATGGGCAAAGCGTCGAAGGCTGGCTTCAATGCCCCCAATAATCAGAGGAATCTCACCAAAGAGCTCACGTATTTTCCCACAGTAAACAATGGTTGCCCGATCCGGCCTGAGCCCCGTTTCTCCGCCAGGAGAATAAACATCCACTCGTCGGCGTTTTTTATTCACCGAGAAATGGCTCACCATGGAATCCAGGTTTCCGGCGGTGACCAGAAAGCCAAGACGTGGTTTCCCCAGCTTTTTAAAATCCTCATCCCCTCGCCAATCCGGCTGGGCAATAATCCCAACCCGGTAGCCTCTGGATTCCAGGACCCGGCCAATAATAGCAGCTCCAAAGGAGGGATGATCCACATAGGCATCTCCTGTGATGATGATAAAATCACACTGTTCAATGCCCAGAACTTTCATTTCAGCTTTGGACATTGGCAGAAAGTCCTTGTTCCCCTGGATTTCCCGATTATTTAATGGACGTGTCGTTTTTTTCATTCAATTCCTTTCATTATAATCTCTGTATCACTTTTTAACTGAAAAGAAGCCTTGCTATGGGAAAATTAATAATGATCACACTGATGATCACCAAAAAAAACACCTGATTCATCTCAATGGTCATCCCAATGGTATCTCCGGTCATTCCGCCTATTTTTCGTTGGAGGTTCAACATTAAAAAAAGCCCGGGAATAAAGCCCAGTACAACGGCAATAAACCCTGAAAGCCCTAGAATAACTGTCGCGTAGGCCAACAAAAACAATGTATAAATCACAAAATGATGAAGTTGTGTCATTTCCACAAAACGTTTCCCCAGACCCCCGCCTCCAGGAGCATAGGTTGAAAAACAGGTTGACATGATCGCGGCAACACGTCCAAACACCGGCATTATTAAAAGGACCAGGCTGTACTTCGGAAGGATAATGATAAAACATATCCAATAGGTCAAAATCAATAAAATTAAACCGATAGCCCCAAAGGCTCCTAAACGACTATCCTTCATGATTTCCATCATTTTTTCCCGATCTCGGGCACTGAACAGGGCATCTGTTGTATCTGCAAAGCCATCCAGATGAAGTCCTCCGGTTAACCAGATATAGGTAATCATCATCAGTATTGCCTGAAGCTCAATGAAATGAATGAAAGAAAATAACACAGAAGCGCCGTACAATATCAAACCAATAAAGAGTCCGACAATGGGTATTAAAATCATGCTATCATAAAACTCTTCACTGGTAACATCTTTTATTTTTATGGGTATGCGAGTAAAAAATGAAATGGCAATTAATATTTTTCGCATTCTATTCTCCAGTATTTAAATATAAGTCCAACAAAATTAAACTAATAAAAATAAAGTATGAATTTGCATTCACACTTTATTTCCTAAACTTCGTCGGCAAAATTAAATTTATTATCTATTAATAATTTTAACTGTTCCATAGCTTTTTTTTCATCATCACCTGATGCCTCAATCTCAATCTCATCGCCTTTTTGTACCGCCAAAATCATAACACCCATGATACTTTTCGCATTCACCCGTGTTGATGCTTTTTTAATATAGATTTCACTTTTGAAATCGTTGGCTCGTTGAACAAAAAGCGAGGCCGGTTTTGCATGCAGTCCTGCTTTGTTATTAACAACTATCTTGTCAATTATCACATAAATACTCCCCTTTATTATAAAATTCCCCTATTGTAACTATTATACCGTTTAAACCCCAATTTAGCAAGTCATTGACTTTTATTTCTTTTATGTTGTAAAATCTTTTTTTAAGTTTTATAATGTAACATAAAGAAATTGAGTAATATACTCGTTATGGAGGTGAAAACATGAAAATTACCAAAGAAATGGGAATTTCAGATGCTGTAGAAGCATATCCGGATTCAGTTAAAGTATTCCAGGCCTTTGGAATGGGCTGCTTTGGTTGTATGGCAGCACGTTTTGAAAACATTGAGCAAGGTGCTATTGCCCACGGCATTGATCCGGACGAATTAGTTAAAGCCATAAATGATGCTCTGGAAGCGGTAGATCTTACAAAAGAATAAGGATTAAATGCTCTGTATTTTGAAACACACTTATCTTAAAGATAAGCGTGTTTCTTTTATTGTTTTAAGAATAATCTGAATAAAACCTTGAAATAATCCCATTTAATTGTTACAATGGTAAAAAAATCGAATACAGACTTGATAGAGGTGCGGTCTTTATGACTAATTATGCTGACCATGGCTAATGGGATGAAGTGTAACAAAATGAAAGCTCGCCGAAGGACTTTGAATTGCCATCAACTTCCTGGGTTTATTGCAAACAGCAATGAAACTGTCATCATTCATTTGATGGGGTGCTATTTAAGAATACAGTGGATTCTCTTAATGAGATGATCTGTTGTTATTTTAGCTAGTACTTTACTAGTTTTTTTTTATTTTTTTTTATTAAATATTTTGGAGGAACTATGAAATCATATAATGTTGCTGTTGTTGGTGCTACGGGAATGGTTGGTCAAAAAATGCTTCAAGTTTTAGCTGAGCTAAAATTTCCGGTAAAAAATCTTTTCCCCATGGCATCTAAACGTTCAGCAGGAAAAGAAATTTTATATAACGGAAAAACCTATGTGGTTGAAGAACTTCGTGATGAAGCCTTTGATCAGGATATTGATATTGCCCTTTTCTCAGCCGGTGGCGATACAAGTCAGCGTTTTTCCCCGGTTGCCGCTGCAAAAGGTGTAATTGTTATTGACAACAGCAGTGCCTTTCGAATGGATCCTACCGTACCATTAGTGGTTCCTGAAGTAAATCCCGAGGATTTGGATTGGCATAAAAACATTATTGCAAACCCCAACTGCTCCACCATCCAGGCCATGGTTGCCCTAAAACCTTTGTATGATGCCTTTGGGATTAAACGGATTATCTTTTCGACCTACCAGGCTGTTTCCGGTTCTGGTATGAAGGGCTATGCCGCCCTTGAAGGTGGCATCAAAGGTGAAAAAGATACCTTTAATCCACATCCCATTGCCTACAACTGTTTGCCTCAAATTGATACCTTTACGGACAACGGCTATACCAAAGAGGAAATGAAAATGGTGAATGAAACACAGAAGATTCTTCACGATGACAGCTTGCGCATTACCGCCACGGCTGTGCGGGTTCCTGTTTATTATGCACATAGTGAAAGCATTAATGTTGAATTCAAAAAAGAATTCACTCTGGATGAAATTAAGTCCCTTTACAGCAAATCTCCCGGTATTGTCCTGCAGGATGATCCTGAAAAAAGTATTTACCCTCTGGCAATAAACGCCGAAAACAGAGACGAAGTTTTTGTCGGACGTATCCGCCGTGATTATAGTGTGGATAATGGGATTAACCTCTGGGTTGTAGCTGATAATATCCGTAAAGGTGCTGCCACCAATGCCGTACAAATTGCTTTTGCGCTTGTTGAACGCCACCTTATTTAAAACAATTTTTAACCGATTCCAACCAAAATGAAGGAGAAAAAAATGAGTATATTTACAGGTAGTTGCGTTGCAATTATAACACCATTTAAAAATAACAAAATTGATTATGAACGATTCCATCAACTGATTGACTGGCAAATTGAAAACGGAACCGATGCCATCCTAGTTGCCGGAACCACCGGGGAAACTTCAACGCTCACCGATCCTGAGCATCTGGAAATTCTACAGGATGCCGGTAAATACATTAATGGCCGTGTTCCTTTTATTGCCGGAACCGGCAGTAATGATACCGCCTACTCAGTTATGCTTTCAAAACAAGCAGAGAAAGCAGGCGCCGATGCCGCCTTGATCATTAATCCTTATTATAATAAGTCTACCCAACGAGGGGTTATTGCCCATATAAAGGCCATTGCAACTGCCATTAACATTCCTGTTATCATTTATAATGTTCCCCGTCGTACCGGTCTTAACATTGAAGTCAGTACGATTAAAGAACTGAGCAAAATTTCAAATATTGCTGCTGTAAAAGAAGCCAGTGGGGATATCAGCCAAATTACTGAAATCGCCCGTGTTTGTGGCAGTGACATTGACATTTACTGTGGTAACGACGACCATGTGCTTCCGGTTTTAGCAGTCGGTGGTAAGGGGATTATTTCTGTATCTGCGAATATTATTCCAAGAGACATGCACGATCTTGTGGCGACATTTATGGAAGGCAATATTGAAAAATCCCGGGAACTTCAGTTTAAAACAAACTTAATTAACCGTGCAATGTTTTACGAAACAAATCCCATCCCAGTTAAAGCTGCCATGGCGCTCATGGGAATGGATACCGGTGACATGCGTCTTCCCCTTATCGAAATGGAAGATAGCAATAAAGAAAAACTTATTGCTGATCTTAAAACTTACGGTTTAATATAGGAGGTTCAAATGTTAAATATTTTACTCAGTGGGGTTTCAGGTGCCATGGGTGCCAACCTGCAACAAATTATAAAAGAAGCCGATGGCTGCAGCATTGTAGCCGGCTATGATCACCAGGAGGATTCATCCCTCCCCTTTCCCGTTTATACCGATTTAGATAAATGCCGGGAAAAGATTGATGTTATCATTGATTTTTCACACTTTAAAGCATTTTCTGAAATCTTTGGTTTTGCTTCCTCCCATAAAATTCCCATTGTCATTGCAACAACCGGATTATCTGAAGATGATTTAGAGGCCATTGCTAACGGTGCACAGAATTTCCCAATATTTAAAACGGCTAATATGTCGCTGGGAATTAATCTGCTGGCAAAAGCCTTAAAAGAAATGGCAGGCCAGTTGGAAGAAACCTTTGATATTGAAATTATTGAAAAACACCACAATAAAAAGATCGATGCTCCCAGCGGAACTGCATTGCTTCTTGCCGATGCCGTGAATGAAGGACTTGTGAAGAGCAAAGATTACATTTATGGACGACATGGACGAGATGCCAAACGCATGAATAACGAAATCGGGATTCATGCTATTCGTGGCGGCACCATTCCCGGAGAGCATATTGTTATTTTTGCCGGAAATGATGAAATCATCGAACTTAAACATTCAGCGCTCTCAAAAAAAGTCTTTGCAGAGGGTGCTCTCAAAGCCGCCCGATATATTGTTACAAAAAATTCCGGGCTTTATGATATGTCCATGCTCATTAACGACTGAATACAAAATTTTCCAAAGTAAGAAAGAATCAAAAAACAGCTGATAAAACAAAACTGTTGAATGATTAAAGAGGTTAATTTAATGGCTATTGTTGTTCAGAAATACGGCGGAACCTCTATTGGTTCTGTTGAACGTATTAAGAACGTTGCAAAACGCATTATAAGAAAGAAGGAAAGCGGCCACCAGGTAGTGGTAGTCGTTTCTGCCATGGGAAAAACAACTGATGATTTGGTTAAACTCGCCCGTGCAGTTAGTTCTGCTCCCCCCAAACGTGAAATGGATCGTCTGCTTTCCACAGGCGAGCAAATTTCAATTTCCCTATTATCCATGGCCCTCCAGGAAATGGGTCATGACGCCATTTCCTTCACCGGTCCCCAAGTTGGAATTCGCACCTGCGGACGTCATACTAAATCCAGAATTGAAGGCATTGACACAACAAAGCTTCTCGAAGCCCTGAATGAGGACAAGATTGTTATCGTCGCTGGATTTCAAGGGGTAAACGAAAATGATGATGTCACAACCTTAGGCCGTGGCGGATCAGATACCAGTGCTGTGGCTTTAGCCTGTGTACTCGATGCTCCCTGTGAAATCTATACAGATGTTGAAGGGATTTATGGGGTCGACCCCCGGCTCTATGACAAGGCAAAAAAACTTGACACCGTCAGTTATGAAGAAATGCTCGAGATGGCAAGCCTGGGAGCTGGAGTCATGCACCCCCGTGCCATTGAACTTGCCAGTAAATATAATACAAAAATAGTGGTTGCCTCCAGTGAATTTGACGTTCCCGGAACAATCATTAATAAAGGAGAACATCATATGGAAGAACAAGCTGTTACCGGGCTGGCCATTGACAACGATGAATTAATCATTACGATCAGGGATATTCCCTTTGATTTAAATATTACTTCGCAATTTTTTTGTCAATTCGCCAATAAAAGCATTAATATTGATATGATCAGTCAGAGTGCCCCCATAAAAGGACTTATAAATATTTCCTTTACTGCACCGATTCAGGATTTAGATGAAGCGATGAAAATCTTAGATGCCTTTGAAGAGAAGTATCCTGATATCGGGGTTATTTTAAACGAAAACGTCTCAAAACTTTCAGTGGTAGGTGTCGGAATGCGAAGTCAGTCCGGTGTTGCCGCAAAATTTTTTCAACTTCTCACAGATAACGACATTCAGATACTTATGATTACAACTTCAGAAATTCGTATCAGCTGTGTCATTAGATCTACTGATCGGGATATTGCAGTAACTGCTACTGCCCAGGCTTTTGATCTGTAAAATAAATTGAACTTTAATTCGACTTAAAAAAGCCAGGCAAACAATAATAATTGTTTGCCTGGCTTTTAATTTTTTGGTTCATTTCCTTTTTAATTTTACATCGAGCATCTTTTTATTCAAGTCATTAAAGTCAATGAAGTCTCCGGTAACGATATAATAGACGGTTTCAAAAACATTAGTGGCATGATCACCAATACGCTCGAGGTAACTGCCGATAAAAATAAAGACTGAACCCTGGTGAATATTTTTCGGATCCTCCATCATGTACTTTAAACAGTCCTTCTGTATTTCAAGATTAAGGATATCAATTTCATCTTCCAGTGAAATAACTTCCTTGAATTGACTGATATCTTCATCAATAAAAGCCTGAATCGAAAGCTTTACAAGCTTTTCAGCCAGTTCACATTCCTTGGGAATATCAATTAGCTCTTTCATATAAGTCTCATCTTTTAATTCAATGACCCGTTTAGAAATATTGACTGCTAAATCCGCAATCCGCTCAAGGTTTGTAATAATCTTATAGGTCGAAGCCAGGCGTCTTAAATCAGTAGCCACAGGACTCTGCGTTGCAATGACCCGGCTCACTTCCAGGTGGAGATCAATTTCTTTATTATCCACTATATCATCCCGCTCAATCACCGACCGGGCCATAACACTGTCCTGGTTTTCCAATGCAAATACGGAATCCGACAACATTTTTTCAGTCACTGTTGACATAAGCATTATTTCGGATTTAATCAAATTTAATTCTCTATCATATTCTTCTCGCATCATCTGCCTCCTTTATCATCCAAAGCGTCCTGTAATGTAATCCTCTGTTCGCTTATCATCTGGATTTGTAAATATCTTGTGAGTATCATCAAACTCCACTACTTCTCCCATTAGAAAGAAGGCTGTTTTATCAGAAATACGACCTGCCTGCTGCATGGAGTGAGTAACGATAATAATGGTATAGAGTTTTTTCAAGGTTTCCATAAGATCTTCTATTTTTGCTGTTGCAATGGGATCCAATGCCGATGTAGGTTCATCCATTAAAATGACTTCAGGGTCCATGGCTATGGTTCTTGCAATACAAAGCCGTTGTTGTTGCCCCCCTGAAAGTCCCAAAGCTGATTTATTTAAACGATCCTTGACTTCATCCCAGAGGGCGGCTCTTTCAAGACTATCTTTTACAATGGTATCGATCTTTGTTTTATCTTTAAGCCCCTGACACTTGGGACCATAGGCTACATTTTCATAAATACTCATGGGAAAAGGATTAGGACTTTGAAACACCATTCCGACCCTTGTTCGTAAATTAATGACATCAATATCACCATTAATATCCTGGCCATCAAAAATGATTTCACCCTTTATCTTAACCGAGTCGATGAGATCATTCATCCGGTTAAGACAACGCAAAAATGTTGATTTACCACAGCCGGAAGGTCCAATAAATGCAGTAACTTCTTTTTCGCAGATTTTCATGTTTATATTCTTCAGTGCCTGGAAATCCCCGTAAAACAAATCCAGATCTTTTATATTAAATTTTAGTTTACTAGCCATATTTCACCTCATTTTTTATTAAAGACATCAAGCTTGTCCGAAGCGATCCGAGACAGAATATTCAGAATAATGACAATGACAATGATCACAATCCCAATGGCACAGGCCAGTTCGATATTTCCTTCTTCTTTCGCTACATAGTAGGCTTGAACCGTGAGTGTACTCCCTGGGGAAAGAAGGGTCCCCGGAATTTGGGCAACGGTTCCGGCGGTTAATAATAATGCCGCTGACTCTCCGATGACCCGTCCAACACTCAAAAGCACCGCTGTTGCAATCCCTGGGACGGCACAGGGAAGAATGACTTTAAAAATGGTTTGAAGCTTTGTTGCTCCAAGCGCCAGGGAACCTTGTCTGAAAGCCATGGGCACTGTTTTTAATGCTTCCTCCGTGCTGCGTATAATGACCGGCAACAATATAATCGCCACGGTCAAACTCCCTGATAACAGAGAGATTTGAAAATTCAATGCTACCACAAAGAAGGCCATACCAAAAAGCCCGAAAACAATGGACGGGATTCCTGCCAAACATTCAGTGGCAAAGCGGATGGTATTCACTACTTTACCAGCTTTTGCATATTCTGTCAAATAAATGGCTCCAAAAATCCCAATCGGCAGTGCCACAGCCAGAGATAATAAAATCATATATAAAGTAGTGATAATATTTGACTTAATACCGCCACCGGGACTAATGGCCTTAAGTTTTAATTGACCGGTTTGATCATTAATCAATGTTTTTACATCATTAGTGGATAAACCCGTAAGCTCTGTACCATTCACGGATTGTAAAATATAGTCAGTACCGATATCAACTGGTGCACCATTTGACTGAACAGCATTGTGAAGAGAAGAATTTTTTTCAATATATGAAAAAATAAACTGTTCCCTATCAGTTGAATAGTATTTATATTGAACCTTTGTAATGGTTGCTCCAATATTTTCCACATAAACTGGGGCTTCCAGTGGTGTTTCATATTTTTTGTCATAGGTCGTTTTATTCTCCATCACTTTTGGTTCAATGGTTAAAGGAACTTGAGTATTTTCTACAAAAGCATAAAATACCTTTTCATTGTAATCTCGACTGATAAAGTTCCAATTAATGGCACCAATTCCCTTTACGAAAATAAAACCAATGATGAACAGTAAAACGCTGAGGGTAATGCCGGTTGCCAGATAAATAATACTTTTAACAAGAATATCTTTTGCTTTTCGTCCCATTTTAAATGTCCACCCTTACTTTTACTAATTTATTTACAATCACATTAATAATCATAATAAAGACAAACAGCACTACCCCTGTGGAATAAAGCAGCTGCTGATGGACGCCGGATGCATAACCCATTTCCAGAGCAATATTAGTTGTAAGTGGCCGTATCTGATCAAATAAACTTGTTGGGATTCCGGCGATGGGATTTCCACAAACAAGCATCACTGCAATGGTTTCCCCTATGGCTCGGCCAATCCCCAGAATGACTCCAGTCATAATACCAGATCGTGCTGCGGGAATAACCACCTTAAATATGGTTTGAATTTTTGAAGCTCCCAGTGCATAGGACCCTTCACGATAAGCTTTTGGCACAGCACTAATAGAGGTCTCAGAAATACTGATGACCGTCGGTAAAATCATAATGGCCAGTACCAGAATGGTTGCTAATAAAGATTCCCCTTGAGCCATAGGGGATATTTTCAATACATAGGGCACAATGATTCCTAAACCAAAAACCCCATAAAGAACTGATGGAATCCCTGCCAACAGTTCCACCGCAAATCGAATGATCTTACCAATCCGAGAGCTTGCCATTTCAGCTATGAATACAGCAGTAAGAATCGCAATGGGCACTCCAATAATGATGGCTCCAATGGTTGCAAAAACCGATCCTACAATCATATAAAAAATGCCATACATGTTAGAACCAGGTCGCCACTCAACACCGGATATGAAATTCCAAAAGGGATAACTATTCGTAACAAAAGGTTTTAGCCCATTATAAAAAACAAAAAAAGTAATAGCTAAAACGCTGATGACTGCCACAAGAGCACAGATAAGGAAAAATTTTTCGATTATTTTTTCTTTCAGTTTCTTCCGTTTGATCACTTCCAAAAAAATGCTCCTTTTCTATACCCCCAGGTTTTATTCTAAGCCATGAGGGTAAAACACCAAAAATCAGGCTCCCTAAGGGAGCCTGAGGTTGATTTGTAGATTTTATTAAAGTACTGTTATTCCGCCTTCAGCTGTTACAATCTTTTGTCCATCAGGACTCATAAGGAAATCAAGGAAAGCAGTGGTAGCAGGGTTTGGTTTTGCTTCATCATAGAATGCCAGGAATGGTCGGGATAAAGAATAGGTTTTATTAAGAACATTGGCAACTGATGCCTGAACACCGTCGACATTTAAAGCTGTGATCGTTTTGTCAACAAAGGTTAATGACACATAACCGATGGCATTGGTATTTCCTGCAACGGTTGTCTGAACATTTCCGTTACCTTCTTTAACGGTTGCATCCGGTTTCAGCTTTTCAGTAAATCCTAAAAGTTCTTCAATAGCTGTACGTGTTCCGGATCCATCTTCACGTGAAACAACAACAATAGGAGCATCTGCACCGCCAACTTCGCTCCAGTTGGTAATTGCACCGGTGTAAATGTTGGTTAATTGTTCTTTGGTAAGATCCTTTACGGTATTGGCTGGATTAACAATTAAAGCAATGCCATCGTACGCAAAGGTAATTTCTTTAAGACCGGGTTTCTCTTCAGCCTTTAAATCTCTTGATGAACAGCCGAAGGAATACGTACCGGCAGTTGCCCCTTTAATCCCATCAGAAGAACCTGTGCCGCTGTAGGTAAACTTCACATCCGGGTTTAATGCAGTAAACTCAGTGCCTGCAGCGTCAATGATTTTCTGAACTGAAGTCGAACCACCACCGTTAATTTCGCCGCTAACTGCAGCCGTAGATGTTGGTTTACTTGATGAACCACAACCTGCAAGTGTCAGTAGGCTTGCCCCTACTATCAGCGTTAATAGAACCTTCTTGAAACTCTTTGTCATTCTTTTCTCCTTAAATTTTCTTTTAGATTTTTCTTTTCTTTATTTCAAGGCTATCTTACCAAAGAAATACAAGAAAAAGGTTTTGAACATGTAAAGAGAATGTTAAGAGTATGTTAAATCGATTCAGTTTGAGTTTAATAAAATCTCTTTTGTAAGTTCCGTCAGTGATTCTATCATACTCTGAGAGTCCCTGTCCAGCAAATGCTATAATTTCCGGTTTATGTCTTAGCAGCTACTCACAATGTATTACTTTTATTCTAATAGGATCGCCGAAACCGATGATCCCGTTGAACTACCGGCTTGTCCTCGGCAATCGAAACCTTTCTTAGACGCCCCTTGATATTTCGGGTTTGCAATTCCTTTAAAACCTGTTCGCCTTTATTATTTAAAATTTCCACGAACGTTGATACATCCAAAATAACAATAACCCCAATATCGTCAGCAGTCATGCCCTCAAGATTACACAGGGTTCCGACAATATCCACAGCACGCATTTTTGTTTTCTTCCCGGCGTTAATATGAAGCTTCATAATTTCTTTGGTTAAATCAAAGGCCTTATCTTTTTTTTCTTCAGGTTTTGCCTGAAGCTTTTCATTAAAAGCTGGCTTTAAAGTATCAAGAATGGAGTGCGTTGGGGTTTCTTTTCGAGTAATTTCTTTTTCGGTATATTCTTCAATTTCTTTTATTAAATGTTCCTCTTTGGCGGATACTAAAGTAATGGCCGTTCCTTTTTTCCCCTGTCGGCCGGTTCGGCCAATGCGATGGACATAGGTTTCCTTTTCCCAGGGTACATCATAATTAATAATATGGGATATTTCATGGACATCAATTCCTCTTGCCGCCACATCCGTTGCGATAAGATAGCGAAACTCCCCTTTTTTAAATCGGTGCATGACGCGGGTTCGATCATCCTGTTCCATACCGCCATGGATTTTTTCACAGGCATTATTATCCTGCCCCAGGGAATTGCTAATGGCATTCACCCGTTCCTGGGTATTACAGAAGATTATGCAGCTGTCCGGGTTTTCCACCAGCAGAACGTCCCTCAACAGCTCCATTTTATCGCCATCAGTGGATTCATACAATTCCTGGTCAATGGCATCAGTACTTTTGATTTCAGCTTCGATTTCAATGACCTGGGGATCCTTCATGTATCTTTTAGAAAGCCGTTGGATTTCGGGTTCTAATGTTGCTGAAAATAACATGGTGACACGATTTTCAGGCATCTCGTCGATGATTTCTTCAACCTGGTCAATAAAACCCATATTAAGCATTTCATCAGCTTCATCAATGATTAAATATTTTATTTCATCGGTATTAAAAGTACCCCTGACAATATGGTCCATAACCCGACCTGGGGTGCCAACCACTACATGGGTTTTCTGTTTCAGTTCTTTTTCCTGACGTTTAATCGGAGATTTTCCATAAAGGGCAGATACTTTAACCCGTTTAAAACGACCAATATTAAAAATATCATCATGAATCTGCAGTGCTAATTCCCGGGTTGGGGTCAGTACCAGGGCCTGGGGTTTATTTTCGTCCCAATTCAGTAATTCACAAATAGGAATACCAAAGGCGGCAGTTTTCCCACTGCCGGTTTGGGCTTTACACAGAATATCCTTATTATTGAGTGCCAAAGGAATCACCGCTTCCTGGACCTTGGTAGGATTCTTGAAATTTAATTTTTCAATGGCTTTTAAAAGTTCATCGCTCAGTGGGTAGTCTTTAAAATTTTTGGCTATCATGTTTTATTCTCACTCTTTCTATTTTTACTTTCTATTATTTGACATATAAAAAGCTGCACCTTCTGCATAAGCTCAGAAGATACAGCTAACATTCAATATGTTTTGTAAACCGAAGTCGAATCGTTGTTCAACACTTTATTCGACCGTAACACTTTTTGCTAAATTTTTTGGTTTGTCGACGTCACAGCCTCTGGCTACTGCCAGATAATAGGACAAAAGCTGAAGATATACCACTGTGGGAATTGGGGTTATATCATCGTCCATATTAGGGATCACAAAAACCTCATCGACTTCTGAAGAAATCCCCTGATGAGATTCCTGAACAATGGCCAGTACAAAAGCCCCTCTGGCTTTCACTTCTTTAATGTTGCTGAGCATTTTTTCAAACACTTTTTCCTGGGTGCAAACCGCAACTACGATGGTACCATCGTCAATAAGGGCTATGGGTCCATGTTTCAGTTCCCCGGCGGCATAAGCTTCTGAATGGATGTATGATATCTCTTTTAGTTTAAGAGAACCTTCCAAACAAGTATAGAAATCCAGCCCTCTGCCGATGAAAAACAAATCATTGATGTTAAAGTGTTCATAGGCGAAGACTTTAACCGCTTCCTCAGATGCCAGTGCTTTTTCCACAAGTTCCGGTGTTTTCAAAAGCGCAACACTCAAACGCCCGATTTCTTTGGGCATGATCTGACCATTTAAACGGCCGAGGTGTATGGCTAAAAGCAGCATACAACCAACCTGGGTGAGATAGGCCTTCGTTGAGGCCACTGCAATTTCCGGCCCGGCATTCGTATATAGCACATCATCGGCTTCTCTGGCTATGGAACTTCCCACAACGTTGGTAATGGCAAGCACCCGGGCACCGCTTTCTTTAGCCAGACGAATAGCCGCTAAAGTATCTGCGGTTTCTCCGGATTGACTGATGACAATCAGCAGGGTTTTATCATCAATAATAGGGTCTTTATATCGGTATTCAGACGCTGCTTCTGTTTCCACTGCTATTCTTGCAAATTTTTCAAAATAGAACTTACCAACCATTCCGGCATGGTAAGCCGTACCGCAAGCAACAATTTGTATCCGATCGATTTTTTTCATGGTTTCTGCATCTAAATTGATATTGTCAAGCGTCACCCCATCTTCAGTTAAACGACCGGTTAAGGTATCAACCATGGCCTTCGGCTGTTCGGTGATTTCTTTCATCATGAAATGGTCATAGCCACCTTTTTCAGCATCGCCGGGATCCCAGTCAACTTTAAAGATTTCTTTATCAATGACATCACCATTAGGGTCTAATACTGTAATGTTATCCTTGGTCAGGATTGCCATTTCACCATTATCAAGAAGATAAACTTCTCTTGTATATTTTAGAATTGCCGGAATATCCGATGCGATAAAATTTTCCCCTAAACCCAATCCGACAATCAGGGGACTATCTTTGCGAATGGCTAGTATCTTATCGGGTTCGTTTGCGCAGAGAATCCCCAAAGCATAAGAACCTCTCATTTTTTTCATGGCCATTTGAAGGGTTTCAACAATACTTCCGGTATAGAGTTCACAAAGCAAATGGGCAATCACTTCAGTATCGGTATCCGATGCAAAAAGGTGGCCTAACCCTAAAAGTTCTTCTTTTAAGTCCATATAGTTTTCAATAATCCCATTATGAACCACTGCTATCTTGTTATTCAGACTGCAGTGGGGATGAGAGTTCGCATCGGATGGTATCCCATGGGTTGCCCAGCGGGTATGTCCAATTCCTGATTTCCCGGTTAAAGGCGTTAATTCCAAACAATCACTGAGATTTTTAAGCCGACCTTTTTTCTTTTTTATCTGAATGATGTCATTGTCCATGGTTGCGATTCCGGCTGAATCATAACCGCGATATTCTAATTTTGACAGCCCCTCCATTAACACATCCTGGGCCTGTTTATCTCCGATATAGCCTACGATTCCACACATTATATTCACCTGTTTTTCTAGTTTTTGTACACCGTCTTTGTCCTGAAAATCACTTTCCAGATTTATCCGTTATACTTCCAGGGCATCCGCCGAATTTTCGATACTCCCTGTCCTCGTCAACTCAATTTCTGTGTGGACCGTCACTTGAGTTCTGGCGCTTTTGATTGTTTCATAAACCTGGCCCCGAAATCTTTTAAAGATCATCAGTTAATCATCGCTAATAATTGATTTTATCATAAATCAGTTCTAAATGCAAAGAAATGAGAGGTTTCCCTCTCATCTCTCATCTAAGCTTGCAGGATAAAGTAATCAATAAATATTTTTCCAGGACAACTCGCTCATCGCGTTGAGCGCCTCATGACAGACTGGCATAGCCTACAAAAGTCTGCTTAGAATGCACCATTGCGTTCTTCAATCAGCTCGGCAAGATCTTTGGCAATGGATGCCAGTTCACTTTGATTTTTTCCTTCGATCATTACCCGGACTAAAGGCTCCGTTCCTGACGGCCGTATTAACACTCTGCCTTGACCCTGGAAATAGGCTTCGACTTCTCCAATCCGTTTTTGAATAAGAGTATCGTCTAAATAATCAAGCTTTCTGGAATTATCCACTTTTGCATTAACCAGAATTTGGGGATAAACCGTCATAAGCTCCGATAGAGTTTTTGAATCTCTGTCTTCATCTCGTAGAAGCTCTAATAACATCAGGGCTGTGAGCATACCATCTCCAGTGGTATTATGTTCAAGCAGGATTAAATGTCCTGACTGCTCGCCGCCTAAACTATAGCCACCTTCAATCATGGCTTCTAAAACATAACGATCCCCCACAGCCGTTTTAATGCTTTTGCACCCGACTTCTTTAAGGGCCACATCCAAACCGATATTACTCATTACCGTCACCACTACCGTATCTTTTTTGAGTGTTCCCTGGGTTTTCATTTTCCGGCCGATTAAATTCATAATCTTATCTCCGTCAATGATATTTCCAATGTTATCCGTAGCCAGACACCGATCGGCATCGCCGTCAAAGGCAATTCCGATTTGAGCGCCTTCTTGAAGCACCCGTTCCTGAAGAAGTTTGAGGTTGGTAGAACCACAATCCTTGTTGATGTTTTTTCCATCAGGCTCATTTCCAATCATTACCACATCAGCACCCAATTCTTCAAAAAAGCCTTGAGCAATGTCATAGGATGCGCCATTGGCACAATCAATGACGACCTTCATGCCCTTGAGATCCCCGGTAATGGCTTTTTTAATATGTTTTAGATAGTAATCCTCCGGGTTTTCTAAATTCCTGGTGGTCCCCCCACTTTTAAGGTGGACCTCTTTATTTTCCAGAATGATACTTTCAATTTCATTTTCAATGATATCCGAGAGTTTAAAGCCCTGTCCATTAAAAAACTTAATACCATTAAACTCGTAGGGGTTGTGTGATGCCGATATCACAATTCCTGCATCGGCATTCATTTCCCTGGTAATCACAGCAATGGCCGGGGTTGGCAGAACGCCGACAAGAATAACTTCCCCACCCACGGATAAAATTCCCTGAGTTAAGGACATTTCAAGAGCTTTTCCAGAAATTCGGGTATCCATTCCAATAACAAATTTCGGCTTGTGGCTGTTTGCACCTAAAACGGCGGCACCTGCCTGACCCAACTTAAAGGCTAAATTGGTGGTTAATTCTTTTTCATAAATCCCACGCACCCCATCAGTTCCAAATAATATTCCCATCTATTTTTCTCCTCTAATTGTTCAATTTATAGAACTTATTATACCTCAGTTGCTTCTCATATCAAACTTTTTTATGATTCCCCCTCCTAAAACCTGACGATCCTCATAAAAAACAAGGGCCTGGCCTGGCGCTGGGGCTCTGACTGGAACAGTGCTGTGGACTATGGCTTCTCCCTCAGATAGCCTTTCAAGTGTGCCTGAATAGGAAGGCCCCCAACAACAGGTTTTGAATATTAAGACTTCCTTAAGTTTGTCTTTGTTTAAATTCATATGTAATTCTTCAATCATAATTTCAGTCTTTAAAAGTGCTGCTTCATCATCGAGAATGACCGTATTGGTCTCTGGTATAATATCAACAACAAACAGGTGATGTGGATTTTCAATACCCAGCCTGCGCGTCTGACCCAAAGTGAAGCCATGTACTCCCGAGTGTTTTCCCAGCAATTTACCATAACGATCCACTAAATTACCTTTGGGAACCGGGTGCGAACCAAAGATGGCTTCCTTAAGAAACAAAGGATGATTGCCATTTGGAATAAAGCAAATCCCCTGACTTTCAGGTCCGTTTGCAATGTCTGGCAGCAGGTTCTGAATGATCTCTCTCACTTCAGCTTTAGATTTAAAACTATTAAGAGGCAGAATAAGACGGCTAAGAATTGACTGGTTTAAATGGTACAGAAAATAAGATTGATCCTTTGTTTTATTTTTACTTGCAAAAAGTCTGTAAACCTCTCCGACCTTTTGAATTTCCGCATAATGACCCGTTGCGATCATGCAATTATTATAGTTCCCGGCGGTTTCTAAAAGCAATTTAAATTTCAATCTCTGATTACAGAACATACAGGGGTTCGGAGTTTTACCGGATTTGTAGCCCTCAATAAAGGGTTTAATCACATTTTGTTTAAACCGAGACTGAGCATTGACAATATGATGAATAATTCCCAGCTGCTCGGCTACCCTTGCTGCTGTTACTAACATCTTTTCGTCATCAAAAAAATTAAAGGTTACGCCGATAACATCGTAACCTTCTTCCTTTAATCGATATGCTGCGGTGGCACTGTCAACGCCTCCGCTTAATCCAATAACAACTTGTTTTTTTGTTTTATTATTGTTCATGTCTCTGTTATTCACCCATCGTTGTGTTTGTAAGCGCGGTTTTCTTGTTTTTTATAAAATCAACCTTGGTTTTTAAGGATTGTTCTTCAAGTGTGTTATCTCTTTTTATCTGCCAGTTGGATATTCCCTTGTTTAAATCAATGAGATTTAAAATCTCTTCGGTTAACCAGGGGTTGCATACAAGAAGAGGCCCGAGAGTGTTGGTAAAAATCCCTTTGCCATTGATCACTCCTTCTTGCTTTGTGCTTCCTGTATTACCATAGCCGTATTTTAAATAGCCAAAAGGGGTTTCTTCAAGAATCTCAAGATTCATCATCTGAATCTGACTCCCGATAATCGACATTTCCTTTCCGTTATAATGACAGTCGAAAAACAAATCATCCCCATACACTGCGTTGTTTTCAGTGCACTTTATTTTCAGAATATTTAGTCCGGGAATGATGTACCCATCTGAACGGGCAATTTTATCTGCGAAAAGTCCAATCGACGTTCCGGTAACCAAAAGAGGTCGATTCTCTATAAAAGCGATTAGTGCTTTCTTATAGAGCGTTAAAAAACGGATAATTTCCGGAAAATGAACCATTTCACCTGGGGCACAAAAGAGAAAATCATAGTCCATGGGATTAAAGTTTTGTGAATCCAAGGTGATCTGGTAAACTTCAACACGGTACCCCCGGCGGTTGCCTTCGGCCTTCATCGCTAAAATATTTCCTCGATCACCATGAAGGTTTAGGGTATTAGGAAAAAGCCAACCAATTTTTAAAATCTTATCCATTACTTTTCCCTCCTTCAATGAATTTTTTCATATTTTCAAACGTTGCAAGCTTTGTAATCAGATAAATATTATTGCTTTTTACTTCATCAATTATTTCAAATATTTTGGTAATATCATCGCTGTCCATAATTGTAATTGCCTCTCTGCTAACGCCTTCATATAAGAGACGGTTGGCTGTATCATAGGAAGCATGTTCCGAAAAGCAAAGATACCGTTCAACCTTTGAATCCACCAATGGTTTAAAATCACAATCATAGGCGTAAAAGGTGTTGGTATAGTATGGTGTAAAGTCCTCCACAACATTAAGTCCAAATGCAACCATTTTTTCCTGGGGATCAAAGGCGATAACATTAAGGGCACTTTGAAGGGTATCCGGATTTTCTTGTTTAATCCGGGTATATTTAATGGTTTTCTCTTTGAATTTTAACTCTTCGAATCGTCCACCTATATTTTTAAAATTCTTAAAGGATTTAGCGGCTTCAACCGGCGAAATACCACAAAGTTCCTGGCTAATGGCCAATGCACCTGCGTAATTATAAAACATAAAGGGCAAGTCATAGGGCATATCAAACACCACATCTCTGAGTCTAAAGGTTTTTTCATTAAAATTAATGTCTGTAATCTCGTAATCCGGATTTTTCTCACTTGCGTTGCCACAGCTCCCGCAGTGAAAGGGACCAACATTATCGGTGTTATAATAATCAAATTGAATGTCATGGTGACATTCCGGACAGGCTAAGGTAGGATAATCTGTTCCTTTAATGAAGGATTCCTGATGCTTCTGAACCCCATAGTAAACAGAGTGGTCATCCATACATTCAAAGGACTTGGAACGTGGCTCTTCATTGTTTAAAAACAGAGTCATGCCTTTATTGATAAAGGATGCGAGTTTACGATAAATAAAATCCGGATCACCGTTTCGCTGTACCTGATCTTTTTGCAGATTAGTGATGAGCATGTTTTCAGCGGGCAATTGTGCATAAATCAGTGGCAGATATCGTTCATCCGTTTCAAAAACAAAGTAATCGGCTTTTAATTTCCCTGTGAACGTGGATTCTTTAGCCAAAATAGTGGCGATTCCTCCAAGAAGGTTGGCGCCTTCGATGTTCGAAATAATCTTCTTTCCATTTTCTTTTAAAATATGGGCAATCAGATTGGTTGTGGTTGACTTCCCGTTGGTACCTGTAATAAAAATCACGTTACCATAATCAAGATTTTTAAAATTTTTCACAAAACTGGGATCAATTTTTAAAGCTTTTTCTCCAGGTAGGTTGGTGCCTCGATCTTTGCTGACTCTATTGATAACCCAGCCAAGAATTTTTGCGTACCAAAGTGCAAAATAAAACTTCATTTTTTGTATCCTCTCTTTAATACTGTTTATTTATCTTTATATTTAAATTTCTCTATGAATTTTTCTCTGATTCCCGGCACTATTTCAGTTTTTTCAGAATTCATATCCTTGCTGGTTTCTTCAAGTTGCATTCGACTTAATTGGGTAGCTCCGGCCACGATTGCACCGACGAAAATAGCCGTACTGAACATGCTGGTCATGCCAATAATCATTGCCACGAGTTCACTATAAAAGAGTCCTCCCAATCGAACAGGATGAATATCTCCATAGCCAATGGTGGCAAAGGAAATGATAAGGTAATATAACATATCAAAGGCGTTTAGAATTCTACTATCACTGGAAACGTACAATCCAGGATTAATTTTAAAACAATTAAAAACCATGAGATACAAGATTCCTACCTCACATAATACGATTGCCAGCATTCCTTTTAGAATAGCTGCGGATTCCTGGTACTGTCTCCGTTTAGAAACCGAACTGCGAATCATACTAGGATTCACAATGGCTCTTAACATCACCGAATAGCAAAGAATAAGTGCAAATCCCAAACCGATCAGACCCAAAGGCAATGTTGGCGGAGCAATAAAATTTTCAAACATCACAAAGGCATGCCCCAGCATTAAATAAAAAATGAGATCAACAAAACGTGAAACCACCGCATCCTGGAACTGATTCAATCTCATAAAGATCCGTTGAACAAAGTAGACCAGCATGGTAAAAATAAGTAAACTTATAAAAATACCGAGCACATCAGTAAATGTTACCATATGATGCCTTGAAATGACCAATAAAGAGATGAAAAACAAAAGGCCTGTTACGGTAATGAGTCCATGTCGATCATAGTTGACAGCCAATCTGACAAAGAATTTTCTCAGCGGTTTTATTTTTTTTTCCTCACAGGTTTTCAACTCCTGGACAAAACGTTCCTTATTAATATAAAGAAAAAACTCAAAAACAAAAAGCAAAAAGACAAAAACATCATATAAAATAATGATAATATCCCCATTGGCCAAATTTTGATAAACCGGAAATTTATCTACAATCGGTACCATTGTATTCTCCTTTACCTTTAGCTATTTGCGCGACTCTTCATCAATCAGTTTTAATTTTTGTTTTCGCGTTAATTTTTTAATGGCTGCTTCTCTTTTAAGGGCATCGGATTTTGTTTCAAGCATTTCCCAATACATTAATATGACCGGCAAACGGGAACGTGTGTATTTGGACCCTCTTCCTGAATTATGAGCCATCAGCCGTGCTTCAATATTTCGGGTCCACCCCGTGTACAGGGTATTGTCACTACATTTTACGATATAAACAAGGGCTTTGTCTATCATTTGTTTTCTTTCTCTTGAATTCTTTACTTGAATTCGTTAGTTGCATTTCTATTTTTTTGTTAATAATTTGTAAAGACGTTATTGCTAGTTATTGTCTTTGATGGAAGTAAAAAAAAGATCCCTAAAAGGGATCTTTTTTGAATTTCTAAAGTGATCCTAGAAACTGCTGTTTCTTGGTCGTCTTGTTTGTTTTCTTTTTGTACGACATTCACGACATCTTTTTGGTTCG
>NZ_DATCHP010000079.1:0-4266 GCF_036508315.1 Acetobacterium sp. | reverse complement strand
TTCTACAACATCTTTGCCGCGTATCCACTGGTATATGAGCTTATATTGCTTCAGTATGTCTATATCAATTCCCGGATGTTTCGCATGGATACGGTTAAGTTTATCCGTCGAACGTCCGCTCTGCCATAGTTGCATGGTTTCGGGTGGTACATATATAGCGAGCGGAAGCTGTGTCGAAATGGTAATTTTCTGGGGGCCGTATTTCCCTTCGCGCAGTTCTAAAACGAGCGAGAATTCCTCCCACGGGCTGTTGAACTCGGTATTCATGAATTGCATAAGAGTGTGTGTATCCAGCGGAACGTCTTCTCCCACACGGCAGTTTTTTACCACAAGATCCAGTGCAACTCCGTCCACCATTTTAGTTGGCACCCGGTACACGGCACTGGTACCTTCCAGTCGTTGGCGCTTGCTTGCAAACCAGGGGTTTTCGTACCAGTTAGACGGTTCTAATAGCGAGGCTACGGGAAGGCCGAATTGTGTTAAGTAAATATCTCCACCGTCGCTTGTTTTACGGTGAACATACACCACACCCAGCACTGTAACCAGCGTTTCTGACGCGGCATGACTTATATATGATGGTACAGGCAGTACGATCGAAGACATCTGTTTCAAATACCTTATCGTTAAATGCTCTATCGGTTTGTGGTGTATTGGGGATGGCTATTAATGCTCACTAATTAAGTAACTCTTTTGGTATAATAAGTAAAGGAAGAAACAGCCAAAGGAGATACGGATGAAACATGAACAGCAGATGGTCATTAAGCTCGTCTTTTTGCACCGCACCTTTTTTCAAGATGCTTTCTGAGACAGGTGCAGGTATGTGTAATATTGCGCTTGACATGTAATCAATAAATGGTTACAATCGCTTCATGTATGAAGTATTTTTTATAAAGCGTGTTCTAAAACAAGTTAAGGATTTGCCAGACTTCATTCAGAAAAAGCTGGCTGTTTTAGTTGACGATCTTCGTGAAAAAGGACCCATCAGAGCTGAATGGCCGAATTTCAGCAAACTGGATAAAGATGAATATCATTGTCCCCTTGCACACAAATGGGTTGTATGCTGGCGATGTGAAAACAAATCAATTATTATTGAGGTGTACTATGCAGGCAGTCGTGAAAACGCCCCATATTAAAATTAATGTTCAAGGAGACATCATCCCGACAAAACTTCTTTTCTTTTTAAAAGAGGAATACGGTAATAAAGTAAAATTTTTCGAAGAAGAAAGTGACAAGCTGGTCAACGCTGTAAATACGCAGTGGTACAAAGATATCAAAACAGCTACGACGCCGGGTGATTACTTGAGAATTTATCGGGAACGAAATGGTTTAACGCAAGCAAAGCTTGGAGAAATGGCCGGTGGCACTCCGAGACAACATATTTCCAACATTGAAAAAGGACGGCGGCCAATTAGCCTGAAAGCAGCACGTAAATTTGCCGATATCTTCGATGTTTCCTTTGAAATATTTCTAGGCCGAAAATAATGTACCTATGATGGTGTCCTGGGAATTTGCCAATTGAATAAAAATTAAGTAGAACGTTCCCTTAATTCTTCTAGTCGTTGAAATAGACAGCAATGATTGAGTATGGGTATTGATCTTTATCAATGTTTACCCCCAAGATTAAACATCGCTTGACATGCGAAATTGCGAAGGCTTGTGCCGCTATATTCTCCATACGCTCTTTTCTTCTTTCTTTGTCTCTATCCCTAAAAGCGTATAAAGCCATTGCATCAAATTTATATTTTGATGGTGTAATTATTATCGAGCATAGATGCCCATCTTGCTGCCAGAACTTTAGCACATGTTTCTTTATGCGTTTGAAGGATGCTTCAGCTTTAAGCTGTTCTGAGAAAGAAAATCCTAGAAGAATATTGGCAATATCCGACCATTGGTGAAACCCCCTAACTTCCAATTTCATACAAATATCTCGCCACCAATTGGTCATTTTTTGTTGAGGTCTCTTTCTTTGTATTCCATTATCAAGAGCCGTATAGTACTCATCTACTTTCTTTGACATTCCAGTGAGCATGAAATGGTCTTTATTAAACTCGGATACCCCGATGTTAAAACCGGTTTTCAAGTAGAAACCTAATAGGTCGAGTTCATCACCCATATAATTCATATTTGCTTCAAGTTCTGACCGCCGTTTCAGATAGTGGATTTTTTGTGGAGTAGACTCCAGCATATCAAAGATAACTTCTAAGTCCGCGAGATGCATGCAGGGTGCTAATGGGTGATCTTCAGGAATCCAACCAGTTTCCTTAATAAGATGTAAGTTTGTTTGAATAAAAGCAAAATCCTCCAGAGTTACAGATAGTCTAAGCACAGTCTTAATTTCGTCTAAATTAAAAGGAAAATTAGGGAGCAGATTAAATTGTTCCTGTGCATTTGCTTTTGATTCATAAATTCTGTTTGATAATCGATATGATTGATTAGAAGGAGCATAAAGCAATTCATCCACATGTCTTTTCATTCTATCTGGAGCACCGCGCAATGCTTGCCATGAAATGGCTCCTGATTTTGCTTCAACAAGAATGAGATGTGAATCCACTTTAACCAATAGATCATTTTCATATTCATTATCTCCATCCTTCCATTTATATCCTGCAAATATCTCACAATGAGGAAATGATTTTGAAAATATCGCTCTAATTTCTTTTTCAAGAAAATCTGCCCTACGTTTTTGATAAGCTGACTTTGCTTGGGGGCTATCTGATAATAATTTATCAAAAATTGGAAATATAAAACTAAAGAAAACTTGAGGTATAGCGCAGAAGAACCTGCCATCACCAATTTTTATTAGTGGCTTAGTCCAAACTGGGTTGTCAAGAAAAAAATATTCCGCCTTATTCCCGGCAAGAGCACCAAAACAGATACTTAATTTATCCAAAGTACTACAAAGTTTATCTGCGGGTATGCCAGTTTCTTTTGACACAGTTTGTGCAGAGAAAGTTAGTTCATCACAGAGAGATAAGTCATAGTGTGAAAGTATTATACTCTTTAACTGTTCAATAGAGATTTGTTTATCATTTACAAACTTAATCAGATCGGCAGGCGTATCATAAAATGAGGATTCTCTTTATAATAAGCTGTGATAATTTCTTCCGGTTTATGTAGAGAAAATACTGTCCTGAGCACAATCCAGCGCCTATTTACCATTTTCTCAAGCCTAGCAACTAAATAGGAGAATACATCTATTAAGTCTGTGGCACCAATATTTATTGAATCTTCAAAATTTGAGTTCATTGGTTCATAAAGCCGCTTGGCTATGGCAATAACACGCTTTAAAAATCCCCAGTTTCTTACTAATTGCGTGTGACTTCTAAGATGCTCCTGAAGAATTAGGATTGATTTGTTTTGTTTTGACTTCTCAACCTCAAGTTGTATAAATCTTTGATAATGAAAAGCACTTGCTAGTTCTGGAAGGGCGTCAAATAATTCCTGAATTATTTCAGGTGTTGGAGGATTAAAGTATCTTTTATCTTCTTCTATTTGCAGTGCGATTGCTTGTATCAACTCGACATGCGATTGAGTAAATGATTCTCCTTTATAACTTCCCGTCGTCTTCCCATTATCACTAATACCAGCAAACAAGCCATAAATAGAAAGGCACGCTATTGCTTGAAGTGCATCTGTGGATTGAATTAATTTAGTTACTTTATCCAATTTAGAGGGGAACTCTGCTTGGTATGATCTGCCTGCTTCAATTAAACCTTTAATTACTTCATCGTGAGGGATATTGGAAAAAGGATGCTTAAACATGACTAAGTCATCCGCTTCGCATGCACCCTTTCGGCGCAAATTTTTTTATTTTTTCGGCGATGTTTGCTCACAGGCACCAGATCACCCAATTATTTCATGTCTTTTGCTGATTTTTTAAAACAGGGCGCTTAAATATACTCGCAATTTTCTTTATTACAATGGTTTTTTTAAACAAAGACCGAAGACTGAAGGAAGGACGAAGGGAAATATCACCCTTTGTGCAACTGAAACATCATTTACATTTTAGACCGGGTACATCGTTTACACTTTTTTAGTTACGAATAACCTTGTTCTTTCTCAAATCTATGGAACCCAGAGCATAAAAGCTGAACTGAAGTTGCCAAACACCATCGGCAATTTCTCTAAGCCCAACAGGCTGACCAGCAAGTAAATTTGTTATTAAGAACCTCCGGCCCATGAATTTAATTTCTCCGCAGTGACGAACTTGGCGAACAAGGTAATCGTGACCATAATCCGGCGGATGCGGACGTTCCACATAGGGAC
>NZ_DATCHP010000078.1:0-28703 GCF_036508315.1 Acetobacterium sp. | reverse complement strand
CGCAAGGTTAAGGTCCCTGGTAGACGACCAGGTAGATAGGCTGGATGTGGAAGTATGGTAACATATGGAGCTGACCAGTACTAATCGACCGAGGTCTTGATCCAAGTTTATACACTATGTTGTTTTGAATGATCGCAGACGCACGTGTTGCTTCAGCCCCCATTTTCAGTCGTGTTCGCTGCGGCTCGTACAGGAAACCTGTTCGTTCCGATGCGGACACTGACAGAAAAATGGCCGCTGAAGCAATCAGAGAGTTGGTTAAGATCATTATTATTTGTTTCATGGTTACAGCAATTATAATTTAATAGTTTTATTTAGTCTCGCGACGATGGCGGAAGGGCCACACCTGTTCCCATACCGAACACAGCAGTAAAGTCTTCCAGCGCCGAAAGTACTTGGTGGGTAACTGCCTGGGAGGATAGGACGTTGCGGGACTTTCATATTTAATGAAGACGTGCAAAAAAACAGATATATAATGACTGATTTTAAGTTCACTTAAAAATCAATCATTATATATCTGTTTTTTTATAGGGCGAAGCCCGTGACGAAGGCGCAGCGACAGCGGAGACTGAGTTGCACGTCTTTATTTTTCAAACTAACATCAGTTTAAAAGACTATTGATATAAGTTCACTTAATATCAATGTTTATATATCTTTTTTTTATGGGGCGAAGCCCCAAACGGAGGCGCAGCGTAGCGGAAACGGAGTTGCACGGTTTCATTTAACGGCAGTAATTCTACGGATCATTTAGACAAACGCAGTGTAAAGATTCGGGTTTTTATATCTTCTTTATTTTTTTAGTCAGGAGCCATTATCTGGCGACTGACGCGACGAAGGCGCAGCGTAGCGGAGACTGAGTGCCGCATGAGTGAGTAAAACAAACGTTAGTTAAAAGCGTGTTAACATAAAAAAAGAACCGTCACGCTGACAGTTCTTTTTTTGTTTTCACGGCAATAATTGCATAGGAAAGAGGTTCAATAACGATGATGTCCAGTGAGACCGTTGCATCAGTTAATAGATCAATCCCCACGCAGCTAATATATCTGGGATCTTCGTAAAGGTGGATAGCCTTTGAATTGCGATTAAAGAGACAGAGACAGGTGTTGTCACCATCAATGCGTTCATAGACGAAAAGATCATCACTGGCGTCATAGGGCTGCCAGGATCCTTTTTGAAGTGCTGAATTTTTAGCTCGAATAGCAGTAATCTTACGATACCATTCAAGAAGGTCAAGGTCTTCATTTCCCCAGGGATAGGTTCGGCGGTTATAAGGATCTTCAAAACCTTGAACCCCAACCTCATCACCATAGTAAATGCAGGGAACCCCTGGAAATGTCATTTGGATTAGGCTGAGAAGCTTAAGTCGCTTTTTTGCCAGGGTATATTGATTTTCAGTAAGCTTAAAATGCTCGCGTTCAGAATCTCTTAAATATTCGTCGGCCTCGCCGAGAACAGTAAGAATTCGACGTCGATCATGGCTGCCGATGAGGTTCATATTTCCCATAAACTGTTCTTTAGGATAATGCTCATAAAGAGACATCATGATTCGTTTGACATATTGGGCGCTTTTTTGACCAAGGAGAAAGTCAATACAAGCCTCACGAAAGGGGTAATTCATCACAGCATCCAGCTCGTGGCCTGAAAAGTACGTTCTTCGTTCATTATAGGCGATTTTTCGGGATGCATCTTCCCAAACTTCTCCAATGAGAATACTGTCATTATTTTCCGTTAACATTGCTGCTTTAAGGCCGGAAATAAATGGGCCTGGAAGCTCATCAGCAACATCTAATCGCCAGCCTGATGCACCGGCCTTCATCCAATGACGTATAACACTGTCTTTATTTCTGAAAATATAATTCTGAAAATCAGGGTACATTTCATTGGTATTTGGCATGGTCTCGATGCCCCACCAGGAGGAATATTTACTGGGATATTCGATGAAGTTGTACCAGGAATAATAACGGGAGTCTTTGGATTGATAGGCTCCGGACCCGGGAAAGTTGTCATAACGATTAAAGTATAGGCTGTCATCGCCGGTATGGCTGAAAACCCCATCCAATATAACGGCAATACCTCTTTTTTTACATTCAGAGGCTAGTCTCTCAAAAGATTCCTGGGTTCCGAGAATGGGATCAATGGACATGTAATCTCCGGTGTCATACCGATGATTACTCTTTGATTTAAAAATGGGGTTCATATAAAGAATAGAGACGTTCAGGCTTTTTAAATAGTCCAGTTTTTCGGTAATTCCAGTAAGGGTCCCTCCAAAAAAATCCCAATACTCAATATTGCCTGCGTTTCCCCGAAAATAATGCGGAGAATCATTCCAGTTAGGATGAAGGATGGTATTATCATGGAAGTTTTCAATCGTAAAATCGGATCCCCGGTTAAACCGGTCTGGAAATATTTGATACATAATCCCCTGGGTATACCATTTCGGGGATTTTCGTTTAGGGTCATAAACAGTAATTTGGTAAGATGGCGGGGTAGCTTCATAAATCTGGCCTTCGCCTCCGAAATAGTCGTTTCGAGTGCCATAGGTATAGGCCTTTCCCTTTAATTCAAAGCTAAAATCATACCATAGAATACCGGTGGTTTTGGGAAGTGAAAAGGTGAGCTCCCAGTAATCGGGCTCTTCTGAAGCTACCATGGGTTCCAACTGCTCCTTTTCAGAGGTATAGGTTCTGAGGCGAAGGTTACAGGTATTGGGCGCAAAAACCCTTAAGGTAACGGTGCTGCCCAAAGGCAAGGCTCCAAAAGGGGTGCGAAAGTTTTTATCCCATGAATCATGTCGAAAGCTCATAACCGTTATTCTCCCAGTAATTTCTGGTACTGGGCAAGATAGGTATTGGCAGAAAGCGTCCAGTCAGAATGTGTATTAAAGGCCTTCTTTATAAGGTCCTGAAAAAGCTCTGGCGTTTCGGTATAAAGAGACACCGCCTGCTGGATGGTAAAAAGCATATCATGGGCGTTATAGGTAGCAAAGCAGAAACCGTTGCCTTGTTTTGTTTTAGAATCAAAACATGTTATCGTATCTTTCAGGCCACCGGTTTCCCTGACAATGGGAATGGCGCCATAACGCATGGCAATCATTTGGGATAAGCCACAGGGCTCAAATTTTGAAGGCATCAGGAAAAAGTCACTGGCGGCATAAATCCTTCGAGACAGGGGCTCATCAAAGCCGATGATGGCAGACATTTTGTCAGGATAGTTATAAGCAACACTTTGAAGCAAGTCTTCATAAACCGAATCTCCTGTTCCCAGAATCACCAGTTGTATATCCATTTGGAGAATTTCATGAATAACATTGGCAACAAGGTCTAAACCCTTTTGTTCAACAAGACGGGTGATCATTGAGATCATTGGAACATCTTCTCTGATTGGAAGATTAAGGTGTTTCTGGAGAGCTTTCTTATTTTCAGCTTTTTTATTGTCTGAGTCGGCAAAGGGAATGGTTAATGCAGAATCGGTTCTCGGATCGTAACAGGACTCATCAATACCGTTAATGATTCCCACCTCGCGGTCACTGATTTCACGGATAACCCCTTCAAGGCCTTCACCAAAATAGGGATCCTTAAGCTCTTCAGCATAAGTCGGACTTACTGTAGTTACAAGATCGGCGCTGTATAACGCACCCTTTAGCAGATTAATCCTTCCATAAAACTCTAAATCCGAGGGTAAAAACCCAAGATGGAGATACCCGTTAATATGGTCAAAGTCATAGACTCCCTGATATTTCATGTTATGTACGGTAAATACACTTTTCATATCAGGAAATATCATGCGGTACTGATGGGTGAGTAAATAGGGAACAGCTGCAGTTTGCCAGTCGTGACAATGAAGAATATCCGGAGTGAAATCCAGGTAGGGAATGGCATCCAGAACTGCCCGACAAAAAAAGATAAAGCGTTCACCATCATCAAAGTAGCCATAGAGAGCGGGGCGATTAAAGAACGCTTCATTGTCAATAAAATAAAAGATGACCCCTTCGTAGTCGCAGGTAAATATGCCGCAATAATCAAACTTGTCATTCATTTGAACGTATAGATGACCCAGAGATTTAAATGTTTCTCTTAATTTTTTTGGAATAGTGCTGTATAAGGGCATGATGACCCGTGCATCCACATCTTTTGTAAAAGCCCTGGGAAGGGCTCCAATAACATCACCCATCCCTCCAGTCTTAGCAAAGGGATATGCTTCTGAGGCAACAAATAAAACGTTTAACATGTTATACCACCGATCCTTTCTTGAAAACAATAGGGGCGTGGGGTTTGCCCGTAAGACTCGTATTATCTCTGATTTTAGTATCTTTATCCATGATAACATAGTTCAGGGAAACATTTTTACCGATTTCACATTTTTGCATAATAATACTGTTTCGAATATAGGATGTGCCATGCATTGTAGTATCCCGAAAGAGGATGCTGTGAGATACGATGCCATCAATCATGCAACCACTGCCAACAATAGAGTTGGATACCTGGGCGGAGTCACAGAAGCGACTGGGATGGTTGTCTTTAATTTTAGTATGGATACTTGCTTTTCCAAGGAAAAGTTCCTGCATGACCTTGTATTCAAGTAAATCCATGCTGGCTTTCATATAGCTTTCTAAGCTATTCACCCGTTTAATAAACCCTCTGTGCTGGGCACCGTATATTCGAAGGGAATCAACATTGGCCTGGATCATGTCCATTAAGTCCCAAGCACCGGTTCGTTCGCCAAGGTCTAAAAGAGTTAGGAGAACGGATTTTTTTATAATCAGCATATCTGCAAAAAAATGACTGGTGGTTTTGGACTTTTTATAGTGAATGCCAGAGACACGATCATTATTCAGATCCAAATAGATATCATCCTCTAAAAGATGATAATGTGAATTGTCTTTTTTAAAGATGAGGGTGATATCGCTGTTATTATTCATGTGAATATTATAAGCACCATTGAAATTATATGAGGTAATAAGGTTCGGTGTGGCAATAATGACATGCTCCGAGGAATCTGATTTAAGGAAGGCCCGGTTATTTTGCAAATTTCGGAGATTGATTTTAATAAGATTACCAATGCGGTTGTTACCGGAGCCGGCCAAAATAGAAAGATCCTGGGTTTTCCGGCTTAGGGACCATTCTTTTCCGGTGCCAAGGTGGTCAACCAGGGAACTGTATTTGTGTGAGCCGATAACCCCAATATGGGAAAGTCCGGAATTTACCATATTGGATAAGGTAAAGTCAATGAGCCGATAACGTCCCCCAAAGGGAAGGGTGCTCAGGCTGCGGTGTAAGAGAAAGTCCTTTAAGGTGGTGTCTTCGCCGTCAACATTTAAGATGATACCAATTGCATTCTTCATTGTGGTTACCCTTTCTAGGAATTTATGACGTGAATTTCAGGAGTTTTGTTGGATTTGGCCTGGATGATGCGTGCATCCCCTTTAATTCTGGCTCTGGCCCCAATGATACAGTCTTCAAGAATGGCACCATCTTCGATAATGGCACCGGTATGAACAATGGCATTTTTTAGGATGGTATTTTTATGAATGACCACATCATGAGAAATGATGGAATGCTCTACCTGACCGAAGATCATGCAACCATCGCAGATAAGGCTATCTGTTACCTTGGCCTCGGGTCCGATGAATTGAGGATGGCGGCTGTCATTATTTGAAAAAATTCGAAAGCTTCGATCAGTAAGATCAAAGTCACAGCTACTGTCAAGCAGATCCATGTTGGCATCATAATAGCTTTTAATCGTCCCTACATCCCGCCAATAGCCTGAGAAAGGATAGGCAAAAATGCGTTTATTTGTCTCATAGAGCATTGGGATGACATCCATTCCAAAATCATGTTTGGATTCCCGGTTGCCGGCATCTTCCAGGAGGGCTTTTTTCAATATTTTCCAGGAGAATATATAAATACCCATTGATGCTTTGTTGCTTTTAGGCTTACTGGGTTTTTCCTGAAACTCGATAATGCGGTCCAGAACATTGGTGGCAACGATTCCAAAACGATGGGCTTCTTCCCACAGAACCTCCATAACGGCAATGGAAAGATCCGCTTCTTTTTCTTTATGGAAAGAAAGCATTTCGGAATAGTCCATTTTATAAATATGATCCCCGGAAAGCACCAGAACATATTCAGGATCAAAACGATCGATAAAGTCTATATTCTGAAAAATAGCGTCCGCAGTACCGGAGTACCATCGCCCTCCTTTTTCACCCATATAAGGTGGCAGGATATGGGCACCGCCACTAACTTGATCCAGGGCCCAGGCAGAGCCATCACCAATATAATTGTTTAAAATATAGGGACGATATTGGGTGAGGACTCCAACCACATCAATATCTGAATTCATACAATTACTCAGAGGAAAATCGATAATTCGGTATTTTCCTCCAAATAAAACAGCAGGTTTGGCGTTATTTATTGTAAGTGAGCCTAAACGGCTTCCCTGTCCACCGGCCAAGAGCATCGCTACGCATTGAGTATTCATTTGTTTCCCCCCTTAAATTATTTTCCAGATTTCACGCTGATAGTCTCTAATTGAACGATCACTTGAAAACATTCCAGAATGGGCAATGTTATTTAAGGATATTTTTGTCCAAGTTTTTTTGCTGCGGTAAAGCTCATCAACTCGTTTTTGGGCATCCACATAAGCACTAAAGTCTTTGAGTACAAAATAGGTGTCGTTGTGGAGCAATAGTGAATCGTAAATGGTTTGAAAATTGAGGCCCGTCCCCAGAGTGCTATCGACTAGTTGGCGCATAACTTGTTGGATCCGAGGGTCCTGTTCATAAACGTCAAGTGAACGATACCCACCGAATTTTTGATACTGTGAAACTTCGTCAGATGAAAGGCCAAAGGTGACAATGTTATCAGGACCAACAGCCTCGGAAATTTCGATGTTGGCACCATCCATGGTTCCCAGGGTAAGGGCCCCATTCATCATGAATTTCATATTCCCTGTTCCCGAAGCTTCTTTTCCCGCAGTGGAAATCTGCTCGGAAATATTGGCGGCAGGATAAATAATTTCAGCCAGTGAAACGTTGAAGTTTGCAAGAAAGACCACTTTAATTTTGTCATGAATGGTTTTATCATTATTAACCAATTTGGCAATGGCGTTAATGAGCCGAATAACCTGTTTGGCATAATAATACCCAGGGGCGGCCTTTCCTGCAAAAATAAAGGTTCGCGGTGCAATTTCCAGATTGGGATTTTCTTTAAGGCGGTTGTACAAATATAAGATATAAAGGGCATCCAGAAGTTGGCGTTTGTACTCATGAATACGCTTGACCTGAATATCAAAAATTGAGTTTGGATCGATGTTAATACCGATATGTCTTTGAATATGTGCACCAAGGCGCACCTTATTGGCAAGTTTAACCGCATTTAATCGATCGAGAAACACCGGATCGTCCTCATAAGTTAATAGGCGTTTTAGTTGAAAAAGGTCGGTTTCCCAGGCATGGCCAATGGATTCATTGATAAGATCCTTCAGGTCAGGGTTGCTTTTCATAAGAAAACGTCGTGGGGAAACACCATTGGTAACAGAATGGAAGCGTTCAGGAAAAACTTCGTAATAATCCTTAAAAGTTTCTTCCCGAAGGATTTTACTGTGCAGGGCAGCAACCCCATTGATTGAATGACTGCCAACAATGGCAAGGCTTGCCATGTGAATCATACCATCCTTTATAATGGAAAGATTGTAATTGCGTTGCATATTATTAGGGTATTTGGCATAAAGTTCATCAGTGAAACGATGATTGATTTCCTCGATGATCATATGGATTCGTGGGAGTAAATCTTTCATCATCTCCACAGGCCATTTTTCCAGTGCTTCAGGAAGAACCGTATGGTTGGTGAAGCTAATGGCTTCTACTGTCATTTTCCAGGCATCTTCCCAGCCAAGGCCTTCCTCATCTATGAGAATGCGCATCAGCTCAGGGGCACACAGGGCCGGGTGAGTATCATTAATATGAATACAGATTTTATCACTAAACCCATCCATGGAGTTATGATTAAATTTTTTGTAGCGCCTTACAATGCGTTTCAAACCGGCACATACAAAGAAATACTCTTGCTTCAGTCGCAGGAGCTTGCCGTCAAAGGCATTGTCATTGGGATAAAGAATCTGACTGATAGATTCAGCCTCGGATTTGTGACGAACAGCATCTAAAAATTGACCTTGATTAAAGCTGGGAAGGTCAAAATCTTCCAGAGGTTCGGCACCCCAAAGTCTTAGGGAATTAACGGTTTCGTTATGGTAGCCCATGATTGGAACGTCATAGGGAACAGCCATAATGGGTTCATAGTTTTCATGAACAAAGGTTAAGTTGCCATTGATCTTTTCGGAATGAATCTCCCCACGATATTTAACAATAACGGATTTTTCCGGCTTTCGAATTTCGAATGGATAGCCATCTTTCAGCCAGTTATCAGCAACTTCCACTTGCTCGCCATTGATGATGCCTTGCTCAAAGAGCCCATATTTATAGCGTATGCCATTACCGTGGGCAGGTACTCCAAGGGCTGCTGATGAATCCAGATAACAAGCCATAAGTCGACCTAAACCCCCATTGCCTAAGCCTGGATCGGATTCCATATTTTGAATGGCATCATAGTCCAGTCCCAACTCATCTAAGCTTTCAGTGACCAACTCTTCAATGTCCAGATTGTTAATATAAGTCTTCAGAAGTCTTCCAATCAGAAACTCAATGGAAAAAAAGTAGACCTGTTTGTCCTTGTGTTTATTATAGCAGGTATTGCTTTTAGCCCAGCGAGTAGTAATATCATCCATCAGCACTTCTGCCAGGGCCTGATATTGTTTCTGAACTGAACTTTCTTCAAGACAATCTCCGGAGACCTCCTCAATTTTATTAATATAGGCGGCTTTAAAAACTTCTTTTAATTTTTGTTTTTCTGAAGAGTTCATAGTTAATCCTTTCAAAGTATGTCATGTTGTGTTTATCTTTTAGTTTTTGATGTCCTGGCAGGAGTTGATTTTACGTCTGATGTTTTTCTTGGAACAATGCATTTTAAGACGAGCAGCGATGATGGCGCAATGTTAATAGAAACTGAATGGTCTTCTCCATGGAGAGGAATGGCATGGCTTTTCAAGGTTTTTTTCATTTTAAAACCACTGCCGCCATAGGGAATCTCATCAGAATTAAAAGCCAGGCGGTAGTTGCCATCACTGGGAACCCCAACCTTATAATCAGTGTAGCTAAGAGGTGTGAAGTTGAGGATAATCACCAGGTCGTCCTTTTCGCTGCTGCCCATCCGCTTAAAAATAAGAATGCTTTGCTCAGCGTTGTCAGCTTCCATCCACTTGAAACCGCTCCAGCTATGGTCTCTTGACCACAGAGCTTTTTCACGGAGATAAAATTTATTTAGAGCTTTGATATAGTGATGAATTTGTGCATGCTTTTCATGCTCGAGCATAAACCATTCCAGAGATTCGTCTACACGCCACTCTACAAACGGGGCAAACTCATTACCCATAAAGCTGAGCTTTTTCCCAGGATGAGCCATCATATAGCCAAAAAGGAGACGAAATTGGTTGAATTTCATATCGTAATCCCCGAACATTTTGTCGAGAATGGTTTTTTTGCAGTGCACGACCTCGTCGTGTGAAAGAGGAAGGATGAAATTTTCGTTAAAGGCATAAGCCATGGAAAAAGTGAGTAAATTGTGGAATCTATTTCTAAAATAGGGATCCGTTTCCATATAATCCAGGGTATCATGCATCCAGCCCATATCCCATTTCAGGTTAAAGCCTAAACCGCCTTTGTCCACAGGCCAGGTAACCATGGGGTAAGCGGTGGAGTCCTCAGCGGACATAATGGCAAAGGGATAATCCCTGAAGATAATGGTATTTAATTCCCTTAGGAAGGCCAGAGCTTCAAGACGATCGGTTCCGCCATGAATATTACGGTGCGGTTCACCTTCCTGTCCATGGTTTAACTCAATCATACTGGCAACACCGTCAATGCGAAGTCCATCACAGTGGTAGAGGTCGAACCAGAAATAAGCATTGGAAACAAGAAAATCCGAAACCTCAGGTTTTCCATAGTCAAATTCCATAGTGCCCCATTGGAGATGTTCGCTGTATTCGTACTGATGTGTACCATCAAACTGAAAAAGGCCGTGGGCATCTTTGCAGAAGTGACCGGGAACCCAATCGAGAATGACACCAATCCCTGCCTTGTGACAGGTATCAATGAAGTGCATTAAACCTTGAGGATCACCATAACGGCTGGTGGCAGCATAGTATCCGGTAAGCTGATAACCCCAGGAACCATCAAAAGGATGTTCCATAATGGGCAGGAGCTCGACATGGGTATAATGCATTTCTACCAGGTAGGGAACCAACTGGTCAGCCAGTTCATGATAGGTGAGGTATTCACCATTTTCATTGCGTTTCCAGCTGCCTAAATGGGCTTCATAAATATTGACAGGCATTTCCAGCCAGTTAACGGCGTTGCGTTTTTTTTGCCAGGCTTCGTCCTGCCATGGATAGCCGGACAGTTCCCAGATAATTGAGGCGGTTTTGGGTTTGACTTCGCAATAAAAACCATAGGGATCGGCTTTATAAGCAAGTTCGCCAGTATATTGCCGAATCGCATATTTGTAAAGCATGCCCTGGGTAAGCCCTGGGATAAAAAGTTCCCATACACCATTTGATCCAGGGATTGAGTTCATGGAATTCTTATCGACTTCCCAATTATTGAAATCGCCTACTACTGAAATCCCTTGGGCGTTAGGGGCCCAAACACGAAAAATAACCCCTTCATGTCCAATATGTGCACCAAAATAATGATAGCTTTGATATTTTCGATTATCAGGGAATCCTGATTCAGTGAATATTTCGTTCATTATGCATCAGTCCTTTCAAGTAGCTTTATATGAAAAGGCATGAAAGCCTTAGCATTTCTTAATTAACATTTTATCATAACCAAAAGATAATGAAAGCTTATCTTTCTTTTCTAAGTAAAATCTTTTTAACAATTGAGGGTAAAGCGTAACATTGGGGCTGCTTTTCAGTAAAGTTTAGTTCCTTTTATAGATGGACCAGTACAGATTGATTTTTCCGCCAAGATTGAGAATCACACAAATAAAGTAAAGTCCAACCAACAAAGCGAAGAGGCCACCGAGATTGCCATAAAGGACGCTGTATTTGTCGGAGTTGTTAATGATCCAGGTGAATATTCTAAGGGCAACATTAAGCCCCAGGGTAGTAAAAATAGCCCCGGGAAGCCCCTCTGAAAATTTCAGAGGCTTTGCCGGTGCCATAATATATACCAGGTTAAAGAATAGGGTGGAAAGAAGCCAGGAAACGGCAAGAGCAAAAAGCTGCCAGGATGGGTAATTATCCGAGGAAATGCCAAAAATTTGAAAAATGAATTTACCTATGTCAAGGCTGAACACGTAAGCAACAGCAATCAGAACAATGGCCAAAGCAAACAGAAGGGTGAATAAAAAAGACAGTATCCAAATTTTAAGATGACTTCTTGTGTCTGTGCTTTCATAAGTTTGGTTCAAACCGGTCATGATTGCTCTTACCGCCAGGGTGGCAAAGAAAAAGCTGATTAGAATTAAAAAATAATTGGAATCTGAAATTTGGCTTGTCAGCGATGCTAAAAGATTGGATACATACGCATAGGAAAGGTCAGGCAAAAAAGCCAATAAAATTTGGTCAAGGTAGGTCGCAAACTCGTTTACAAATTGTCCCACAAAAGAAACGAGAAAGATGAGCAAAGGAAAAAAGGCCATCAGGAGATAAAAAGCCATTTGTGAACAGATCCCCTGGAAATCTGTTTTTTCGAAATCTTCCATTAATAAAAAGCCGAGCTTTGCAATTTTTGTATTAAGCAATCTCTTGATCATTTTTCATTCACCTTTCTTTGTGATGCTTTTTTATCCAGGGCATATAGATTGATGACACCACCCAGGGTCAGAGTAAAGCAAATTGTATAAATAAAAATGCAGAGGAAAAAAGGGCCCTGAATATTATTGAAAAAGGTGGTGAGGTTAAGGAATGGTTTGGCGATGATATTATAAATAAAAAGGAGCGACATCCAACCGATGCTCACAAAGAGTCCTCCAGGGAGTGCTTCAAAAAAACTCAGGTGATTTTTAGGTGCAAACATATAGATAAGGGTGAAAATCAGGGTGGTGATAACACCAACGTATAAAATACCGAAAGCTGTTAGGAATACGGTAAAAATTTGAGAAAGATTCAATAGGTTAAAAATGTGATAAAGAGTATTTTCACCCAAAGCATAGAAAATAATTGTGAAAAGAATCATCACAAGAAACAATAACAAATAAAGGATGGCTTGAACGATGAGCCCAGGTATGCTTCTGGTTTCTGCTTGTCCGAAAATGCGATTTAATGAAGTGATCAGGGAGAACATGGCAGAAATTGACACAAAAAGAATAAAGAAACCAATAAGCAGATTGCTGCCGGTCGAAATTGGTGTATTTATAGTATTTTCAGCGGCAGTGTGAAAATAATCCAGGACTGAAGCCGGCAAGAAATTTGAAAGCGTGGCCATAAATTTTCCGTTCATTTCGGTGGAAATCCAGTTGAGAAAGTTATAAACAAGCATCATAAAAGGGATAAAAGCCAAGAGTGCCTGATAAGACATTTGAGCAGATAAGTTAATGATATGGTTCTTTTTTCCCTGGGTGAAAAGAAAGCGGCTGAAGCGATTAATAAATGTCATGGGCTCCTCCAATTCCAATGATAAGTTATATTGTTTTACAAGGTAACAGTATATCATAATTTGAAAGAAATCTGAAGATGTAAATGGGAAAGCAAAATAATGGAAATATAATAAAAATAATGTTATAATTGTCATGGTATGAGAAAAATCAGACTAAAGGATAAATGTAGATTGTAGACAAAGTAATTAGACAAGCCTCTTTCCGGATTTTTATTGCATCATGTTGTGTGCATCATGGCGAACAGGCGTAGCCTGTACGATCATGCAGCACACAACGATCAATTAAATGTCCGGCAAGAGGTTTGTCAGCACTCTGAAATTATACTAAGGATAATTGATTTATTAAAAAAGGAAAAAAGAAAGAGGAATTTAAATGGGATACACACTAACCGAAAAAATTATTAAAGCACATCTTGTGGTAGGAGAAATGGTGAAAGGCCAGGAAATCGGCATTAAGATTGATCAAACCCTTACCCAGGATTCTACAGGAACCATGGCCTATTTACAATTTGAAGCCATGGGTGTACCAAGGGTGAAAACAAAAAAATCCCTGGCATATATTGATCACAACATGCTGCAGGAAGGTCCTGAAAACATGGATGATCACCTTTATATTCAAAGCGTTGCAAAAAAACACGGCATTTATTATTCAAGACCTGGTAACGGTATTTGTCATCAGGTCCAGATTGAACGTTTTGGGGTTCCGGGAGATACGCTCTTAGGCTCTGATAGCCATACTCCAACAGGCGGCGGTTTAGGAATGCTGGCCATTGGTGCCGGAGGACTTGATGTTGCGGTTGCCATGGCAGGGGATCCTTATTTTATTACCATGCCTCAGGTGGTAAAAGTAGAGTTAACCGGAAAGCTTCGGTCTGGCGTATCGTCTAAGGATGTTATTTTAGAAGTTTTAAGGCAATGCACGGTTAAAGGCGGGGTTAACAAGGTTTTTGAATATACCGGAGAAGGTGTTAAAACCCTGACAGTTCCTGAACGTGCCACCATTACAAATATGGGTGCAGAACTGGGAGCGACAACCTCGGTTTTTCCATCCGATGAAATGACTCGAATCTTTTTAGATGCCCAGGGTCGGGTTGCAGACTATCAACCTCTTTGTGCTGACGAAGATGCAATATTTGATGAAATTGTAAAAGTGGATATGACGGTTTTAGAACCCCTCACAGCTTGCCCCCATAGCCCGGACAAAGTGGTTAAGGTTTCAGAAATTGAAGGCCTGGCACTCAATCAGGTGGCCATTGGAAGCTGTACCAACTCTTCCTGGTTGGATCTCATGAAGGTTGCAGCCATTGTCCGCGGAAAAACAGTTCCTGAAAATGTATCCTTTGTGATTGCACCAGGTTCCAAACAGGTATTAACCATGCTGGCAGAGAATGGAGCATTGGCTGACTTATTAAATGCTGGTGCCCGTGTTTTAGAATGTGGTTGCGGTCCATGTATCGGAATGGGTCAGGCACCCTGCACCGATGCCGTTTCATTAAGAACCTTTAACCGAAACTTTTTCGGACGATCTGGAACACCTTCTGCAGATGTTTACCTGTTAAGCCCCGAAACAGCGGCGATTTCTGCCATTGAAGGCGTATTGACCAACCCATTGGGAAAAGTAAATCTTCCTGAAATTACCATGCCGGAAAAGTTCTTATTAAATGATACCATGGTCGTGGCACCTGCCCCGGAAGGGTCTGAAGTGGTCGTGATCAAAGGACCGAATATTAAGCCTTTTCCGGCAACGAAACCATTAAAGAAAAAGGTCGAAGGAAAGGCTCTCATTGTGGTAGGAGATAATATTACCACGGATCATATTATGCCATCCAATGCAAAGCTGCTACCTTACCGTTCCAACATTCCCTATCTTTCAGAATACTGTCTGGCCCCCTGTGATGCTGATTTTCCACAGCGTGCCCTTGATAATAATGGCGGATTTATTATTGGCGGTTCAAACTACGGCCAGGGCTCCAGCCGTGAGCACGCAGCACTGGCACCGGTTTTTCTGGGAATTAAAGGGGTTGCAGCAAAATCATTTGCCCGAATTCATCAAAATAACCTGATTAATAATGGGATTCTTCCCATGGTGTTTGAAAATGAAGCGGACTATGACACCATTACCCAAAGTGATGAGCTGATCATTGAAAATGCCCAGGAAGCTGTTAAAGCCGGTAAAGTGACCCTTGTTAATAAAACAAAGGGCCTGACCTATAACATGGCCATTGAAATTTCTGAGCGTCAGAAAGAAATGCTTTTAGCCGGCGGACTGATTAACCTCATTAAATCAAAAAAATAATAGATGAAGAAAATAAAAAAAGACTGTTGCAATAAAATGGCAACAGTCTCTTTTATTTATAACCTGTTTCTAAGGGCAAACATTCACATAATTATCGGGTAATTCATCAAAAAACATGATCCCAAGGCAATTGGTGCCAATGTGGACAGTAAGAGCCGCCCCGACGCTCTCGGGAATCATAAAATTAGTAACATTGAATTCTTTTTGCATATAGCGTTTCACTTTTTCCTGAAGTTCAGGTGCGGTGATTTGAATAAATCCGACAATCTGATCCTGGTTTTCTCCCATTTTCTCATTCACTGTGGCAAGGAGCTTTTTCAGGGCTTTTTTCTGTCCCCGAATTTTTTCATAAACCTGGATCTCGCCGTTTTTAATGGTGAGGATCGGAACGATTTTTAACATCTCTCCGATCATGGCGGCGCTGCGGCCGATTCGTCCGCCCTGAGCCAGCCACTTAATATCTCCGACCATAAAAAAGATCTGAACATGATTTGATAAAAAAGTCATGGTTTCAACAATTTCTTCATAAGAACGGCAGAGCTTGCTAAGTTTTAAACCCTGATGTAAAATCAGTGCGGATCCTGTGGTTGCAGACAGAGAATCAATAATGGTAATCCTGCGGTCCGGATATTTTTCCTGTAAGTCTTTTCCCAGAAGCTGTGCGGTTTGGTAGGTACCTGAAAGCTTTGAAGAAAAAGCCAGATAAATAAGATCATCACCATTTTTAAGATGGCTTTCAAAGGTGTTAATAATCATCATCGGTTGTATTTGAGCCGTTTTTGGGAAGGTGCTTTTATGATTAGTGACAAAGTCAATAATCATTTCTGAGGTCACATCAATGCCGTCGTAATAGGTTTTATCATCAAGGGTAACCGGAATGGGCAATATATCAAAATCATAGCGACTCAATATGTCACTGTTTGTTTCGCACATGGAATCCACAATAAATTTTATAGCCATTAGGGGGCTCCTTTTCATTTATTATAAAATATTTTATCATGACTGTTGTTTTTTTACAATCAGGGGGAAAAATGATAATGAAAAAAGATGCGGTTAAGAATGAATTAAGGCTTGTCAGGATAAAAAATTGTTATAATTCGAAAGAAATGTTAAGATAAACTCTGAAATATTTAAAACAGACAGTTGTAAAAGGTAGTAGATTAGCACAAAAAAGAAATGGAGTCATTCGTGGAATACTTAGTAAATCAATTAGCAGAAGAATTTAAAATACGTCCCCAGCAGGTAGAGGATACCATCGCTCTTATTGATGGAGGCAATACTATCCCATTTATCGCCCGTTATCGTAAGGAAGTCACCGGAAATTTAAGTGATGCCATTTTAAGGGATCTGGATGTTCGCCTGACTTATTTAAGAAAGCTGGAAAAGCGCAAAGAAGAAGTGTGCGGTACCATTGAAGAACAGGGGAAGTTAACCCCGGAATTAAAAACCGCGATTTCACAGGGAAAAACCCTTCAGGAAATAGAAGATCTTTACCTGCCCTATAAGCAAAAGAAGAAAACCCGGGCATCTGTTGCAAGACAAAAGGGTTTAGAGCCACTGGCCCTGCTTGTTTTAGAACAAAAAACAACGGAACCTGAATTAATAGAAGCAGCAGAAAGTTATATTAATCCTGAGTTAGAGGTCAATTCAGTAGAAGAAGCCCTTCAATACGCCCAGGACATCATTGCCGAAATCGTTGCGGATAATGGAACGTACCGAAGTGTTATCCGTAAAATGACCTTTGAAAAGGGCCAGATAAAATCCACAGTGGTTAAAGGCATGGAGGAAGAGAATCCAGAGCTGGAAATGTATTTTGACCATACTGAAACCATTAAGGCCATTAAGGATCATCGCATTTTGGCTTTAAACCGGGGCGAAAAAAAGAAGGCGCTGTCAGTCAAAATTCTGGCACCGGTAGAAGAAATTGATGTCTACTTGAAAGAAGAATTGATAAAGGCCCCCTCGGGCACTTTATTAGCCGCCATTGAGGATAGCTACAAACGTCTGATTGCACCAGCCATAGAACGGGAAATTCGGGGAACGCTAAAGGAACGGGCAGAGCTCGGTGCCATTAAGATGTTTGCCCTGAACCTTAAAAAGCTGTTGCTCCAGGCACCATTTAAAGAAAAAACAACCATGGGCTTTGACCCCGCTTTCAGAACAGGATGCAAAATTGCGGTATTAGACCCTAATGGAAAAGTTTTAGATACCACCACCATTTATCCAACCCTGGGTAAAGGTCAGGCAAAGGAAGCTGAAAAAGAACTGCTTGAGCTCATTGAACGTCATCAGGTGGATATCATTGCCATCGGCAATGGCACTGCTTCCCGGGAATCCGAACAATTTATTGCCGAGGCCATTCAAAAAACAACGGTTCCGGTTCAATATGTTGTTGTCAATGAAGCCGGAGCATCGGTTTACTCAGCATCGGAACTAGGCACCGAAGAATATCCGGACCTTAATGTTTCCATTCGTGGGGCCATTTCCATTGGCGGACGACTTCAGGATCCCCTATCTGAACTGGTGAAAATTGATCCCAAGCATATTGGTGTCGGACAGTATCAGCACGATGTCAACCAGAAAGAGCTGGAACGGGTTTTAGAAGCCACGGTAGAGGATGCGGTGAATAATGTTGGGGTTAATGTAAACCGGGCATCGGTATCACTGCTTAAGCATGTGGCCGGCGTCAATAAAACCATTGCTAAAAATATTTTAGACTATCGAACCACCCTTGGTTCCTTTAAAAACCGAAAAGAAATAATGAAGGTTAAAGGGTTAGGGGCCAAGGCCTTTGAACAGTGCGCAGGCTTTCTGCGCATTGACGACGGGGATAATATTTTAGATAATACCGGGGTTCACCCCGAAACCTATAAAAGTGTGGAAAAACTCTTAAAGCTTAAGGGAATTTCAAAAAAAGAATTAGGGAGTCAGGAGCAGGGATTCTTTAATGACATAAATGTGGCAGAAACTGCCAAGCACCTTGAAATTGGGGTCCCGACCCTTTATGATATTCTCAATGAGCTGAAAAAGCCCGGTCGTGATCCCCGGGAAAACGCACCGAAGCCGCATTTGAAATCCGATGTGTTATCCATGGATGATTTAAAAGTGGATATGGAGTTAGTGGGCACCGTTAGAAACGTCATTGACTTTGGTGCCTTTGTGGATATTGGCGTTCATCAGGATGGGCTGGTTCACATTTCAGAGATTACGGATCGTTTTATTCGACATCCTTCCGAAGCACTTTCTCTGGGAGATGTTGTTACCGTTAAGGTTCTTGCCATTGATTTGAAACGAAAGCGGATTGGTTTGACCATGATTATTTAAAAAATCATTGACAAAGGAATAAAATTTTTATAGAATGATAGGCTTATTCCTTTTATTGTGGTATAATAGCTATAGGAAGCGACGATAGGAGTGGTTTATAATGTATAAAATTGGAGATAAAATTGTTTATCCAATGCACGGAGCAGGTGTCATTGAAGCAATTGAAGAGCGAGAAATATTTGAAGAAAGAAAACCTTACTATATAATGCAGATTGTTTCAGAGGGACTGCAGATTTTAATCCCAGTGGATAAGGTTGATGAAATAGGAGTGCGAAACATCGTAAGCCAGGCAGTTATTGACGAGATGATTGAAACATTAAAATTACCCATGGATGTGATGGAAAAAAACTGGAACCGACGGTATCGGGAACACCTTGAAAAATTGAAAACCGGTGATATTTTTGAAGTGGCAAGGGTTGTTAAAAACCTCATCCTTCTGGATCGGTTAAAAGGTCTTTCAACCGGAGAAAAGAAAATGCTGAACAATGCACGAAATTTTATTATCAGTGAGATGGTTTTGATTCAAAAAAGTGATAAAGATGATATTTTAGAATTAATTAATAGTTCAGTAAGCAACGAGGCGTGAATTTCACGTCTTTTGTTTTTTTTGTAGTGCAATTTTAAGAATTTATTGCTATAATGAAAGTTCATTTATAGGAAAGGAGGTGAATTAAATGATACAGAAGATACTTCGGTTTTTCTTTGCTCTCATTGGGATCCTTTTGGGAATTGCATCAGCAAATATGATTATTTCTAATACTTGGATTCAGGAATCCCTTAACATCGTCATAGGCCCTGAAACTCAATTAATCATTTACGCCGTTCTTATAATTCTCTTTGGACTCATATTTTTTATTCTATTTCCACTGATGCTCAGTGGTGTTAAAAAGCTGTCGAAGATCGTTGAAACCAGTATGGAAAATGTGCGCCTCATTGATATCGGGCTGGGAATTGGCGGTTTGGTTATCGGATTGATTATCGCTATGTTAATAAGCTTTGCATTTTACCAAATTCCATTTCCATGGGTTGGTGGTATTCTTACCATGATTATCTATATTGTTCTGGGCTACATCGGATTTACTTTGCCGATTAAAAAACGTGAAGAGATTCTATTGGCTTTCCAAAACAGCAAACGGGAAAAGGAAAGTAGTGTCCTGGGAAGTCAAAAGCGTTCTATCAAAAAGAAGAATGCTGCCATTCCAAAATTATTGGATACCAGTGTCATTATTGACGGACGAATTTTTGATATCTGCAAAACAGGGTTTATTGAAGGTCCTTTGGTGATCCCGGTTTTTGTTCTTAATGAGTTACAGCTTATTTCGGATTCATCAGATGAATTAAAAAGAAACCGTGGACGTCGTGGTTTGGATATTTTGAATAAAATTCAAACGGACTTGGACATCGAGGTTCAAATTACCGAACAGGATTTTGATGATACCCGTGAGGTGGATGCTAAGCTGGTAAAATTAGGTAAGTTGACAAAGGGTAGGATTCTTACAAATGATTATAACCTTAACAAGGTAGCAACCGTTCAGGGAGTGGATGTTCTCAACATTAACGAGCTGGCCAATGCAGTCAAACCGGTTGTACTCCCTGGTGAGGAAATGAGTGTTCTCTTAGTAAAAGGTGGAAAAGAAAGCGGTCAGGCAGTCGCATACCTGGATGATGGTACCATGATTGTCGTTGAAAACGGTAAAAAATACATTGGGACCTCAACACAGGTTTTAGTCACCAGTATTTTACAAACAGCTGCCGGTCGGATGATATTTGCAAAACCAAAAAAATGAACTTATACTAATTAAGACTAATTGCAGATAAAAACACCAGCGCTTTTCGTTGGTGTTTTTATTCATATAAGAATAAGAAATGATAAGAAACGATTTACCACATATAACCCGGAAATGAGGAATAAAAAATGAATTTACCCCAGGACTTTATCGATAAAATGAAAATCCTCATGGGAAAGGGAAGTGACGAACTGTTTAATTCCTATGACCAACCTGAAAGTAAAGGCATAAGAACCAATACACTTAAGCTGGCCCCGGAAAAATTATCGGGAAAGCTCCCCTTTGAAACCCAGAAAGTAAACTGGTGTCATGAAGGCTTTTATATTGACAGTACGATTCGACCAGGGAAAAACCCCTATTATTATTGCGGTCTTTATTATGTTCAGGAACCCACAGCTATGGCCGCAGTGGAAGCCCTTTCCCCGGAGCCAGGGGATTGGGTACTGGATCTTTGTGCCGCCCCAGGTGGAAAATCCACCCAGATTGCAGCAAAGCTTCAGGGTCGGGGCCTTCTGGTTGCCAATGAACTGGTGAACTCAAGAGCCGGGATCCTATCCACAAATATTGAACGGATGGGTATTGCCAATGCGGTGGTCACCAATGAGTTTCCAGAGCGGCTGGCAGATTCGTTTTACCAGCGCTTTGATAAAATTCTGGTGGATGCCCCTTGTTCAGGAGAAGGCATGTTCAGAAAAGATCCCGGAGCACTTTCAGACTGGAGTCTGGAACGGGTAGACCGTTGTGTTGGGAAACAGGAAAAAATATTAGAAACCGCCCACCGTCTATTAAAGCCGGGGGGGGTGTTGGTATATGCAACCTGTACCTTTTCTCCGGAAGAAAATGAACAGATCATTGAGGCTTTTATCAATAAATATTCCTATGAATTAAAAAGCATCGAACTTACCGGCCTGGAGGATCATGGCCGTGTGGAATGGACCAGAAAAAATACAAAGTCCATTGAAAATGCACTTCGTATCATGCCCATGAAGGTCAAAGGCGAAGGCCATTTTATTGCAAAATTGGTAAAAGTCGGTCCTTGTTCAGATGAAAATAATGCAAAACAAGGGTATGCAAAATCACGATTAAAAAAAGCAACCAGAGCAGAGCTCCAGGACTATGAGAGCTTTGCCAGGGACTCTTTAGATAAGGACTTTTACAAAAGTTTTGAACATCGACTCTATTTATCAGGGGAACATCTTTATGCCCTTCCTGAAGGCCTGGCGCTTGAAACCATTTCCAACTTGAAGGTTCTGAGACCGGGCCTCCATTTAGGTGAGTTTAAAAAGAATCGCTTTGAACCAAGTTATGCATTGGCCATGGCACTAAAACTGTCAGAGGCCAAAAATGTGTGTGATCTTAAAGAAGAAGATCAGGCCTACCACTATTTAAAAGGGGAAGCACTTAACCTGGTGGCGGAAAAAGGCTGGGTATTGATTGGATATCAAGGGGATTCTCTGGGTTTTGGAAAAGCAAGCGAAGGAATCATTAAGAACCATTATCCAAAGGGGCTCAGAATACGAAAAAAGTAGCAGAAACCGAAACCGATAACTAATTGCGAAAGTGCCGTGAGCTTTGCTGTCAGTTCACATGAAACAATTTTTCCACTATACGTCGTACAGCTCGTTGAGCTGTTCGCCTATACGTTACAAAATCATTTTCGCGAAGGCAACGAGCCAATCACAAGCTCGCTTGTAGTTGGCGACTGCCCGCGAACCCTAAGAAATTCGCAAAGCGATCTCTTAGGGTTATGAAAACTGACAGCAAAGCAATTTACGGTTGTGTTTATGAATTTTGCAATTAACTAAGGGACATTAAAATAAAAGGAGAATAGAGATGAATTTAAAAGATTTTAACAGTTTAAACGAAGCCATTGATAAAAAGAAGCCGATCCTGGTTTCAGCCTGCCTGGTAGGAATCAAATGTCGCTATGATGAAACGGGATGCCTGGTGGAAGAACTCCGGGATCTTACGCTTCAGGGTCAAGCCATTGTAGTCTGTCCTGAGGTGTTGGCCGGACTGCCAACACCAAGAAATCCATCTGAGATAGTGGTGGTCAATGATGAACGTAAAGTGTATAATGATGACAAAAGTGAGGTTACCGACAGTTTTGCGCTGGGAGCAGAAATTACCCTTGGAGTAGCCCGGAAATCCGGGGCGAAAATTGCAATTCTAAAAAGTAAAAGCCCTTCCTGTGGTTGCGGAAAAGTATATGACGGGAGTTTTACAGGAAAACTTGTGGATGGTGACGGGTTTACCACAGCAATGCTTAAAGAAAATGGGTTAAGAGTTATAACCGAAGAGGATTTTCGAGAGTGTCTGAATTAAAACTCTTTAAAATGAGTTAGAAAAATAGAAAAGTGGGGGATGCACAGATGGAAAATAAGCTCAATATAGGTGTGATTTTTGGTGGACAATCCGGAGAACATGAAGTCTCACGGGTTTCGGCATACAATGTATTAAGAGTCATTAATCAAGAGAAATATAACATTGTAACCATTGGTATTACGAAAAAAGGCAAGTGGTATCTTTATTCAGGAGATCATGAAAAGATCAAGGATGGCTCCTGGGAACAGGATAGTAAAAATCTTATTGGGGATTTTTCGATTTTTGCCCATCCGGAAATCACAAAAATTGATGTGTTTTTTCCAGTTCTCCATGGCCCAATGGGAGAAGATGGCACCATTCAGGGTGTATTTGAAATGCTGAACAAACCCTATATCGGTTGCGGTGTACTGAGTTCGGCGGTGGGTATGGACAAGGTTTTTTCAAAGATCATGTTTGAAAGTGTGGGAATTCCAACCGGAAACTACCGGTATTTCCGTAAAAATGATTGGAAGAAGGACCCTGAAGGAAAACTTGAAGAAATGGAAAAAGCACTGGGGTATCCTATTTTTGTGAAGCCAGCCAATATGGGTTCCAGCGTTGGGATCAGCAAAGCCCATAATCGGGAAGAACTCATTGCTGCCATTGAAGAAGCCTTTATTTATGATGATAAATTGATTATGGAGGCCTTTATTAAAGGCAGAGAAATTGAATGCGGAGTCCTTGATGATGGCGGCATGCTGTGTGCATCGATTCCGGGAGAAGTCATTCCTTCAAAAGAATTCTATGATTATGAAGCCAAATATTCAGATACCCAGGATTCAAAAGTTGTGATTCCGGCAAATATTTCAGATGAAGCCACGGAAATGATTCGAGAATATGCTGTTAAGGCCTTTGAAGCCATTGAAGGCTCAGGACTTTCCCGTGTGGATTTTTTCCTTACCGAGGATGGACAAATCCTTATTAATGAAGTCAATACCCTTCCGGGATTTACCAACATCAGCATGTATCCAAAAATGTGGGAAGCCACTGACATTTGCTATTCAGATCTGGTAGATAAAATTATTGCATCGGCCAACCGAAAACGGGTCACTCTACCCTAATTAAACTTAAGAGAATAATAAATTATCTTGATAAATAAACCAATCAATGGTTTAATAATGTCAGAAATCAACCCTCCAGGAGGAGACCAATGACTGAAGAAAGAAAAAAAGTATGGGTATCCATTTCAGGATCCGTTAAGAACGAAGAAGATAAGGATAACCTTGAGTTTCTCACCGAAGGAGATTTATATAAAGAATCCGATGGGGCATGTGTAACATATGAAGAATCTGAAGTGTCAGGTATGGAAGGCACAGTCACAACCCTTCGCGTTGATAAGCAAAAAGTGTCAGTCATTCGATTGGGAACCACCAATTCCATTATGGAATTCGAAAGCGGAAAGCGGAATCTCACATGGTATTCCACACCCTTTGGGGATGTGACCATGGGAATTCTGACAAAGGATGTATTGGTAAATTATAACGATTTAAAAGAACCGACAAAGGTAATGATTGACTATAATATTGAAATTGAAGGCATTACTAATTCTCAAAATGTTCTGAATATTAAAATCACCCAATAATGCCGGGATAGTGAAATCGTCAGAGGAGAAGCACATTGGTGCTTCTCCTCTGACTTATGTTAATAAGCAATTGCGAAAGTACTGTGAGCTTCACTGTCAGTTTACATGAAACAATTTTTCCACTATACGTCGGACAGTTCATTGAACTGTTCGCCTATACGTTGCAAAATTGTTTATGAAAACTGACATCAAAGCAATTTACGGTTGTGTTTATGAATTTCGCAATTACCTACTTATGTTAATAATTCGAAAAAAGAGGCTCGAAAGGATAAAATAATGTATATTCGTGAAAAGGTAGAAGAACAGATTAAGGAGATCATGGCAAATGCCCTGAATAAATCGGTGGCAACAGGTGCTTTCTCCATAGAAACCATGCCAGACCTTTTTTTGGAAATGCCCCGGGAAAAAGAACATGGGGAATATTCAACTAATATGGCCATGCAATTACCAAAGCAGACAAAAAAGTCACCGCGTTTTATTGCAGAAAAACTGTTGGAGAACATGGAAACAGAAGGATCTTACATTGATACAGTGGAAATAGCCGGTCCGGGTTTTATTAACTTCAAGTTAAAGAAGACCTGGCAGTATTCAGCCCTGGAAGAGATATCAGCCTTAAAGGAAAACTATGGCCACAGTGATAAAAATACTGGAAAAACCTTTAATATGGAATTTATTTCAGCAAACCCCACAGGCCCGATGCACATGGGGAATGCCCGAGGCGGCGCCATTGGTGATATTCTTGCTTCCGTTGCCGCTTGGACAGGTTATGAAGTAACCCGGGAATTTTATATTAACGATGCCGGAAATCAGATTGTAAAATTTGGGGACTCTCTGGATGCCCGTTATCGACAACTGCTGGGAGAAGACATTGCATTTCCAAAGGATGGCTACCAGGGAAATGACATTACCGAGCATATGAAGGATTTTATTGCACTTGAAGGGGATCAGCATTTGTCATTGGAATGTGATGCCCGTAAGAAAATTCTGGTAGACTATGCCCTTGAAAAAAATCTGACCCAAATTAAAAAAGATCTTAAGGCATACGGCATCCATTATGATGTATGGTTTTCTGAGCAAAGTCTGTATAACAGCGGTGCCATTGAATCCACCATCGAACTTTTGAAAAAAGGCGGGTTTGCCTATGAACAGGATGGCGCCCTGTGGTTTAAGTCAACATCCTTTGGATCCGATAAAGATGACGTTCTCATTCGTGCCAATGGGCTACCGACTTATTTTATGGCTGATATTGCCTATCATATGGATAAGTTTATAAATCGAAAATTTGATCGATGCATCAATGTCTGGGGTGCAGACCATCATGGTCATATTGCAAGGCTTGAAGGTGCTCTTACAGCGGTTGGAATTAATGCGGATCAATTTGAAGTAGTCATTATGCAATTGGTGAGACTCTTAAGAGATGGAGAGGTTGCCCGAATGTCCAAGCGTCAGGGAAAAGCCATTGCACTGACTGACTTAATTGATGAAGTTGGCGTGGACGCCACACGGTTCTTCTTTAATCTGAGATCACCGGACACCCATTTTGATTTCGATTTGGATTTGGCCATTGAACAATCCAGTGATAATCCAGTATTTTATGTTCAATATGCCCATGCCCGTATTTGCAGTATCGTGAGGCAAATGGCAGAAGAGGTTGCAGAGGATGTACCCTTGGATCTCACCCGATTAATAGAAAAAGAGGAGTTTCACCTATTAGAAACCCTGTCCCTGTTCCCAAATGAAATTATCATGGCCGAAGAACGCTCGGACCCCAGTCGGATTACACGTTATACCATTGAGCTGGCGTCAGCTTTCCACAGCTTCTATAATGCCTGTCATGTTCGCATTGAAGATGTTACTTTAATGAAAGCCAGAGTAGCGTTAATTCAGTCAACCCAGCAGGTTATCCAAAACTCCCTGGGGATTTTAGGAGTTACGGCTCCTGAAAGAATGTAGGTTAAGTTAACCAAAAAATAAATAAGCTTCATCAACCAATAATCTTAATTTGAATTTAAGATTATTGGTTTGATGAAGTTTTTTAATGTGGCTTTTGTTTTTATGATATAATTTCATGAACCCGGGTTTCGAGTAGAAACGCCTGCAGGCCTTTCTTTTTTTCTGTCACTACCTTCTCTCGTTAACCGTCGTTTTCCTGCGTTTGATTAAATTGACAATTCCGAAGATCTTATAGATCTCATGATGGTTCTTTTCAGGGTTTCCGGTGATACGGATGTTGTAAATGGTGCCATCCTGGCCAGTCATGATAATGGTTGACCGCTGATGGGTTGACAGAATCTCCCGGACAGTCTGCCATTCTCGGGTATCGCCTGCAACTCTTAAGGTTGTTTCAATGGAGACAAGGAGATGATAGGCAAGGACACCGATAAAGAGATGGGCCTCGGTGCGTTCTTTTTTATGGGGAAAGATCGGTCGGAAACCCAGTTCGGATTTTAAATCTCTGAAGGCTGCTTCCACCCGGGTAATGGTCATAAAGTCCTCCCAGATCTGGGTTGCACTTAATCCCTGTCGGTCGGTCTCAATGACATAACAACCGGAAAGGATGGTCTTCTCTGCGGCTGCGCAGAGCTTCGTCCAGGTAAGGCTGCGGGCTGTTTTTTCATCCTCACTGAGGATGACCTGAATGTCGTACAGCTTCCCAAACCCTTTGTATTTCTTTTTGAGACGACCGATGCGCTCCATGACTTTCCCGGCAACTTTAATATGACCGGTTTCAATGGAATGTTTCAGTTTCTCAATGTCGGTTAAAAACCGTTCTTCTCTGGCGCTGACCATGGCATTTTCTTTGTCGGCGCGCTTTGTGCTGAGCACCAGCACCCGGGTGCCGGTTTCGGTGAGGATGGACCGGGCATAAACATCGGCTTCTTTTCGGATGGTTTCCCATCCAGCCGCAGCCAAAGCTGCTGCTGGATCAGACCCGGGGTTCGAATCCTCAAGGAATCCCTTGAGTTCTTCAAAGGCTGAGGCATAAGACTTTTCCAGAGGACTGCGTTCAATGAGGGTGTAGGTATAACCATACGCCCTGATCAATGCCATATTGTCTTTAGTGGCAATGCCCCGGTCTATAATGAAAGTGGGCTTATTGTTCAGCAAAATCGGATCATCCCGCTTTTCAAGTTCATCAAGAACATCTTTCAGGGTTTCCGGTTCCGACTGGTTTCCTTTGAGAATCCGGCTGTAAACAGGGAATCCTTGCCCATCCACCATAAGTGCCAGTGAAATAAGGGGACAGTCCCGGCGTTTTTCTTTGGATACCCCATAACGGGCAAGCTCATTATCCCTGCCGCTTCCCTCAAGATAAGTATTGGTGAGATCAAACAGGAACCACTTTCGATCCAGTGAAAAAAGGCTGGTTTCTTTGCTGTAAAGCGCATGCTCAATGGCCGGGCTGTTTTCAAACAGTCGATCCCTTATAGCATAGAAGCTGTCCGTGCCCAGACCCCGGATATCAGTCTCAAGCATTTCGGAAAGCGCCGACTGCTCATTGAACCACCGATGGGTGGCCAGTTCGCTGGAGGGGTGGATGAGTCGCCCTAGGATGAGAGCCTGTGACACTGCAATCTCCTTAGCTGAAAAACCGCAGTCCGAAAGAATCGGGGTCAGTTCAAGGCGATCCCACATTTCTTTAGCAATCAGTTCTCCTCCGATAGCGCGTGACTGTGCCGTTTGAACCGAATTGATATCCACGGACACGCATTCCTGCTGCTTTGCAGCCAGGGTTTTACTTTCAACCTTCTTCTGAAAGAAGTCAGCGGATGCGTAAAGCTGATCAGCCAGGCGTTCCAGCTCCGGATCAGGGGAAACAAAGGTTTCCTGTCCGGTCATCTTCTGTTCCAGGATGAAGGCAAGCTCCTTCCAGCACGCCTTTGGTAAGTCCTTCAGGTCTCCTAGACTCATGATGATCCGTTGTCTTGGTTTGTTCTCAGCATTACGGTAGGATTCCACCAGTTTGTGGTTATAGTAGGTAATCTCTTTTTTCTTCGTTTTAAATTCTCGTATAAACATAATCCCATTATACAATAGCTTTTAAAAGGAGTCAATATAAAAATATTTTAATTACTATATTCGGTCACTACATTTGCGATTTTCGATTATTTTCACCATTTTATGCGGTTTGTGAGCCCTGAATTAGCTGAACTTGTGAAATTTTTCTGTTTTTGCTCGAAAGACGGGTTAAGTGAAATAAGTCAAGTGGCAGGCTCGGACCCCCTAAAAAGCGCAATCTTTAATTTTTATTAATTTAATTCTAATTCTTCTATACAATTTTTTACCGTATTCGGGCTAAAAAAAAGCAACTCCCTTCAAAATAGAAGAGAATCGCTTTATTGTTTGTTGCAATGTACTACTTAAGTTAATGACATTGCCCCTAAGGGTTCCTGAGATTGGAGACAACGAAGTGAATAAAACTTTTTCGAGTTAATTTTTTTATTTTCAGCCAGGCATTTGTAACCCATATAGCGTTCCAGTGCTTCTTCTTTCGCTCTGGCATAAAGGGTTTCAGAAACTTCCGGAAATGTCAGTTTCAAGGAAGTATAACGAACTTCCGAGTCTAAAAATTGGGAAAATTTATCAATATCCGGTTCATCTGAATCTAAAATGAATGGGTTTTCACCTTCTTCT
>NZ_DATCHP010000077.1:0-3050 GCF_036508315.1 Acetobacterium sp. | reverse complement strand
TGCTAAAACAGAAGCAGAATTTGATGCGATTGTTGCAAAACTGGGTTATACAGCTAAAGCTGACGAATTCAAAGCCGCTTTTAAAGAAGCACAAGAAAAACAACCCATCAGCGATGATCAATTGGATCAGGCTGCCGGCGGGGGTTTACCATTTATAATTGAAAGACCCATGTATTTTTAGCGTGCAACTATTTAGATGGCGGTTTAAGTATTGTTGGCGTGGATTACGCATTTACAGCAACACAAACAGCAAAATATTCGTAAAAGACAGAAGGGGATTTTCCCCTTCGAAGTACTGACAGGGGATGATTTGAAGTCAGTAGTTCAAAGGGGGGATAAGCAGACATGGAACTATTATTGATTAAATCACACCGGTATGTCAGTGGTTATATTCCGGGATGAAGAAGTAGATTTGGTGGAAACCGAACCCAGAAAACCACCAGAGGATCTGGACGATATTCCCTGGCCGGACATTACCCTGACCAATGACTATAAGTATTACGGATTGCTGCCCATCTTAACTGGAAGGGGCTGTCCTTTTGGGTGCACCTTTTGTTATGAAGGGGCCAATGCCAAACGGGTGCGCCGTCACTCAGTTCCTTCCCTCATGGCGGATGCAGGTCTTAAAAAGATCTTTTTTGGTTTGGAATCCGAAAGTGATCAGGTATTAAAAAGCTACAATAAAAAAACAACCCGAAAAATGGCGGTGGATGTGATTGACCATTGCGTTGAATCCGGGATTCACGGCATTTCCGGAAAATATCATCTTAGGGGGACCTCATGAAACCCTGGAAACCATCAACGAATCCGAAACACTGGTAATGGAACTCCTCCATAATGCGCCAGGCCAGTTTGAAACGGCCTATTTTTTTTTTACCCTATCCAAAAACCCCTATTACCCTTAATCCTGAGAAATTCGGCTTGGAAATCTATGAGGATCTTATTGACTGCTGCAATGAGGACATTCCCCTTTCCAGAAAAAAAAATGGGTTTTATTGATTTGATAAATATTCGGTTGCAGGCCAATAAGCGACTCCAGAATGAAATGCGCAAAATTTATTTTGATGGAAAAATTCCGGAATCGGTGATCAAAGGGCTGATTCCAAAAGAACGGATCAGAGAAGACTTCAACCTGGCTTTCAACTATGGCATTGCGGCGGGATACCTTAAATTTATTTATGGCAAAAACAAGGTGATGGTGGAGTATTATAAAAAACTGATTCAATACAAGGGCCTTTTAAAAGAATGGCATGAATTGAGTGAGAACGAAAGAAATACCTGGATTATTCACAAAATTCCAGATTTTTCCATGCTTGATTTTGGGCTGCTCAGCCAAACAGAGGTTGATATACTGAAATATTCCGGAAAGTTTACCTCAACTGAAATGGTAAAAAAACTGAATCTGTCTTCCGAGAACATGAAAAACCTGTTGATAAAAATGAATGACAAGTATTTGATTTTATTTTCAGCGTTTATTTAGTTTAAGGGTATCTCAAATGTAAGGAGAGGGTTATGAAAAAAAACCTTATGATACTATCTATCCTGTTAATATGCGGGTTGCTCTGTTTTGGTTGTGCAGCGAAAACAACCGAAATAAAAACCATATCAGTGGATGTTGTTTATCCATTTTCTGAAGACTATAGTATTTCTTTCAAAAACGGAATCGAACTGGCAGCCAAGGAAATTAATGAACAGGGGGGCATACTGAATCAGAATATAACAATCAACTATAATGATGATGGCAACAACACCAATACGGCGGTGGAAGTTGCTACTATGATCGGGGGAAATAAAAATTTCCCAATTGTGATTGGACATCGAAGCACCGATGATGTGTTGAAGGTGGCTGGCATTTATAGCCAGCACAATAAAATTCTTTTCGCACCTATTATCGCCAGTTCAAAAGTGAACCTTACTGGAAATGAGGCAGTTTATCTTTGTGCTCCTTCGGAAAATTCAATGGCCCGGGAAATGGTACAGAGCCTGGCAGCCCAAGGTATCAGTAAGGTAGCCATTGTTCATTCAGCCAGCAATACCTATGGCAAAGACTATCTGCAAAGTTTTGAAGAATATGCCCATGCAGCGGGCATTGAAATAGTGGATGCTGTTTCCTATGCCCCGAACATTGATTATTTCAGCTCTTATGTGAAAAAATGGGACAGTCTCGGAGCCCAGGCCATTGTCTCTGCCTGTGTGGGAAATGACATTGCCACCCTTAATAACTATCTGGCCCAAACAGGAAACACGCGGCCTATTTTTGCGAGCTATGACATTGAGATTGAACCCTATCCCATTCCTCAGAGCATCAAAAGCCTGACTCAGGTCACCAGTTATTTCAATAATACCGCCACAACTGGCCCCGAGGCGGCGTTTATTCAGGCCTATCAGAATGCCTATGGACAGAACCCGGATTTGTCCGCGGCCCAGGCCTACATGTCATTACATCTGGCTGCGGATGCTGCCAACAAGGCCCAGAATCTTGATGCCCAGACAATCAGGAAAGCTATCGCAGAGAACAGCTTTGAGACCCTTTATGGCAGCTTGAATTTTAACAAACGGATCCTCAACGGCATTGATGTATTCCAGAAAATCTATGTTAATGATCAGCTGGTACCAAAGGATAATCCAACCGGGGGAGGACAATAGCAGTGAAAGAATCTATTTTTAAGAAAAAAGGGGATAAAAGCACAACAAAAAACGAACATGCGGCTTTAATGACGGTCATTGGCCCAAAGAATTTGCTTATTTTATTGGGCATTGGGATTTTTTTAGTCAGCGTCATTATATTTTCCATCACCGTTCCCATTAATATTACACAAGTCATGGATTCAACGGTGTCCTATGGTGAAGGAACCGTCAATGTGGTCGCGGAAAATGAAGGACTTTTAACAGAAATCAATGTATCAGAAGGGGATTATGTACAAAAAGGCGATTTGCTGGCAGTGGTGACTTCTCAGGGCATGGTGTCTCAGTTATCAAATACAGCAGGTTTGACGGAGATAGAAAAGAGCAATATTAAACGACAAACCATGATTGTTGCCATGGATAGC
>NZ_DATCHP010000076.1:0-24569 GCF_036508315.1 Acetobacterium sp. | reverse complement strand
TCCATAAAAAAAGCAACCAGGCGTAGGTGCTCTGGGGACTTTTACGTTCCAAAAAAATAATGGTAATACTCAGGGAAATATTAAGAATAAAGATAAAAACTGAGAGTGTTGCTAAAAACCCCAAAAGCATCGATAAAACCTCCAAAAATTTCTTATTCATATTATAGCATATTATTTGTCTGGTGGAACAGTGTTTCATAGGACTATTGAATTTATCTTGACATTTTTATAGGACTGATCTTATAATGGAGACGGCCTCAGGTTTGTGGTTGAAAGTCGATGCCAGATGCAGGCGAAGCGATCCACGTAAGACAATTTAATAGAGAATTGTTGATCATGGTGCGTCTTAGAAGTAAGCCCAGCCGGTTAACGCCGAGAGAAGGAGTTGTGATGCAAACACTGAGCTAAACTTCCAGCTGGCGAGTGTGGGGGAAAAAACCAGGTCAACTGAGACAAAACCACCTTTTTATCAGGATTATGAGAGTAAGTTTTTTCGTTGCTTTTTTGTGACAACAAATTAACAAAATAATTTTGACTAAAGGGAACTAAATTAGGTATAATAGTAGTACAACTCGTAGACTCTATATTCTGTAAACGAGTAAAATTAACCTTTTGAAAGGAGTTATTGTTATGAAATTCACAATTTACGGAAAAAATATGCATGTATCAGAAGGTTTAAAAGAAACACTGAAAAAGAAGTTTTCTAAATTTGATCGCTACTTTGGTCAGGAAACAGAAATTTACGCTACATTCAGTAAGGAAAAAAACTTCCAAATGTTAGAGGTTACTATTCCTGTTGGAAAAACGATTCTTAGAGCTGAGGAAAAGTCTGAGGATATGGTGTCATCGATTGAAAATGTTGTTAATAAACTTGAAGGCCAGCTCAGAAAACACAAAACAAAATTACTTAGAAGAAATCTTGAAGAAGCCAGCAAATTTAATTTGGAAGATATTGAAGATATTGATGAATCCGATGAATTACAGCCAAAGGTTGTGCGAACGAAAAAGTTTGCAATAAAACCAATGAATGTTGATGAAGCCACGCTTCAAATGGAATTACTGGGACATGACTTTTTCGTCTTCCTTAATGGGGATACCGATGATGTAAATGTTGTCTACATGCGTAAGGATGGAAACTACGGTCTTATTGAACCAACTTTCTAAAACTTTCTTAAGAAAGTTATAGAATAAATTATGGACACCCCTTAAAAAACAGTTTTAAGGGGTTTTTTTGATGATATTATTTAGAATTAAAAAAATATTTTTAAATTCGGGTATAAAGTTTTGACAGAACTTTTCTTTTGCTTTAAAATAGACGTAGGTATGTAACAAAATTTGCTTATATTATTTTATTGAGCAGACTGTGCGTCTAATGTTAAAATAGAAAGAAAAATGAATAAGTAGTGGGGTTGAAACAAATATGTTAGTACTGGTTGCAATAATTTTAGGTTTTTTAATTGGAAAAATTCGCAGAGGAAGCCTACATGGTTTCAAATTACGAAAAATTTCGTTATTACCTCTGGGGATTTTAGGGCTGTTATTACAGCTTGTTTTACATTTCTACAGTTATACAGGCGGGATTCCTGTTATTGAACCCTACCTTGAGATTGTAAATTTTGCGAGTTATATTCTTGTGCTGGTCATGCTTGTCTTTAACCTTGATGATTTCTGGGTTATTCTCCTGGCAATCGGTTTCACATCAAATTTTGTGGTTACTTTTATCAATGGTGGACACATGCCAGTTTCCCAGGGGGTTATCGATACTCTTCCAGCAGATTTTGGACAGCAAATCGTCCAGGGATTAAGTCCGATTTTTGCACTAATCCAACCCAATACCCTTTTGTGGTTTTTAGGAATTAATCTGCCCATACCGATTCCCTTTATATCAACGGTAATGAGTCTGTATGGAACAGTTGCCGGGGTAAGCGTAGGAACCATGATAGCACTTATTGGGCTTATTGGTTTCATTCAGTATGTTATGAACAAAAAACCATCCATTATGAATGATCATAAGGCGTATACGGATGATGAAGGCATTTTTGGAGATAGCGAAAACCAGAATATCGAAGGTGTTTCGATTCAAAATGATGTCCTTGCAAGCGAATCCAGTTCTGAGGCTAAAGAATTTTACCAGGATTTAACAGGTGACGGCCCAATTCGAGGTGAACGAGATGAAAGCATGACCACTGTTATTTCAGAAGAAGAGCTCGAAACCATGATTATTCCTGAAGCGGTTGATCATGATTCTTCTCAAATCGGAACTGAAACCGAAGAAATCATTATTCAAAAACAGGAACCGGAAGAAACCATGATCATTGAGACCATTGATGATGGCAGTACCAAGGTCATCGGAAACATTCAGGAAGTGGGAACTTTTGTTCAAGAGCCTGAAAGCAAGGGATTAGAAGCCTCGGAAATGGAAGAAATTCTCAATAGAGAGGATACCGGGTTCTTTACTAAAAAATATTATGAAGAAAAATTAGCAGTAGAAAAAGAACGATTAATGTTGCAAATTCGAGAATTAGAATTAAATAAGGTTGAGGAATCAATGCGGGAGACCTTACCTAAAAAAGAACCTAAACCAGAACCGGAATCTGATTTAAGAATTGTAGAAAGCTTTAAATTAACAGAACTTGATACACCTTTTGTATTACGAGGTGACAATTATCAACAGGAAACGGTTCTAAGAAAGCAATCAGGAGAGGAAGAAGAATTTTCTGAAGGCGAAATGTTAAATGTTTGGCAACGTCTCAATCTTGAAGATGAAAAACGTAAGGCACAACGACGAAAACAAACCATCAGGGACATCAATAAGCAAGCAGAAAGTCTGATAACCCCTGCATCGCAAAAAGAAGAAGATCCGATTCCTTTCAATGAAATTGAAGAAGTCACAGAAGTTGAGTTTGAGCGATTTTATGACGGTTCAAGTGAAGAAAAAGAAAAGACCAATGAGAATATGAATGAAGAACAACAAAAAACCTTTGATTCAGCATTGGAAGAGCGAAAAAAAGCTGGATATGAATTAGTTGAATTAAAGCTGGATGGAAAAGACGTTGCATTTTGGCGTAAGAAAAAATAATTAAAAAGCAATTTAATATTAATTTTTAGGGACTGTATGAAAAATTACAGTCCCTTTTAAATTTTTTAAAGGAACATATAAAAGGTTATGTTATAATGAATGTTGGAATTCTTTCCAATAAAGCAAACAATAAAGGAGTGAAAGTTTTGGGATTTTTAGACCAGATATTTGATAGCAGTAGAAAAGAAATAAAACGCATGCAGAAAAAGGTGGATCAGATATTGGCCCTTAATAGCCAGTATGAAGCCATGAGTGATGATGAACTCCGGGGACAAACCCATATATTTCAAGAACGACTGGCTCAGGGAGAAACCCTGGATGATTTATTGGTTGAGGCATTTGCTACCGTGCGGGAAGCCGGAGCGAGAGTCCTGAACATGAAGCATTTTCCAGTCCAATTATTAGGGGGAATGACGCTGCACGAAGGCAATATTGCAGAAATGAAAACCGGGGAAGGGAAAACCCTGGTATCCACCCTGCCGGCATACCTGAATGCCCTTAATGGAAAGGGTGTTTATATTGTCACCGTCAATGACTACCTTGCCAAGAGGGATAGTCAGTGGATGGGACAGCTTCATGAATTTTTAGGATTAAATGTTGGTTTGGTAGTCCATGGACTGTCCTTTGATCAGAAGAAGGATGCTTATTCCTGTGACATCACCTATGGAACCAATAACGAGTTTGGATTCGATTATCTTCGGGATAACATGGCGCCGACTAAAATACAGCAGGTTCAACGGGAACTCAATTATGCCATCATCGATGAGGTTGATAGTGTTTTAGTTGATGAAGCCAGAACACCGCTTATTATTTCAGGTAGTGGAGACAAAAGTACCAAGCTCTATGACCTGGCCAATGGTTTTGCTAAAACCCTTAAAGAAGAAAATTATATTAAGGATGAAAAGGCTAAGTCTGTTATGCTCTCCGATGATGGCATTGTTAGAGCTGAACGCTTTTTCGGTTTGACAAATCTCGCAGATGTGGAAAACATGGAAATATCACATCATATTAATCAGGCCCTTCATGCCAATACTCTCATGTTTAAGGATCGGGATTATGTGGTGAAAGATGGGGAAATCATAATCGTTGATGAATTTACAGGTCGTTTAATGCCCGGTCGACGTTATTCTAACGGTTTACACCAGGCCATTGAGGCCAAGGAAAATGTGAAAGTCAATCGGGAGTCAAAAACGCTGGCTACCGTCACTTTTCAAAATTATTTTAGGATGTTTAATAAACTATCCGGAATGACTGGAACAGCAAAAACCGAAGAGGATGAATTCCAGACCATTTATAATCTCAATGTCATTACCATTCCGACCAATCGTCCTTTAATTCGAAAGGACCTGAATGACCTTATTTACAAAAGTGAAAAAGGCAAATTTTGTGCAGTCACCGAAGATGTGAAGCGTCGCAATGCAACCGGCCAGCCGATTCTCATCGGGACCATTTCAATCGAAAAATCGGAAGAACTTAGTATTTACCTTAAGCGTTCCGGCATTAAACACAATGTACTTAATGCAAAATTTCTTGAAAAAGAAGCCGAAATTGTAGCCAACGCAGGACAAAAGTATGCGGTGACCATTTCCACCAATATGGCCGGACGTGGTACCGATATCGTTTTAGGCGAAGGGGTTGTAGAAGTCGGGGGATTACATATTCTCGGAACCGAACGCCATGAAAGTCGACGTATCGATAATCAGCTAAGAGGGCGTTCCGGTCGTCAGGGAGATCCGGGTTCATCTCAGTTCTTTGTTTCTTTAGAGGATGATCTCATGCGAGTCTTCGGCTCGGAAAGAATTCAAGGCCTGATAGAGAGTATTGGACTGGATGAAGAAACACCCATTGAAAACAAGATCCTGACCAGAGGCATTGAGAATTCTCAAAAACGCGTTGAAGGACGAAACTTTGATATCCGTAAAAATGTCCTTCAATATGACAATGTTATGAACCGTCAGAGAGAGCTTATTTATGGGCAGCGACAGCAGGTGATTGATGGCAAAGATATGGAAAATGAAATCTGGAGTATGACCAAAACTCTGTCAGAAGCCTATGTGAATATGTTTACCGGGGATGGAGACTACTACGATAATTGGGATTTAGAAGGTCTTAAAAAGCATTTGGAAAGCACTGTTCTTCCCAAGGAAACACTGAGCTTTCCGGAAAAACCTGAAAGTCGTGAGATGTTGGTAGACGCAGTATTGGATGAATGCCGAAAGATTCTGGAAGAGAAAAAAGAACGTTTGGGACTCGAACAACTCCAAAACATTGAAGGCATCATTCTACTTCGGAGTGTTGACAGTGCATGGATGGATCACATTGATAATATGGATCAGCTAAAACAAGGCATCGGTCTACGGGCTTATGGACAAAATGATCCAGTCAAAGAATATACAAAAGAGGGATTTGACCTCTTTGACGATATGGTTCTGAGAATACAGGAGGATACGGTCAAATACCTATTCAACTTAAATATTCAAGTGGCACCAAGCGAAGAAGCCAAAGAAAAAGTGGATTTCAATCAAATGAAAACCAATGAAAATGAAATTCAAGGAAAACCAGCCGGTCCAGCCGATCCCCACAATAAGGCCGGTCGAAACGATCCTTGTCCCTGTGGCAGTGGAAAAAAATATAAAAAATGTTGCGGAGCATAAAAAAACCAATCGGTTCCAGGAAGTAATAGGTAATTGCGAAAGTACTGTGAGCTTTGATGTCTGTTTACATGAAACAATTTTTCCACTATACGTCGGACAGTTCGTTGAACTGTTCGCCTATACGTTATAAAATTGTTTATGAAAACTGACATCAAGCAATTTACACTTGTGTCTATGAATTTAGCAATTGCCTACAGGAAGCATAATTGAAAGGATGTGAACGTTTAATGATCGATTTGTATGAAGAAAAGCAAATTGTCAATGAAATGGAAACAAAGTTAAAGGAATTGGGGGATTCACTTTGACCTACCCAAATTGACCAGTGAATTAGAAGCCCTGGAAAAAAAGACTGAAATTCCGGATTTTTGGAATGACCAAAAATCGGCGCAGATTATCTTAAAAGAGTTAAAAATAACAAAGCTGAAAGTTGATCACTACAATGCTCTTACAGAAGAGTTGGATGATATTTTAGTGATGTTTGAATTGGCTGAAGAAGGTGAGATCCTGGAAGGATTTACCGAATCCATTAACAGTCTTGATAAAAAAATTGACTCTTTTCGAGTTGAAACCCTTCTTTCCGGGGAATACGACAGTAATAATGCTATTATTGCTCTGCATCCAGGGGCCGGCGGTACGGAATCCCAGGACTGGGCGGAAATGCTGTTACGAATGTACACCCGCTGGGCTGAAAAAAAGGGATATAAAGTCAAGACTTTAGACCTTCAACCCGGAGAAGGGGCAGGGATAAAAAGTGCGACCCTGATGATTGAAGGGATTAACGCTTATGGTTATTTAAAAACTGAGCGAGGGGTTCATCGGCTGGTCCGGATTTCACCCTTTGATTCTTCAGGCCGTCGACATACCTCTTTTGCATCACTGGACGTCATGCCGGAAATAGATGATACTGTGGAAATAGAAATTCTCCCTGAAGATATACGCGTTGATACCTATCGGGCCAGTGGCGCCGGTGGACAGCATGTCAATAAAACCGATTCAGCAGTGCGTCTTACCCATCTTGCCACAGGCATTGTGGTTCAGTGCCAGAATGAACGTTCCCAGCATCAAAACAAAGAAGTGGCCATGGCGATGCTCAAGGGCAAGCTGGTAGAAATTATGGAACAGGAAAAAATGGATCATATTGATGATATTAAAGGCGATCACAGTCAGATTGCCTGGGGAAGTCAGATCAGGTCCTATGTATTCCATCCTTATAATATGGTCAAAGACCATCGAACCAATGTGGAAGTAGGGAATGTTCAGGGTGTGATGGATGGGGATTTGGACAACTTTATGAATGCCTATCTAAACACGATGGTATAAAAAAACGGCATGGTAACCCTATCAGGAAATAAAAAAAATTAATTTTGGAGGATAAAATGGCAAAAACCTATCAGGAAATTAATGAAAAAATCGCCAGAGGCGAAGCTGTTGTTGTAACCGCAGAAGAAGTCATTGATATTGTTAAAGCTCGGGGAATCAAGGATGCCGCAGACTATGTGGATGTGGTTACCACATCCACCTTTGGTCCCATGTGTTCATCCGGAGCCTTTATCAATTTCGGTCATTCTGATCCTCCTATTCGGATGGCAGAGATTAGTTTGAATGATGTCGAAGCCTATGGCGGTTTGGCAGCAGTGGACACTTATTTAGGGGCCACCCAGCCATCCAAAGATAGGGGCTTGGAATATGGTGGAGCCCATGTAATCCATGATCTGATTGCCGGGAAAGAAGTTCACTTAGTGGCTAAATCCCAGGGAACCGATTGCTATCCCAGAAAATCCATCGATACCTGGATAACCCTGGAAGATCTGAATGAAGCCTATTTATTTAACCCCCGAAATATTTATCAAAATTATAATGCTGCCATTAATACTTCCAGTCAACGTTTGTATACATACATGGGTATTTTACAGCCGAATATGGGAAATATCACTTACAGCACTTCCGGAGAATTAAGCCCACTGCTGAATGACCCATTGCTTAAAACAATTGGCATGGGTACAAAGATTTTTATTGGAGGAGCCCAGGGCTACGTTTCCTGGATGGGTACTCAATTTAATACAGCATGTCCCAGAGATGATAAGGGATACCCAACCACACCAGGGGCGACCTTGGCACTGATCGGAAATATGAAGGAAATGAATCCTAAATATATTCGGGGTGCTGTTTATGAAAAATATGGAACCTCTATGTTTGTGGGCGTTGGAATACCTATTCCAATTCTGAATGAAGAAATGATGGCTTTTGTCTCGGTTGAAAATAAGGATCTGTATACCAATGTCATTGATTACAGTGTCCAGAGGAAAGCCAAACCAAGTCTGAAAAAGGTCAGTTATGCCGAGCTGCGCAGCGGCTCAGTGGATATTAATGGAAAAGTCATTAAAACTTCCCCGCTTTCCAGTTTGAAAATGGCCAGAGAAATCGCAGCTGAGCTCAATTATTGGATAAATAAAGGTGAATTCTATCTCCAGGAACCCATTTTAAGTTTTCCTATGGGAACCGCACTCAAAGGTCTGGAAATTAATGAAGGAGGGCTGCGATAATGATAAAAAAGATATTGTTGTCATTCCCCCAGGGGGTCGCCGGAAAACCGATGGCCATGGAGCTCATTAAAACCTACAATCTGGATTTTAATATCCTAAAAGCCAGTATTGATGATAATATTAAAGGCACACTTTTGTTGGAAATCATGGGTGAAGAAGCCGATATTAATGCCGGCATTATCTTTCTGCGGCAAAACCGGATTGGCGTTCAGGATATTCTGTCAGGCGTCGATGTGGACGAAGAGGAATGTGTTGATTGTGGGGCTTGTACCGCTGTTTGTACGGTCAACGCCCTGGAAATGGACGAAAATTGGAAGTTGGTTCACCATAAGGATAAATGCCTTGAGTGTATGCTTTGTGTGAAAGCCTGTCCGACCCGGGCTATCCATGCTCTCATATAAAAAATGAAATATGAGGAACGTTCTTATCGTAACCGTATGAAAGCCGAGGATCTGGAATATTTCCAGGTCCTCGAATTTGAAACCGACCTTTTTTTAGGGGTTAATCGTTTGGCGATGAACCCCACACTTCCCCAGGTTGTTCTTAAAAACGTTCAACAATTGCGGCAATCCATTGTTGGGTATAACAAGACCCATCCGGATTTTATCAGGGCGTTGGCACCTCTTGCCATGGATAACAGTGCAGCACCCATTGTCCGAGACATGTTGGCGGCCGGAATTATAACCGGTGTGGGTCCAATGGCAGCAGTTGCCGGGGCGATATCCAAATACATAGGGGAAATACTGGCAACTACATCAAAAGAAATCATTGTCGAAAATGGTGGAGATCTACTGATTAAAACCCAAAAAAATCGACGGGTTGCCCTATATACCGGGAACCCCGAATTTTCAGACATCGGTTTGATAATTAAACCCCGGAAAAATGCTTTAGGGGTGTGCACCTCTTCAGGGATCATGGGCCACTCCCTAAGCTTTGGAAAGGCAGACACTGTCACAGTGCTCAGTGAAGATATACCACTGGCCGATGCCGCAGCCACAGCTCTGTGCAATCGGATTAAAACAACCGGCGACGTTGCCAAGGGATTAAATTGGATTAAAACAATCCCAGGAATTCTGGGAGCCGTTATTATTATTGAGGATAAACTGGGTGCCTGGGGCAAGATTGAGCTGAGTTAATGACAGATTAGAAATCAATAGCGCATTTAGGAAAAATTTAGTACTTGACAAAGAAAAAGTTGAAGTGTACCATTAATAAAAGCAATTGAATATTTACCTATCCAGAGAGGTGGAGGGACAAGGCCCTATGAAACCCGGCAACCAGCGAAAGCATGGTGCCAATACCTGCGAAATTTTTTCGCAATGATGGGATTTAATGTAAATCATTAACCTCGTCAAACGACGAGGTTTTTATTATTTGAGCGAAAGCTACGAACTAAATGAGTGATATTTTAATAAAGGAGAACAAACCATTGAATATACTAGAAATACTTAAAAAGAAGCGGCTATATTTAGACGGAGCCATGGGAAGCTTGATTCAGGATAGGATAGGCACGATTGGACCCATACCTGAAACCATAAATGTTACACATCCTGAACTGATTAAAGAGATTCACCAGTTGTACATTGATGCAGGGGCAAATATCATAATAACCAATACCTTTGGGGTGAATGGATATAAACTTAAAGACAGCGACTATACAGTGGAGCAATTGGTATCAGCTGGAGTAAAAAATGCAAAATCGCTGCAACCGGATTATGTAGCTTTGGATGTAGGACCCCTGGGGACACTTATTGGTGCCCTTGGTGAAATGTCCTTTAATGAAGCAGTAGAGTATTTCAAAGAAATCATTGATGCTGGAGACAAAGCAGGAGCGGATCTCATTGTCATTGAAACCATGACTGATATTTGCGAAGCCAGGGCAGCACTCATTGCGGCAAAAGAAGTTTCTGAATTGCCGGTTATTGTCTCCATGACCTATGAAGAAAATAACCGGACTATGACAGGGTCGGATGCTTTAACCGTGGTGACCATTCTTGAAGGACTTGGTGTGGATGCCATTGGAATCAATTGCTCTACCGGCCCGGACAGTATGCTGCCTATTATAAAAGAGTTGCTCCGTTATGCCAGTGTTCCCATTATGATAGAGCCAAATGCAGGACTTCCCCATATGGCCGATGATAAAACGGTTTATGATATCAGTGAGAAAGAATTCACCCAGTATATGGTGGAAATCGCTGAAATGGGGGGAATGATTTTAGGCGGTTGCTGTGGCACAACGCCAAGTTACATCAGAAGCCTTATTCATGCAACCCAATGCTTACCGGTTCATCCACAAGAAGATAAAGGCTATACAGCCTTGGCTTCAGGGACAAAAACAGTGATTCTCGGCAATGATATTAACATTATCGGCGAGTGCATTAATCCCACCACCAATAAAGTCCTCAAAGAATCACTGCGTCGGGGGGAAGTATCAGTTGTTTCCCAATTGGCCATGGATCAGAAGAAGGAGGGGGCACATATTTTAGATATTAATCTCGGGTTGCCGGATATTGATGAAATGGACATGATGAAAAAAGCGGTGGAAACCGTGAGTCGTTTGGTCGATTGTCCACTTCAGATAGACTCTTCAAATCCTGAAGTGATTGAAGCGGTTTTACGAAGCTATCCCGGAAAAGCCGTGATTAATTCAGTCAATGGCAAGAAAAAGTCCATGGCAGCGATTTTTCCCATTGCAAAAAAATATGGAGCCCTTGTTTTAGGCCTGACCATGGACGAAACCGGAATTCCCGGGAAAGCTGAGGATCGTTTTCACATTGCAGATAAAATTGTTGAAGGGGCCAAAGCTCATGGAATAAGCAAAAAAAACATCATCATCGATTGTTTGACTCTGACCGCATCTGCCCAACAGGCCGAAGTCCGAGAAACCTTAAAGGCCCTCAAAATGGTTCGAGATCAATTAGGCATACCTACCGCATTAGGGGTTTCGAATATTTCCTTTGGTCTGCCAAACCGTGAACTCTTGAATCGCACCTTTTTAGGTCTGGCTTTAGAAGCTGGATTGACCAATCCTATTATGAATCCCAGTGACAAGGATATGATGGATACCATCAGTGCGTTTCGGGCACTTTGGGGGTTGGACCAACAGTGTATTGGTTATGCCAATGCCTATAAAGAAAGTGGCCGAAAAGATGAGCGTGTAAGGGAATCCAACGAAGCCTTAAGTCTTCGGGAAATGATTATTGAAGGACTCAGTGATCAGGCAGGGTTGGTTACTCAAGAGCTCATTAAAACCCGGGAGCCTTTGGATATCGTCAATAACGAAATTATTCCGGGGTTGGACGCTGTAGGTGAAGCCTTTGAAACCGGAGAATGTTTTTTACCTCACTTGATTTTTGCAGCAGAAACAGCCCAAAAAGCCTTTGATGTTATTAAAGACACCATGCAAAAAGCGGGAAAAGCCCAGGTGACAAAGGGCAAAATTGCTCTTGCCACCGTTGAAGGAGATGTTCACGATATTGGAAAGAATATCCTTAAAGTTATTTTAGAGAATTATGGCTATGAGATTATTGATTTAGGGAAAGATGTCACAGCAACAACAATTATCAGTGCTATTTCTCAGGAGAATATTCATTTGGTGGGACTCAGTGCTTTAATGACAACCACAGTGAGAAACATGGAAAAAATAATTAAAGAAATCAGGGAGCGGGCACCAAACACCACAGTAATGGTTGGCGGGGCAGTACTGAATTCTGATTATGCCAATACGATTGGTGCGGATTTTTACGGCAAGGATGCCCGGGAAGGTGCGACTATTGCCAGAAAAGTTTTAGGATAGATATCTAATAGTTTAATATGATAAAGTGGTGCTATCCTCGCGAATTTGAAATTTTTTATATGGCTTCCCCTGTCACATGTCTTTTCTGAAAACAGGGGAACAATACTAGAGGATCAGCCTTCAGTTTCAACAAAGTTAAAAGCATCCACATCAAACAACCCCAGGTCAGTGAGACGAAGCCGTGGGATTACCGGCAATGCCATAAAAGACAAGGTAATAAATGGATCAACCCCGATTGGAACCCCGAGTTCTCGAGCCAGCGTAATGAGTGTGGATAATTTTTTCTGAACAATATCACCAGATTCCAAACTTATGAGGCCAGCCAGGGCTAGGGGAACATCCCCAAGAACGCTTCCATTGGAAACGATGACATAACCACCCTGAATTTTTTCCAAATGATCCACTGCAGCTAAAATATCTTGATCGTTACTGCCCACCACGATAATATTATGGGAATCGTGGGCTACGGTAGTGGCAATAGCCCCATTTTTTATGCCAAACCCTTTAATAGGAGCAATCCCGACGTTTCCGGTATTCTGATGTCTTTCAATAACGCAAAGTTTGGCATAGGTATCATCAGGCATAAAGTACCCATTCTCCTGGGGAAGTGCCTCAATTAAATGGTCAGTATTAATTTGAAAAGGAATAATTCCAATGATATGATCTTTTTGCTTCACTGGAAAGTTTAGCTTTTCAGGAGAAAGATTTTTAACATGAACTGAATTCAGGAGCCTGGGGTCTAATGTGTCATAGGCAGGGGTTTCTTTGAGCAATTGGTCAATGGGCTTGCCATCCTTATAAACAGCGTCAACCGTCATGGATTTCAAGTCACTGAGTATCACTAAATCGGCACGGTATCCCGGCGCAATGGCCCCCAGTCTTTTTAAGCCGTAGGCCTGGGCAGCTTGGATAGTTGCTATTTTAATGGCCTTAATAGGGTCAAGCCCTAAATCAATGGCTTTTTCGATGTTCCACCGAATATGGCCGTCCCGATGGATATCTTCAAGATGTTTGTCGTCAGTGCAAAAAAGACAGTGATCCAGAGGAAGTTTCTGTTTTAACAAGCCGGTAACAATGGCGTCAAGGTTTTTAGCGGCAGAGCCTTCGCGGATAAGAATTTTAAAACCGGTTCTGAGTTTTTCAAGGACTTCATCAAAGCTGGTGGATTCGTGGTCCGTTTCCACACCGGCAAGAGCATAAGCCTGGAGTGGCTTTCCGGTAAGCCCGGGAGCGTGTCCATCACAGATTTTATCCTGGCAAAGAGAAAGCTTTTCAAGAATAAAAGCATCGCCTTTGATAACATTTAGAAAGGACATCATTTCCCCAAGGCCAAGAATTCTGGGATGATTCAGATAAGGGATCATGTCCCGGGCGGTAAATTGTCCGGCACCGTTGGTTTCAAAATCAGTGGCGGGAACCGACGAAGGCAGCATGATATAAACATTAAGAGGAAGATGTTCGGTGGACTCCACAACATAGTCTAAGCCGTTTTTCCCGGCCACGTTAACCAGCTCATGGGGATCCGCAATAAGGGTTGTTGTACCAGAGGGCAGAACCGCTTTTGCTAATTCCAGTGGGGTCACCATGCTCGACTCAATATGCATATGAGCATCGATAAATCCCGGAGTAATGAATTTTCCAGTGCAATCCACTTCAGTAATTCCCTGATAGTCACCAGTGCCAACGATGGTAGTGCCGGAAAGGGCAACATCCCCAATAATGATTTCTTCCGTAAAAACATTAACAATATTGGCATTTTTTAAAACAAGCGTTGCTGGTTCGAAACCATTGGCCATAGAAAGTTTTTTTTTTAAAACCAAAATGGGAGTATTCATTTATTCACCTCATTTATAATACGATTTTTTCATTATAGCATGAACAATCTTTTTTTCAATTAAAAAAGGTTGAAAAACTATATAAAAGAATAAAAGGGGTATATAATGAACATTAATAGTTCATTTTGAATTGACTTGAAAAATATTATGAATTAAAATGAAATCAAAATGAATCAATTGATTCTTAGAAAGTGGTGAATAGAATGAAAAAATGGCGTTGTACAGTTTGTAATTATATACATGAAGGGGATACGCCTCCTGAAAAATGCCCAATATGCGGTGTGGAACCTGACAAATTTGTGCTTATCGAAGAAACGGAAGTTGCGGCACCAAAAAAGTGGCGTTGTACTGTTTGTAATTACGTACATGAAGGGGACACACCTCCGGAAAAATGCCCGATATGCGGTGTGGGACCTGACAAATTTGTGCTGCAGGAAGAAATTCCAGGGGATTTGCCTGCAGAAGAAAAAGATGCTATTCAGAAATTATTATTTAACGTGAGCTATGGTCTTTACATTATTTCATCCAAAAACGGTGAAAAACTAAATGCCATGACATCGAACACGTTTATTCAGGTTTCAGACAGACCTTTAAGAGGAAGTGTTTGTTTGGGTAAAGGGACTCTAACATCGGAATACGTCAGAGAATCAGGGTTTTTTGGGGTGTCTGTTCTTGGAAAAAATAACCATGATCTTGTGAAACACTTTGGATATCAAAGTGGACGAGACGTTGATAAATTCAAAACCATGGATTACGTTACCGGTAAAAAAACAGGTTGTCCCGGATTATCGCAAGCCATTTGTTTCATTGGATGTGAAGTTGAACAAGTCATTGACCTGGGAACCCATTATATGTTTATTGGTAAGATTGTTGATGGGGACGAATTTAGTAAAGAAGAACCGATGACCTATGCCTATTACCACGCAACCCGATAAAAAAATAAAAGGGTACAAAAGCGGCAATTAAATTGCCGCTTTTGTGCCCTTTATAATGATACAAACTAGTTAATGATTTGCGATTTTTCTTTTAAATCAGGAAAGGCTTTAAAAAGTGCCTTTACGAGTTTATTGCAACCGTAAGCAAGGGCATCAGTTGTCGGCAGATGAAAAAGATCTTCGTAATCTTTTGTGGTTCTTTTCAGCTCTTCAGTATTCATGTTCTCATGATTGATGGTGATGGCAATAACCTTTGAATGTGAAAAAGTTTCAAGAAGCTGAATTTCGCTTTTTAGAGTAGGCATTTTAAGATAGGGAAAATCGACCCGTGTTTTTCTTTTAGGCGGGTGCTGGACGATGATGGCATCAGGATGCCCACCACGGATGATTGCGGCGGTGCTGATAAAGGCCTGATGACTTAGGGCACTTTGCCCTTCGATAATGATAACATCTGGTTTTTCATGGAGATTAGCCTCTATAATAGCATTCTCCACCTCCCCGGTCATAAATTCAGAGGGGATGGCGTCTAAAGCAATGCCGTATTTTTCGCCCTGGATAATTGATGTCTGCCCGGTGCCGATAAAGGAAGCACGGAGTCCCCGGTCTTTTAGGGTTTTAACCAATAGCATGGCAGTGGTGCGTTTACCAATGGCACAGTCAGTGCCAAGAATAGCAATTTTAGGGGTTTTGACGTTCATAATATTCCCGGAATAAAGATTAAGATATCGATTCGCCAAAGGTTTCCGGATATCATAGAGCTTTACTCCGCATTTCTGAGCATTTTGGACAAACTCATTATCATCAGAAATAAAGTCATGAAGACCATTAACCACGTCCATCCCTAAGAACATTGCCTTAAGAAGAACTTTTCTTTGATTAGTAGATAAGAAGGCCTCTTTTGGTGCAATACCGTAAATAAAATATTTGGGCACTTCTCTAAGACTTTCAATGGCCTCAGTTAAATCCTGAAAAATTGGGATGTCGTTTTTGATGCCGTTAAGGACTTCACCCGAATCAAGTCCAGCCTTTGTACTGTCGATGATACAGGTGATCTGATATTTTTGGGACCGACGGATTAAACCATTTGCAGTCTTTCCATCTGCATCACCAAAATGACCCTCGCAGTAGATTAAAGCTTTTTCTTCCATAATAAAAAATAAAACACTCCTTCCGATGTGTACAGGAACAATTGCTTTATAAGACAGACTTATTAACCGAATATTTTTTTAAAAAGTGAGTAAAAATAAAGAAAGTTCAATATGCACTCACCTTAATTATAACACACTTACTTGAAAATTAATAATTTTCAGGGCTATATTAGCAGATGAAATAGATTAATTCCCATAAAAATCAACTTGTGATTGTGTAGCGGAAGTTATTGTTGCTTTTTATGTAAAAGTTTTCTTAACACATTCTTTATGGAAATTGTCAATATTCAAACAACTAATTTACAAACTTGAGGGTATAATACTAACTATTGGAAGGAGTGAGATAAAATTATGGGATTAGTAATAATAATATCAGGAATTATTGGGATGAGTTTATTGGGTTATCTTTTTTATGTTTTATTCAGAGGTGAAAATTTATGAACATGGTAATAATTCAAGATAGTTTCTTTTTTTTAGTGGTACTGCTTCTGGCCTGGCCATTGGGTCTGTATATCTACAGAATCATGGAAACCGGAAAAGTCAGAGGTCTGGGTTTTTTAAGACCAGTGGAAAATGTAATATACAAAGGGTTGGGCATTGAAGAAACCCATACAATGGGCGGGAAGGAATACGCACTGTCGGCACTGTTATTTAGCCTTACCGGTTTTGTGTTTTTATTTCTGCTGCTGATGGGTCAGGGATTTTTACCTTTGAACCCACAGGGGTTGCCGGGACTAAGCTGGGATTTAGCCTTTAACACGGCAGCCAGTTTTGTAACCAATACCAACTGGCAGGCCTATAGCGGCGAAACAAGTTTGTCCTACTTATCCCAAAGTTTGGGATTGACGGTACAAAATTTTGTTTCAGCAGCCACAGGGATTGCGGTTTTATTTGCTCTGATTCGCGGCTTTGTCTTTGTCAAGAAAAAAAATATTGGAAATTTCTGGTGTGATCTTGTCCGTATTATTTTATATGTGCTGTTGCCCTTGTCAATTATTATGGCTCTGATTTTAATTTCTCAGGGGGTTGTTCAAACCTTTGGAGGCTATGTAGAGGCCATTGCACTACAAGGCGGCGCAAGCCATGTGGTACCATTAGGGCCGGCAGCCAGCCAGATTGCCATTAAGCAATTGGGAACAAATGGCGGTGGATTTTTCGGTGTTAATTCGGCCTATCCTCTAGAAAACCCAACGGTGATTTCAAATTTCGTTCAAACGGTTGCTATTATCCTGATACCGGCAGCTTTGTGCTTTACCTTTGGAAAAGCCGTTAAGGATGCTAAACAGGGTCGGGCAATTCTGACGATTATGCTTATTCTTTTTGTAATCGCTTTAGCAGCAACGACCTATAGCGAAATGAACCTGGGACCACAATTTCAGGGAGTTGTTAATGGCGGTAGTATGGAAGGGAAGGAATCAGGTTTTGGGGTTGGGAGCTCTGCACTATGGGGAGTGGCCACCACTGCCGCATCCAACGGCTCAGTGAATGCCATGCATGACAGCTTTACCCCATTGGGAGGAATGACCCTGATTTTTCTCATGCAATTAGGGGAAATTGTTTTTGGAGGGGTTGGTTCCGGGCTTTATGCCATGTTGGCCTTTGCTATTTTAGCCATCTTCATTGCCGGCCTCATGGTTGGACGAACACCGGAATACCTGGGAAAGAAAATCGAGCCCTTTGATATGAAAATGACATCGATCATTGTTCTCGTGCCAGTGTTGACCATTCTTTTTGGAACAGCTCTGGCAACCATGATGCCCCAGGTGCAAACCTGGCTGACAAATAGTGGTGCCCATGGATTTTCTGAGATATTGTATGCTTTCACGTCTGCAGGTGCCAACAACGGCAGTGCCTTTGGAGGTTATACTGCCAATATTCCATTTAACAACGTTACAATGGGAATCATCATGATTTGTTCGCGTTTTATTCCCATGGTGGCGGTGGTTTATTTAGCTGACAGCCTTGCCGGTAAAAAATCCATTCCATCCAGCGATGGAACCCTAAGAACATCAGGGGCAATGTTTATAGGACTTGTTATTGCAGTGATTTTACTGATTGGTGCTTTAAGCTTTTTACCATCTTTGGCCCTTGGACCTGTTGCTGATTATTTTACGACACTTAGTTAAGAAGGTAGAAGAAATGAATAATATTATTAGTAAAAAAGTGTTACTGGATGCCCTGGGTCAGTCTGTTAAGAAGCTGACCCCGGCAGTTCAGGTGAAGAACCCTGTTATGTTTGTAGTTTATCTGGGAGCGATTTTAACCACCTTGTTATTTGCTTTATCTTTGGTGGGTATCGGCGATGCTCAGCCAGCTTACACTCTTATCATCGCTTTGATTCTCTGGTTCACTGCAATTTTTGCCAACTTCGCCGAAGCTTTGGCAGAAGGGCGGGGTCGTGCCCAGGCAGAAAGCCTCAGGAGTGTTCGCAAGGATGTCATGGCAAGGAAATTGGAAACCCCAAACTATGATTCAACCTTTACCGAAGTAAAAGCTTTTTGTCTGAAAAAAGGGGATGTTTTTCTGGTAAAGGTCAATGAACAGATTCCCATGGATGGCGAAGTCATTGATGGGGCCGCCAGTGTAGACGAAAGTGCCATTACCGGAGAATCGGCTCCGGTAATTCGAGAATCCGGTGGGGATCGCAGTGCGGTTACCGGAGGTACCAGTTTAGTATCCGATTGGCTCATCGTCAAGGTCACTGCCGAAGCTGGGGAAAGTTTTTTAGATAAAATGATTGCCATGGTGGAAGGGGCATCCCGTAAAAAAACACCTAATGAAATTGCCCTTCAAATTTTATTGGTGGCGCTTACGATTATCTTTTTATCCATCACCATAACATTGTTTCCTTTTTCAGCTTTTTCAAGCTCCCAATCCGGTCAGGGACAGGCGGTTTCCATTACCACCCTCATCGCCTTGTTAGTTTGCCTGGCGCCAACCACCATTGGAGCACTGTTATCTTCTATTGGGATTGCCGGCATGAGTCGTTTGAATGAGGCCAATGTGTTGGCTATGAGTGGCCGAGCCATTGAAGCCGCCGGAGATGTGGATATTCTTTTATTAGATAAAACAGGAACCATCACTTTAGGTAACCGTCAGGCCAGCCAGTTTTTACCGATTGAAGGGATCACCGAAAAAGATTTGGCAGATGCTGCACAATTATCATCCCTGGCGGATGAAACGCCGGAAGGTCGAAGCATTGTTATTTTGGCTAAGGAACGCTTTAATATACGAAGCCGTGATTTGTCAAAATTAAATCCCACTTTCATTGATTTTTCAGCAAAAACCCGAATGAGTGGCATTGACTATGGGGATAAGGTGATTCGTAAAGGTGCAGCCGAATCCGTGAAGACCTATGTCGTCGAAAATGGATTTGATTACCCAAAGGAATGTGAAGAGATTGTGAATTGGGTAGGAGCTCAGGGAGGAACCCCCTTGGTGGTTGTAAAAAATTACCGGGTATTAGGGGTGATTTATCTTAAGGATATTGTTAAAAACGGCGTTAAAGCACGATTTGAAGACCTTAGAAAAATGGGAATTAAAACCATTATGATCACCGGGGATAATCCCATTACCGCAGCAGCCATTGCCGCAGAAGCTGGAGTGGATGATTTTTTGGCAGAAGCAACCCCGGAAGCAAAACTTACCCTGATCCGGGATTTTCAGGCCAAGGGACACTTGGTGGCAATGACCGGAGACGGCACCAATGATGCACCAGCTCTGGCCCAGGCGGATGTGGCGGTAGCCATGAATACCGGCACACAGGCAGCCAAAGAAGCCGGGAATATGGTGGATCTGGATTCCAGCCCGACAAAACTTATTGAGGTTGTTCAAATTGGTAAACAACTGCTGATGACAAGAGGGGCACTAACCACCTTTAGTGTGGCCAACGATGTTGCAAAATATTTTGCCATTATTCCAGTGTTGTTCTTTGGAATTTACCCTGAACTCACTGCCTTGAATATAATGGGACTCACCAGTACCACCAGTGCCATTTTATCGGCCATTATTTATAATGCCCTGATCATTCTGGCACTTATTCCCCTGGCTTTAAAGGGAGTAAAATATTTGGAACTTCCAGCCAGTAAATTATTAAGCAGAAATCTTCTGATCTATGGTTTAGGCGGAATAATTGCCCCTTTTGTGGCCATTAAATTAATTGATATGCTGTTAACAGCACTGAATTTTGTGTGAGGTGGAAAAAATGAAACAAGAAAAAATAAACCAGATGATAAGACCGGCCATAGTCAGTTTTCTTATATTTACAGTGATTTGTGGTGTGTTATATACAGCTCTGATGACAGGGATTGCCCAGGCCATTTTCCCCTATGGCGCCAATGGGAGCATTATCGAAATTGAACAAAATGGTAAAACCCAGATTTATGGATCAGAGTATTTAGGACAGGTGTTTACAGAACCACAATATCTGATTGGCAGACCAACCACCGAGTCTGGTGGACCCACCAATCTTTCAGCGTTGAGCTCAGAACAAAAAGCATTAGTCGAACAACGTATTAGCGATTGGCACGCATTAGACCCTGGAAACGCCAGGTCGATCCCAATGGATTTAGTGACAGTTTCAGGAAGCGGGGTCGACCCTGATATTTCGGTGGCAGGCGCTCAGTATCAGATAGAACGGATTGCCCGGGAAAGAAATCGGTCAGTGGTTGATATTCAAAAAATCATAGATGAAAATACAACTTTGCCAGTTTTAGGATTTTTAGGACAACCGGTTGTGAATGTACTAAAGGTAAATATTAGCCTGGATGCATTGAATTAGAAAGTGTTTGTGGTATGATAAAAAAATGAAAAAACATCGCCAGGAAGGGGGAATTCTCAATGGATGTGGAGCAACGACCCGATCCCGATATGCTTTTGGCAAATCTTAGAAATCAGGAAGAAGAAACGTTAAACAAAAAAGGGAAGCTAAAGATATTTTTCGGTTACTCGGCTGGGGTGGGGAAAACTTATACCATGTTGGAGGAGTCCCAGGTTCAATACAAGCGTGGCACTGATGTTTTAGTCGGCTATATTGAACCCCATACCCGGCCTGAAACCATAGCACTCATGGAAGGACTTCCAATGATTAAGCCCCGAATGGTTAAATATAAAAATATGACACTCTGGGACTTTGATTTGGATAAGGCTTTGGAGGTTCATCCCCAGCTTATTTTGGTGGATGAATTGGCTCATACCAATCCTCCGGGCTCTCGAAATAAAAAGCGCTATCAGGACATTGAAGAACTCATTAATGCCGGCATTGATGTCTATACGACTGTGAATGTTCAGCACATTGAAAGTCTCAACGATGTGGTAGGAGAGATTACCAAGATAGCCGTTCAGGAGCGGATTCCCGATTATTTTTTAGATAATGCGGATAAGGTAATGCTCGTGGATATTGATCCGGATGAATTAATGAGCCGTTTTGAAGAAGGAAAGATTTACACACCTCAAAAAGCCAGCTTAGCCCTGGAAAAGTTTTTCACCTATGGCAATTTGACAGCCCTTCGTGAAATCGCCATGCGTCGCACCGCCGATCGGATTACCCGGGATGCGCCATTAGGGAAAAATAGCCGACCGCCCTTTTCAAAGATACTTGTCTGCGTCGGGCCGGCGCCATCATCAGCTCACTGTATACGTACTACCGCCCGAATGGCTGAGGCCTTTCACTGCCATTGGGTGGCATTGTATGTTAAATCCAACCGCGGCGAATTTTTAACTCCGGAAGAGGAAAAGAACCTCCAAAATAATATGAACCTGGCCGAGGAATTAGGGGCAGAAATCGTTACAATGAAGGGCGGTAATATAGCCATGGTGGTTTCAGAATATGCCAGAATTTCCGGGATTACCGATGTCGTGGTCGGAAAGACAGGAAGAGACAGATTTTTGAAAAATCTCTTTCATGAAAGTCTTGAGGACCATATTCTCTACTATTCTCCGGATCTGGAGATTCACATTATTCCCCAGGGCCCTGGGGTAAAACCCTTCGGACGGGCAAAATCCTTTTTTGGACGACGTGTGCAGGGAGCGCTTCAATTTTCCTGGTTGGATACCTTAGGCATGTTAGGGGTATTGGTGCTGACTACCATTATTTCTCTGACTATCCGAGGATTTGATTTTGGAGAGCGAAATGTTATCATGTTATATATCCTTTCCGTGCTTGTTGTATCACGGTTTACAAAGGGTTATTTATATGGTATTGGTGCTTCAATATTAGCAGTACTCACCTTTAATTTTCTTTTTGTCGAGCCTTTTTTTACGTTTAATACCATTGATCCGTCCTATCCGATGACCTTTATAATCATGCTCATTGTCGCTTTAGTTACCAGCGCCTTAACAAATGGCATTAAAATTCAGGCAAAGGTTGCAGTAGAAGGCGAACAGCGGACAGAGGTTTTGTATACCATTAATCAAAGGCTTCTGGCAACCCGGGGGCTTCTCAATATCGTGAATTTAACCAATGACTTTTTAGTGGAAATTTTTAAACGCTCGGTTATCTTTTACACTGAAAAACCCCAAAATGGTGTTCATGGTATTTTCAAACAGGGAATTAATAATGAGGATGATACTTATTTAATGTCAAAAGATGAAGAGGCCGTTGCATACTGGGTTTTCCTTAATGGAAAGCCTGCCGGAAAGGGAACCGACACTCTCGTAGGTGCGGGAGCTTACTATGTTCCGGTGAAATCCCAGGGAACAGTTTTAGGAGTTATTGGCATTGGCTGTCATGAAGAAGAACTTTCACCTAAACGGCGATCCTTTTTAAAAATGATCATTAACCAGGTTGCGATGGCTATTGAACGTCAGCGATTGTCGGATAAGCAAAGTCAAATTAATTTTGAACGGGAACGAGAGCGAATGCGAAGTAATTTCTTGCGTGCTATCTCCCATGATTTGCGAACGCCACTTACTGGGATTTTAGGTGCCAGTTCTGCTTTACTTGAAAACATCGGAAAAATCGATGAAGAAAAGCAGAAAAAATTATTGAAGGATATAAAAGAGGATTCCCAATGGATTATCCAATTGGTGGAAAATCTTCTGTCAGTGACTCGAATCGGGGATGGCTCAATGAATCTCAATAAAACCTCGGAAGCCGTGGAAGAAGTTGTGGCAGGTGCTGTAGCTATGACTCGCAAACGCTATGAAGGAGTAGATATTACTGTGAAGGTTCCAGAGGATGTGGTCTTTGTACCCATGGATGGCACACTCATTGAGCAGGTACTGATTAATTTGTTGGAAAACGCCGTTAAATATGGAGGAGCAGCTCCAAGAATTAAAATTGAAGTTAAAAAGTTGGAAAAAGAGGTTTCAATTGGGGTTTCAGACAAAGGACCAGGAATTTCCGATTCTATTTTGGGAACCATTTTTGAAGGATACCCCATAGACACTGGAAAAAAAACAGATTCTAAACGAGGAATGGGCATTGGCCTTTCCATTTGCCAGTCCATTGTTAAAGCCCATAACGGCAGTATAACAGCAGAAAATAAAAAAAATGGGGGTGCCCTATTTGTGGTTCGCCTCCCACTGAATGGAGATGAATAATCGTGACCAGTAATCCATTAGTTCTCCTGGTAGAAGATGAAAAAGGTATTCGTCATTTTATCTCAACCGTATTGGAAGTGAATGACTATGATGTTATAGAAGCGACTAAAGGAAAAGAGGCGCTCAGCATTTTTACTTCCCGAAGTCCTGATCTGGTGTTATTAGATCTGGGGTTACCTGATATGGATGGTCTTGAGGTCCTTAAAAGAATTCGTGAATGGTCATCGGATGTTCCTGTGATTGTGGTTTCCGCCCGGGGACACGAACGAGAAAAGGTGGAGGCCCTTGATCTGGGTTGTGATGATTATATTACAAAGCCTTTTGGCACTTCCGAGCTTTTAGCACGGATTCGTACGGCTCTTCGTCATCACAAGATGGCAGTAGGGAAAACGGGTAAGGAGAAAGAAGTCTTTCACACTGGAGAGCTTACCATTGACTATGAAAAACGACTGGTGACTTTAAGGGAAAAACATTTGCACTTTACCCCTATTGAATATAAAATTATTGAGCTGCTCACCCAAAATGCTGGAAAGGTTGTTACCTATGATACGATCATGAAAAAAATTTGGGGACCTTATACCAATGAAAACCAAACCCTAAGGGTGAACATGGCCAATATACGTCGTAAACTTGAAAAAAATCCAGGAGAGCCACACTATATTTTAACTGAGGTTGGGGTCGGATATCGCTTTCTGGAAGAACTTTAAATCCTTGAATATTAATAAAAATAAGTCACTGAGAAGAGAAAACCTCTTTTCAGTGACTTTTGAAATCATCGTTTTAGCATTTATTCATGGTTCGGGTGGAAACAACATCAATGCCGAGACCAAGGAGATTTTTTAAAACAACATCCCCAGTTTTAATCGGGGCTTCCACAACCACCTGATTAATAGCGGCCATTGCTTCAAAAATCTGACCCTTGGGAATAGGCTGAGCTGTTTTAACAGGAAGCCTCGGAAGCATGGCATTATAAATAACAACTGTGGTGGGAATAACACGGGTAGGATTAGTCATTTCATTAATGGCATACTTTGGAC
>NZ_DATCHP010000075.1:0-2700 GCF_036508315.1 Acetobacterium sp. | reverse complement strand
TGAAGCAATTCTCTGTACTTGTCAATAAACGACTCTTCTCCCAATAATATTTGCCCTTGAAGTTCATCCCATGGTGAACTCGTATCTATTCCCTCTTTTACAAATCTACGGTAAAGGCTCTGCGCTTCCTTCTTATTGCTGCTGTTGCTGCTGTTGCTGCTGAAAAGGCCGATAATCCAGTCCGTGGTCAGATATTCAGGGGCTTTTATTGTCCCTGCTGTGTACCGATAACTACTCCATTTCCATTCCTCCGGCTTGGCAACCATCTTCGCCCGAACCGGATTTAAAACAACATACCGGCATAACTCCAGCAGATAGCGTTCCTTCTCGACCAAAATCGCCTTATATCTGCCTTGGAATACATGGCCTGTTTTTTGATGCATCCAATTATATTTCTGGGTATAGATACCATTCAATTGCCGCATCCCCTGAGATAAATTACCGTCGGGGGTTTCAATTAAAAGATGGTAATGATTATCCATCAGACAATAAGCGTGACAGATCCAGTTGAACCTTCGCACTACCCTGTCAAGTATTAATAGAAATTCTTTCCGGTCTTGATCGGCATGAAATATATTATTTCGCGCATTGCCACGTTGCCACGCGATGTCACATGATAAACGGCATCGGGATATTCTATTCTCAGTGGTCTGCTCATAACTACACTTTAACACGGAAACGGAAATACTGATATTTCAAGACCTGACCCCATTATGTTATGCATTATGCACAAAAATTGATTTTGCCGATGTATATGCACCACCAACCGTGGTTGTTAATAACTGTGTATTAGCAACCATGTAACGAGAACCTCCCCCGCTGTTGGAAGCAGTAACTACCCGCGTTTCCGCGGTTTAGCAAACCCGCTGATCAATTCCTGAATGTTCCCGACAAATTCCAGCCCGGCGCTTCTGCCAACGCCGGAGAAAAGCAGCTCATTGCCATTGGGCCCTTTCCGGTAAAAACGGACCAATATCTTTGATTTTAAAGATTCATTCACTTTTGCCGTCATCTCGCCCAGTTTCGGGGCGGGCAGGTCGATGCCCTCGGTCCTGTCGGCGGATATTTCGAGGGTGTACTTTTTATCTTTCACAATTATTTCTATCCTGCCGGGCGACACATTCAGTTTTTGTATCTCTGCTCCGGTATAAGTGGCAAACCGGTATATGTGTTTTTTGTAATAGAAACCAAATATAAAACCGGTAAAAAAACTACCCAGCCATGGAATTTTGGCGATAGAACCGAACAAGGAAACCCCGTCTTCATCAAAGTGATTTGTCTGCATCCAGATCCATGATGACGGCATTGAGCGGCCCCAGTCTTTTTCCAGGTAGCCTTTGCCGCCGGTGAAGTCGGTAATTATGCCGTTGACATCAAAATGCCCTTCAATAGAATGATCAAAGCTTGCTGTGGCGTGGTAGCATTCCATCATGGGCACAAATGCATACCAGCCCATTGTTCCCGGTGAGAGAAGGGCCACTGGCCATGGATAGATGTTCGCAATTTTAAGGTCCGCTTTGATTTTATCCTTTCCATCATCCATATCCAACTTTATGCTTTCCAGAGAAAAATAATTCCTGCCGATTTTTACTTCAAACTTTTTGGTATTTCCCCAAAATTCGCTGATTGGATACTGGAAATAATAAAGCTTCTGTTTCGCGGCATCCACGAGCATAACAAAAGAATGTGATATAGTTTTATTCCTTGATACGGATATTCCCAGTATGACGGCATAAGCGGTTTTCTCATCTTTACTAACCGATTTAAAATACCATCCTTCAAAATAATTTTCTTTCTTTCCTTTTCCCTGAAATGCCTCGGGCTTCCAAACATTTGACATACCGCCTCCTGTTGAGTAATATTACTATTCATTAATTAAAATATAATCAAAGAGTGATTCAATATCAACTTTTTTATACAGCTTTGAAAGCTTCAACAAGTCTTTATACAGGCATTTTTTACGATTTTTACCGCAGGGAAGTAAAATGTTTAAGAGGATTTTTTATGAAAACAATTATCATTTTATTTTTATTTTCAAGTATCAGCTTTTCATTTGCGGATTATTCTTTCAAAAAAGTAATCAGCAATAAAGAACCGAAATTATTAGCAATAGATAATAAATCTCAGAATAATGATATTCTTCACCGCAGATTGCTGGATTACTCTTTTACCAAAGAAACACTGTACATTAAAATAATAAATACGCTGGGGCCTTATGCTTTAGACCGCCTTCAGTACTGGCTGGACAATGATTATTTTGATTATATTGTTTATAATGGAACGAATTATTTTTTCAACGGAAGCATACCCAACCTCTTCTACGAACACCATGATCTGCGTGAATTAAGGCTGGACAAAAATTACATTATAAATAATACAAAATATGCGGAATTTTTGTTAAAAAATACCCGGTTGATCTGGGAAGAATCGGTTAAAAAGAAAACCAACATCGTAATGCCGGTTACCATACAGGGGCAGATGAATCTTTGATAAGAACTTGCTTTCATTGGAAGTGAGTATAGGGGAGCCACTCTTGTATGTCAATGAAATATTGGAATTTGTTAATGCCATATGATTATGTCACCCCCTAACTGCCACGTGAAAATGTCACCCTAGGGCGAAAAAGAGTAGAAGGAGACACTAGAAAGAGGGAGGTGTCTCATGTCCAGGGAGGAGAGCATTACAATGGCAGAGTTGAAT
>NZ_DATCHP010000074.1:0-13047 GCF_036508315.1 Acetobacterium sp. | reverse complement strand
CGGATCCAACTGACCCGACTAGACCAGTACGCAGCCAAATACAAAACTTCGAAAGCGTCACAATTGATGGCGACAAGCTTTCTGTTATTTCATACGAAATAGACCAAAACATTAAAGATGAAAAGGGCGTTGCACAACCATACATTATTGATACGTTTGGTATTTTAAAAACCAAAGACAAGGTTAATTGCAACAATAATTTTTAGGATCAAAATAACATTTTTACTATTACATCTTACGTAAAAAGGGGATGTCTCTTCAAATGATTTTCCAATCATTTTGAGACATCCCCTTTTTCCTGTTTATTTTAATAAAAGACAAAAAACCACTGAATGTTCCAATCGGATAGTGGTTCTTCCATGAAAGAAAAATGTTAAATAAATATCAAAGTATTCTTTATGACCATAACTCTTTTTTTAATTTCATAATATTTCAATAATATAAAACTGATGATATCCTTTGCATATAGTCAGGAAACACAAAAATAATTTAAACATGAAAGGAAAGAACAAAATGAATTATTCTGAAGAAAGTTTGAAAATGCATGAAACGTATCGGGGAAAAATTGAGGTCGTATCAAAGGTAAAAATTCAGTCAAGAGACGATTTGAGTATTGCTTATACTCCAGGCGTTGCAGAACCATGCAGAAGAATTCACGCGGACGAAAAAAATGTTTATAAGTATACTGCAAAAGGAAATCTCGTGGCAGTCGTTACAGATGGAACAGCCGTACTTGGATTAGGCGATATCGGTCCTAAGGCTGCTCTGCCTGTTATGGAAGGAAAAGCAATCTTATTTAAGGAGTTTGCAGATGTCGACGCATTTCCAATCTGTTTAGATACAAAAGATGTGGATGAAATCATTAAAACGGTTAAGCTCATCGCTCCTGGATTTGGCGGCATTAATTTAGAAGATATCGGAGCGCCAAGATGCTTTGAGATCGAAGAGCGATTAAAGAAAGAATTAGATATACCTGTATTTCACGATGATCAGCATGGAACAGCTATCATTGTTCTTGCAGGAATAATCAATGCTTTAAAAGTTGTCAATAAAAAAATCGCTGATGTAAAAGTGGTCGTCAACGGAGCAGGCGCTGCAGGGACTGCCATAACAAAATTACTTCTTTCTTCAGGGGTGAAAAATCTCATTGCCTGTGATAAGTTCGGTATTCTTTACCGAGGCATGGAAAATGTGGATGATGCTAAAAAAGAACTTTCAAAATTAACGAATCCCGACAATGTACAGGGAACTCTCGCTGATGCATTGGTAGGGGCAGACATATTCATCGGCGTTTCTGCACCGGGAATCGTCAGCCAGGCCATGGTAAGTTCCATGAATAAAGATTCGATTCTTTTTGCAATGGCAAACCCAACTCCGGAAATTATGCCGGATAAGGCAAAAGCTGCCGGAGCCAGAGTCATCGGGACCGGTCGTTCTGATTTTCCAAACCAGGTTAATAACGTATTGGCTTTCCCGGGAATATTCAGAGGAGCATTGGATGTAAGAGCAAAGGAAATTAATGAGGAAATGAAATTAGCTGCTGCTTATGCCATATCTTCCATGGTAAAAGATGCCGATTTAAATGAAAACAATATATTACCAAATGCACTGGACAAAACGGTTGTAGTCAACATCGCTGAAGCAATAAAAAAAGCCGCCAGAGAAACTGGCGTAGCGCAAATATAAGAAAGTAAAAGGAGGTATACAGTATGCAAATTCCAATTAAGAAAACACTGGATAGAATTCCAGGTGGTATGATGATTGTTCCTTTATTCTTAGGCGTATTAGTCAATACGTTCTTTCCACAATTTTTAAAGATTGGTGGATTCACAACTGCATTATTCAGTCCCCAGGCAGCATCAACCATCCTCGGTTGTTTTATGTTTTTGATCGGTTCACAGATTAGTTTTAAATTAGCACCAAAGGCACTTAAAAAAGGTGCGCTGTTGATTACAGGAAAATTCATTGTCGGCGCGGGTATCGGTATCTCCGTAGGCTTAATATTCGGTCCTGCAGGTATCCTTGGTTTATCGCCACTGGCAGTTCTTGCTGCTTTAACAAATTGTAACGGTGGCTTATATGCATCGCTTGCATCACAATATGGTGATGAGACGGATGTCGGTGCTTATGCCCTCCTTTCACTCAAAGACGGTCCATTTTTCACGCTCGTCGCTTTGGGTGCATCAGGTCTTGCTCATGTACCATTTATGGCACTTGTAGCCGTAATCATTCCAATCGGACTCGGGATGATTTTAGGTAATCTCGATCCAGATATGAGAAAATTCCTGGGCAGCAGCAAGATGTTGTTAATCCCATTTTTCTCCTTCCCTCTGGGAGCCGCAATGAACCTTCAAACAATTGTAACGGCTGGCGGTCCTGGTATCTTATTGGGAATCATAGCTGCCTTTACAGGCATAGGCGCTTATATCTTATTAAAATTATTTAAAGAAGAACCCATCATTGGTTTAGCAACAGGATCAACAGCAGGAAATGCCGTAGCCACACCTGCATTAGTTGCTTTAGCAGATCCTTCCTTAGCAGTTATAGCAACAATAGCGACCGCTCAGGTTGCAGCATCCTGTGTCGTATCTGCAATAGTTTGCCCATTTATTGTAAGTTTTGCCTACAAAGCTTTGAGTAAATACAAAGCGAGCAAGTTAATTGGCGAAACTGCCGTATCCTAGATAGAAAGCGATAAAGAAAAGATTATTATCTGAAACACGGAAAATGTGAGACAATCATGGAAGACTTGATATATAATATCATTCATTACTAATCTTTCAAGTTAACAATTGTCTTTCATGATTTCCGTGTTTTTATTTTTATTTTTTTAAAGTGAGTTGATGATATGAGAAAAAAAATTAAACTGCATACAAAGATTACCTTACTCGTTACAATCGTCGTATTTGTTTCAATATCGGTCATCAGTGTTTTCGCAGTTTCATGGATGACAAATATTATTGAAAACAAAGCTAAAACCAACGTTTTGAATATAGCAAAGATGATCGCTCATTCTGAAGAAATCGTAAATGCTTTGGAAAATAAAGATCCAGAGGGAAAGATTTCACTTTATGTCGATCTGTTACTCAAAAATTTGGAACAAGTTGATTATATCATTGTAGTCGATAAGGAAGGCATTCGGTATTCTCATCCAAATCCTGATATGATCGGAGAAAAGTTTGTTGGAGGAGATGAAACCAGAGTCGCCGAAGAAGGAGAAACCTATATTTCAGAAGCCACAGGTACTCTTGGAAAAGCTTTGAGAGCGTTCGCACCGATATATGATTCAGATAATAAGGTCGAGATTGGTTTTGTTGCGGTGGGAACACTCACAAACAGTATTGAAGCTGCTAAAAATACGGCCGTTATTTATATCATTTTAATTAGTATCGGAGGATTAGCTGTAGGCATAATCGGAGCTTTTATATTATCAAACAATATAAAAAAGATTTTGCTTGGGCTTGAACCTGAGGAGATAAGTAAACTTTATACTGAAAAAATGGGTATGCTGGATGCTATTCATGAAGGATTAATCGCCGTTGATAATTTAGGAAGGATTACCCTGATCAATGATGCTGCAATCAATATATTAAAATTCGGAACGAAATACAACAAAAACAATCTTATCGGCCAAAATCTTGAAGAAGTGATTCCCAACACTGAAATGATTAATATTGTAGAAACCGGAAAATCCGAATTTGATAAAGAGCAGAGAATCGATAACACAATCATTGTAACCAATCGAATTCCCATCATGAATGACGGTAAAGTTATAGGAGCGATTGCAAGCTTCAGAGACAAAACAGAAGTTAGAAAAATGGCAGAAGAGCTTACAGGCGTTACAAAAATGGCATGGTCATTAAGAGCTCAAAATCACGAATTCATGAATAAGCTTCATACGATCTCAGGACTTATACAGCTTGAAGAGTACAATGAAGCCCTTGAGTTTATTACAGATGTCGCTAAAGTCAGAAATAAAATAAGCAATGTTTTAACGAAGAACATAAAAAGCTCTTATGTATCGGCTCTTTTATTAGCAAAATATAATAAAGCTGAAGAATGCAGGATTAAGTTAATGATCGATGAAGAATCAAGGCTTACACGATTACCGCACCATATGACTTCGGAAGAAATTGTTTCAATCATAGGCAATCTTGTGGAAAATTCTTTGGATGAAGTGCGAAATGATGGAACTGGCTTTGTTTATATTAAAATATTTGAGAATGAAAAGCATTTAAATATACAGGTGAAGGACAATGGCGAAGGAATACCTCTTGCCTATAGAGAAAAAATATACACACAGGGCTTTTCAACCAAAAAAGATCAAAGGGGCAATGGCATGTTTATTGTAAAAAAAATAATCGATGATTTTGGAGGAATGATCAGCCTGGAGTGTCAGGACGGTGTTTTTTGGAATATCACTATTCCTATGAAAAGGGGTGACGAACTTGATTGAGGTTATGATTGTTGAAGATGATCCCATGGTTAGAGATATTAACTCTAAATTTTTAAAACGGATCGATGGGTTTAAACTCTGTGCGGCAGTTTCCAATCTTGACGCTGCAAAGAAATTTATTACTATGAAAAAGCCGGATTTGATTTTGCTGGATGTCTATCTTCCTAATGAGAACGGCATTGATTTTCTTAAATGGATCAGAGAAAAAAATATCGATATCGATATCATTTTAATCACCGCAGATAAATCGATTGACAGAATACAGGAAGCCTTTCGATATGGCGCGGTGGATTATCTCATCAAGCCCTTTAACTTTGAACGGTTTAAAGAAGCACTCATTCAATTTAAAAGCAGACATGATAACTTTAAAAAGAATGATGAGATCGAGCAAAAGGATTTAGATTTGCTAATTAATACGGCTCATCAAGAGGAAGATTTTGCCAAAGGATTCAATAAATACACCTATAAATCCATATGGGATGAAATAGAGAAAAGTAATTACCATGTCTTTACTGCAGATGTTTTATCAGAAAAGCTTGGAATAGCAAGGGTAACGGTCAGAAGATATCTTGAACATATGGAAAAAGAGCATAAAGTTGAGAAGCTGGTTGAATATGGTAAAGTGGGAAGACCACAGTATCAGTATTACAAGATTTAATAATAATGCGGTTCACACTGTTTACTCCAATCATTCAAAGGTTTCAGGCACAGGTCTCTGGATGATCCGAGTTTAACCTACTCTTCAAGGAGAAATTTTATTATATTCAGGTGTTGTATCCCATTCCTGCTTCTTTTTTCATTCTTTAAACATCGATTCGAGTTTTTTTGATAGTTCATCTTTATCACCCGTGTTTCAAGTATGCTATGATTAAAGCATGAACATAGCGCGATTGAAACTTTTTGTTCGGGTTTCCAACGATTCAATCAATGTTGTGCTCAATCTGTCTGGAAAATATTTCTCTTTTCTCAGCTTCCAATCCTTTTATTTTAACTGGTGCTGTTTCGGCATGCCATGCCGTTGCTTCAAAAATTCAACACATCTTTACTCTTGACGTTGATATTAAATCCTATTGCGCTTTTGGATTATCTCATCATATTTCGAAGAACCAATTCCTGCAATACATCACAAACCCGCATTTCCTCGTATTTTACTTTTGGCTGGTTATTCATATAGTAAAAATCAGAGATCGGACGATAGTCATTCGATTTAGTTTTTCTTTTGCGAACGACTTTTAAATGATCATTTGCTGTGATAATTCCTGCTTCTATGTCTTCAGTGATATCCTGGATTAAATTTTCGTATTCCGAAAAAAAAGACATTTTCTCGTCACCTCGACCTTTTTGCCTCACATGTCAAATCGTTAACATGATCGTTTGTATACATAAATTTTAATTCAAACATAGCCTTCTTTCAAAATCCAGTTATCTAGGACCTTCACCGCCGTTAGTGATTTTTTGATTTTTCTTCAGATTTTATCTCCTTGATTTTCGGAATCGGATCTTTTGGGAAAGGGCGCAAATGATATGTCCTCATGTATTTCTCAGACTAATAAGTTAAGTTGGGCTTGGCACCGTCATTGCTAACAAGTATTCTACTTATTGCATCATGCCGTTTTCCTTTGCATACTGGCAGTCTATTTTTACCCCACACTTTTGACATTTCGGATTCTTCTCTGAACAAATGCACTCAAGTTTTTCCTGATTCAATTGACCATACATCACAAAAATTACATCAATATAGCGAATTGGTATTTTTGTCGCGATACTGAAAGCTCTGCCGATTTTCACTGCCTCAAATAACTCATTTTCATCCGCAATTAAACCCAGGCGGTAAAATATTCTTGCTATCACCCGATCCGGCTTCAATACATTCAGTCCAATATCTGTCATAAAATGATATGAAGTGATTCCACCAAGGTAACTGAAATTCTTTTCCAGGCTTTTCTTCAATTTATTAAGACAATCTTCGTTTAAATTTGGTTCGAATGAATTAATGTATGCTTTCACTGATCCGTATTCCTTAACAATCTCATCAATTTTTTCAGCATTTTTCACACAGGCATCGATCTTTCTTTTGTTTTGAATCATTTTGGGATCATTTTTGATGTGTTCGATCTGTTCGAGGTTATAATCCAAGACAACCTTGTAATCGGGAAAATATGCGTGGATGGTGTCCAAATGCTTTTCCACGGTTGCGGCTTTAAACCCAGAATAAAAGATAATATTGACGATTAATTGGTAATATTCATTGTTGCTCATCAATCTATTTTCATAGTTTTTATATACATCAAACCGCTCGTCAAACTCTGTTTGGGTATAGTTGCTGTTACTGAACAACGTCTCTTTTACCCTTTGAAAAATACCAGCCATCTGTTCATTATCCAACAAACAGGTCTTTCTTACTCCGCCGTCCATCACTTTTCCAGGTCTTTGTCTCTTCAATTTTTCCTTTGCTATTTCTTCATCTCTGTCTATTTGATCCTGGATTTCTTTCAGCCTTAGCGCTTCGATTCGTTTTTCTTCTTCAATGCGGTTTAGTTCCTGCTCCTGAAATTCGATTTTTTCTATCACAATTCTTATTTTTTCCGAAAGATCAGGCGCGCTGATGCTTAAGAAATTTTTAAACGAACCCGGATAAGCAAATTTCTTTTCGAAATCATTGAATAGTATGGTGACAAAACCTTTTTCTAATTTAGTAATCTTCCCATTGCCGAACTTTATATGGGACACTGCCGCATTTAATATTTCAGTCATATTTAGCTCCTACCTCAGTTGTATTTGATTTTTTGACAAATCTATTACCGTTTTTTCACTATCCAATTGTTTTATATTTCATATAATCTATTATTGCATAGAAGAATGTACATTTTTGGGATAAGTTCTGTGTGAAATTATTATTTTCCCCACTAGCTTTATTACTCAAATGTTTTTGAAGTTGAACGTGCAACAGCTTTACATAATATCTCCCATTTAGCAGGGAACTTATTGTCACCATGTTTTTTTATAGTTCTTTTATCAATTATGATTTCAACGCTCCATTGAGTGCCATCACAAACTCCTGGTTCTATGTACTTTGCTTTCCAGTTTAGCAGATCAGCCATTTTCATCTGTTCAATAAACTTGGCTGCCGTAGATTTCCTGATTGTTTTATGGACTGTCGACTCTTCCTCTCCTCCGCCCCAATGACTCCAGATGGTTTTGAGATTAACTAGATCGATTTCCACATTATAATAACCGCCAAAGTATCCACCTGTCGATGCTTTTACAGTTTTAATCTTGCTGTATGCCCCATCAAAAGCTTGCTCATGGTTCCATTCATGCTTGCAGTCATTACAAAAGTATTCCGGTGTACCTTCAATTATGCAACAGCCGCCAAGCTTAACCTTTCCAGCATCAGCTTCCTGAAAAAGCTCAGGTTCAGGCATTCCATAAATGATTCTTAGTGAATTCTTTGATCCGCACTTTGGACATTGTTTATAATTTATTCCCATATCTTAGGCCCCAATCTTCAATTCAAGCATCCTTGATGATCTATTAGCTCCTGCCAAACGTATATTCTGATAGATAATTACACAAGTCATTCTATGTTCTCCATCGCCGATAATGGCATGGATACACCGTGGATTCACGATAAGTTAAGTTAATAATCTAGTGTTAGGCACAGGGCTCTCACAAGATCTTTGACACTTGTGGCAAAGTCTGGCGGTTTTTCAAAGACGTTGTTAGGCGACGTGCCTTTGGACATTAGACCAGCAACGGCGTAGCCTGTTATGCGCCGTTGCGTTCGTTTCATAATCAGTTTATTCAATCACTTCAAAATCAGCTTCAATAATTTCGCCATCTTTCTGCCATTGTATAAACTGTTCCTGTTGCTGTTCCTTTTTCACCATTTCATTTTTCATTGTATCTATTTGTTCTAACAATTCTATATAATTGGGGAAAAATTGAGGAATGAATACTTGCTCATCATCAATAAATCCTAAATATTCCTTCCTTTGCTGTTCAAAATTTGAAACCACTTTATTGATAGCGCGTTGAAATTCCTCTTCCTTTTTCATTTGACTATAACTATCCCACAGGTCAAACCCAATGCCAATGACTGAGCCAACAATAGGTATGGCTTTGTTAAATCCATTTGCAAGTTTAACAGCTCCCCATGGTTTAAACTTAATCGGTAATTTAAGCATATCACGAGCTGCAAGCACCCCTTTATTGGTTATATTGACAGAACTCCTTTTCAAAAACTCACTACCCATTTTAAGGCCATTGAAGGCCATATCACCAACGACACTTGTATATTGTTCAACTCCAGCGTTAAAAATATTTTGCATTTGATTGATTTCACAAGATGTGTTTCCTAACTGACGCTCAAATTCATTATTGATTTTAGTTTCAAGTACTACATCTTCACTACCTATATTGCGCTGAAAAAAATCATTAAAAGTATCTAGACTTGTACCTTGAGCTTGCAGTATTAAATCAGTAAAAATATTTGCAACAAATGCGCGCAAATTTATACGTGTAGCGCTTATTTTACGTTTGGTTTTCTCTAGTTCTTTTTGTATGTCAGCACATACCTCACTAAATTGACTGCATTCTTCAACGGCTTTTGTTACTCTCTCTTTAGCACCAGACATTTCCCTATGCAAAATATCGCTCACAATACTCTTTTGTGAAGACAGAACCAGCGCAGTTGTGTTTCCGGCAGATTTAATCTTATTTGTTGTTGCTTCTTGTAATAATTTTATATGCGATAGTGTTTTAAATTCTTCAAGATGCTCAAGCCAGTAATCAATACCTTTTTCAAAAGGATTGGCGGATACTGCTACAATGCTAACTTCTTCACCTGGACTTATTATTCCGAAATCATTCAAACGACCTAATATATTTTCTTTTTTAATTTTAAGGCCGCGCTCGTAATCATCATTATCCTCAATATCAACCTCTTCATCGAAACGACTTATTACAAATACAGTACGTGGCAGAATATTCAAGTCTTTAAAAAGCCATATTAATTCTTCCTTGTGGCTTTCCTTAATAGGATTATTTGGATTCATTACATATAGAACAAGATGAGCTTCGCTTACATATTTTTTTGTTATGTCCTTATATTTTTCTTTATCTACAGTTTCCTTGAAACCAAACAAGCCTGGAGTATCAATTAAATCAATATCATCAAGAGAATATAATACTATTTCTGTGGAAGATTCGCTCTGACTGATTTTCATTGTCGACTTGTCATAGTATTCAGACCATGCCGCTGCGATTGAAGTTTTACCTTCTGAAAATCCACCAATCAGGGCGACTTTAAGTTTTTCATCGCCAGTTTCATTGATTCCAAGTTTTACTTTTTCTATCAGTCTTTCGTCAATTTCGATGCCAAATTGTTTGCCCTCCTGCAAAAAAGCAAGTGTTTTTTTGAGAATGTCAATTATTTTTTTTTGTTTCTTTTGAAATACATCAATTGTTTCCATTTTAATTTGCTCCTTCCTTTTCAACTGCTATAGTTAATAACTCGAACTTTGTTTCCGCACTGCGAAAAACCTGATTTATCGATTTGATATTATTAACAGATTTAAGCAATTCATCCTTTATAACCGTAATACCTTTTTGTAAAGGATTATGTGCATCTTTAATCCTTGCTATTACTAATTCCGAAATTTCATCACCCATTTTTTCGATATTATCGTCAGCAGCTTTTTTCTGTTGTGAAGCTCTATGCTTGGGATCTAACAATCCCAATACCTCCTTCCCAATACTGATTACAGCCCCAATAATTGATAATGCCAAAACCAGCCATCCCGCTGGACTCAGAATACATAATATGACACCCCCTATACCAACAATTATAGATGATATTGTACCAGTCCAGTTAATATCGCTTTTTATATCAATATTTGGTGTAAAATCAAAATCAAATTGTGCCGAATTTTTATAGGCGCTTAATAACTCCGACGCGTATCGATAATACTTTTCAATAATATCCGCAACATCATTTTTGAATTCAGCCATAATTATGTCAAATTTTTCATTAACAGTATTGCTTAATATATTTATAGCTTCATTTATCCTGCATTTAAAAGCACTCTTAAATTCATCATTATTTAGCTCTTTATCAATATCATTGTAAATATTTATTCGTAAAAGAGTTTTAAATTCATTTACAACCTTATAAGCTTCTGTATCGAGTTGTTGTTTCAGAATTTCAGCGGCTTTATTTAGTTGATTATCTGTCGCTTTTTTATTTTTGATTAGTTTTTGTTGAAGATCATGTAAACTCTTATGAATTTCATGTAATTTACCGCTTGTTCGCTTTAATGCAATGCTAACTTTTTTATAGTTAGATTTTTTGATTTTCGCTTTGCAATTTTTGACCAAGTCTATTGTAATCCAATCGCTAAATTTTTTCACAAGACTTTCCTGTAAAAGATTGTCTTGTGAGTTAAATTTCTCAATAAACTTTTTCTGCGCCTTCTCAAAATCGTTTTGTGAGCAATTAGCAATTGCAAGAAACGCCGGATATGCGCTTAAAATAATATGCTTTTCATATTGTTCACCTAATCTATCGCGCATAATCGTGTCAAGTTCTTTCAGACTTTTTTTTTCATCATCATTAATAAGTCCAGTTTGTAACTGTTGGTAATTTTTAATTCGCTTATTAAAAATAGAATATACCTCTGTTTGTTGCCCAAGATGTTTTTTTATTTTTTCAAGCGTACCTTCATTTCCTGTTTGCGGTGGCGTAGGTTTGCTACTAACGTAAAATACTGCATGGGCCTTTTGTACAGCGGCATTAATCTCATTCAGAACAAGATCTTCATTACCTTCAATTCCAGGAAGGTCAAGTAATGCAAATTTCTGTCCACAATATTCAAACTGATAAGGGGTTACTTTTCGAGTAAAGTCAGGATGTCCATCTCCAATTATTTTACCATCGCAATGTTCTGTTAATTTTCCTGTGAGTTGTTTAATTTCTTCATCCGACCTTTCTTCAGAGAATTTTATGCTCTTGAATTTTGCATCCCATTCTTCTTGTATACTTTCTTTTAAGTGTTCTACTTTTGATTTTTCTTTATCCAAAGATATGATATCAGATTCATAGCTTAATTTTTTTTTCACAAACATCTGAAATTCTTGTTGTTCGTTCAATATACCAAAAAGACCCCTAACGAAATTTGTAATGGATGATTTTCGTTTGACCTTTATCTGAATTTCAATATCATCCATATTTTCTTTCAGTTGGTCAATTTGAGTCTTAATATCTGCTTGTTTTAAATTTATGGAGTTAATATTTTCATCAAATTCGATTATCTTTGGCTGATAATCCTTGCTAGTTTGTTCAAGCAATTTTTCCCCTTGTTCACGCTGCTTTTGAATATCCTGTATTGAATCGATAATCTTTTTAAATTCCTCCCGTTCTTTTTCTTTAGTTGGCTCTCTAAGCAAAATACGCAATGTTTCAATAAGCGTAGATTTCCCAGCGTTGGTTTCACCATAAAAAGCAATACTAAAAACATCCCATTCAGCATTCAACTGGAGGCTTTCAAGGGCACTGTTTACTTCTCTATGAACACCCGCTAATTGTTTTTGGGCATCTTCTTGAGATTTTCTGATTTCATCGTCAGTTGTTTCTGTTTTTAACGAGTGCATGAGATTGCTTATCTCATGCAATATAGTTGCATAAATATCACTCGGAGAACTTGTTTTCAAAAAAATACCTCCTTTATTTATTACCAATTGCAATGGCACCTAACAGCTCGCATTTGCGACGTCTTCGAACTGGTCCCATATTCATACCTCACCCAACCACCTCAACCGCATTCTCCCTAAACCCCTTCACAATCTCCACCAACTTCGCCTGCTTTTTCGAATCAAATAGCCTGCTGAAGCTCAGAGGTTTATCAAAGGGCGGTTTCATGAGCTCCTTGATATTTTCGATGTAGCCGTTCTGCTCCACGTAATCAATGACCTTATTCACAAAAACAACCTGGAGCTGGTCAAGGGACTGGTCGTCAATGAATTCCGAAAAGGCTTCCATGGCCGCTTCGTGATCCAGCCTGGCGATCTTGCGAATCAGCAGTCCCAGAGGGGTGTCGCCGAACTCCCGCTCATAATCATCCTTGCTGCCCAATTCCTTTTTCAGAATATTTTCCAGTAGCAGAAATTCGGTCTGGGTCAATCGTTTGTTCCGGCGCAGTTTCTGAATGGCCAGGGTATCTTTATGGTCGTTGATATAGCGGTTGACCTTCACCTTGTAATCGCCGTAGTCATAGGCCGCTTCCATGACCGTCCCTTCGGTTCGGACCAGCACCGGGTCGTAAAGATTGGTGATCACCGGCTTCTTTTTATCCCCATCATCGATGAGAAACATCATCAGATCCCGCAGCTCCGCCCGGACCTTTTCAAATAAAAGAAGATTGGCCGCTGCCCAGAACTCGTCGGTGGTGACCGTCTGAATCAGGGGCAGTTTTGCCTTGATCTGGGGGATGCTGATCTTTTTCTCCAGCTCGCCCATCAGGTTGCAGAGCTGGCGTTTGGCGGTTTTAAAACTCGGTAGGGCTTCCAGCTGGGCAAGGATCAGCCCATACATA
>NZ_DATCHP010000073.1:0-4858 GCF_036508315.1 Acetobacterium sp. | reverse complement strand
AACGCCGAAGATGTTGACCGAATTGTCGAAGAAGAAGTTAAACCAATTTACGCTGCACGTGATGAACGAATGGGTGCTTTGACAGATGAAAGTGTTGATGAATTCTATACCTGTTTGTTATGTCAATCCTTTGCCCCCAGTCATGTTTGTGTTGTTACACCAGAACGTTTAGGCCTTTGTGGTGCGGTATCCTGGTTGGATGCCAAGGCAACCAAAGAACTTGATCCACTGGGACCAAATCAACCGATTGTCAAGGGAAAAGCCGTTGATGAACGTCTTGGTATTTGGGATTCAGTTAATGAAGTCGTTGCTGCCGCTTCACAGGGCGCAGTTAAGAAAGTAACGCTTTATTCAATTCTTGAAGATCCGATGACTTCCTGTGGATGCTTCGAATGTATCTGCGGTATTATGCCGGAAGCCAATGGTGTTGTTATTGTAAACCGTGAGCATCCGGATGTTTCGCCAGTAGGTATGACTTTCGGTGAACTTGCATCGATGACCGGTGGCGGGGTTCAAACACCTGGTTTCATGGGTCATGGCCGTTTCCTCATTGGCTCCAAGAAGTTTATGTCTGCTGAAGGCGGCTTGGAACGCATTGTCTGGATGCCAAAGGAATTAAAAGATGATGTGGCTGAGCGTTTAAATAAGGCCGTATTTGAAATGACCGGCATTGAAAACTTTGGCGACATGGTTTGCGATGAAACCATTGCCAACGATTCTGAAGGCGTATTGGAATACTTGGAAAAAGTTGGACACCCGGCATTAACCATGGATCCTATTATGTGATTTGGGAAAAATATAAAGGATCGGTTTTAATATTAAGATTAATGTGATAAAATAAAACTATGCAGTCGCCCTGAGAACCTTGCGTTAAAGGGCGGACTGTGTAGCATTAATTATGTTGAAAGGAGGCTATGAACATGTGTGAATCTTCAGCTTATATGATTACTCCTGAAGGAGAAACAAAGATTATGGATTATGTCGTTGATATTATTCCAAATGATGATGGCAGTTTAACCCTGTCAGATTTATTAGGCGGTACTAAAATTGTTCAAGGCAGACTCAAAGAAGTAAAACTTCTTAAACACAAGATTATTATTGAAGGAATAGCGGTTTAACTGGATGAATATTGTTGTGCTTGATGGTATGGGAGGCGGCATTGGGTCGCGTATTGTTGGAATCCTTAAAGAGGAAATCCCTTCATATATTGAAATATACGGATTGGGAACAAATGCGCTGGCAACAGCTGCCATGTTAAAAAAAGGTGCCAATAAAGGTGCCACTGGCGAGAATGCCATTGCTGTCAGTGTCCAAAAAGCCGATGTTATCATTGGCTCAATTGCAATGACCATTCCCAATGCAATGATGGGAGAAGTTACACCGAAAATGGTTGAAGCCATTGGAAACAGTGACGGACTAAAAATTTACATTCCGATTTTACCTGAAAATCACTATATTGTATCCCTGGAACAAAAACCGTTATTGCTTCAGATAAGAGAAGCAGTGGCTCTGATCAAAAGAGAATTGAAACTGGGAGATGCTTAAATGAGTGATGTATCGAATATCCAAAAGGAAGAGGAAATCTTCAAAGTATTCCTGGCTCATTGGATCAATCATACCGGGGATCATATTGACGGCTATCGGGAATGGGCGGATAAGTTAAAGGGGACCTCTAAGAATGAGGTGTCTCAGGAAATTTATTTGGCCATTGAAAAAATGACAGCGGTTCAAAGAAAATTTACGGATGCGAAAATTCATTTTTAGTTGAAAAAATCCGCATAAATTAAAATTAATCAATCAAAATAAACCATGCTTGAAAGCAGGACTTCTTAGTTCTGTTTTTTTTATGAAATGCGGAAAAACTTTATAAAAACACTAAAAGCAGGACTTTATGAGTTCTGCTTTTTCTATTGCAAAAATTAGAAGAAAATAAAATAATAATATCTCAATAGTAAAACATAGTGTATAATGAAAGAAAAGATTGAGGTTAAAATTAATGAAGATTAAGAATAAAAAACGTTTTGCTATTTCCATTGGCAGCCTGATGGTGTTAATCATCATCATTATTGTGATGGCGATTATCGGAATTAACAATCAAGCTAAAACGATTCAGGCATCAAAGGAAGCGCAAAAGGCTCAAGTGACAGAGTCACAGAAAAAAACGGTTGAAGCAGATGCAAAAAATACAAAAACTCAGACGAGTACTGTAGCAGAGGCTACAGTAACCCCTGCAGAGTCAAAAACTAAAGAACCGGATACTGCGGTAACAACCGAAGCGCCGAAAATCAACGATAGTGTAAGCTCAAATGAAGGAATTACCCAGGTCGTCAATAAAAATCACAGCATTTCTGCAGACTTTGTTCCCGATGATTTAGTGTCGGTTGATCTTCCATCTACCCGGGATACTCAACTTCGAGGGGTTGCGGCAACGGCCTTAACCGGACTTTTTAAGGCAGCCAGTACTGCTGGATTAGAGCTTTATTGCTGCTCTGGGTATCGAACCTATGAAACCCAGGCAGGTCTATATGATTGGAATGTTCAGACCTATGGGGTTGAAGGGGCAGAGCTTGTGAGTGCCCGGCCGGGAATGAGTGAGCATCAAATGGGTTTAGCCATGGATGTCACCAGTGCTTCCGCAGGATTTGACCTTTTGGAGAGCTTTGGAAGCATGCCGGAAGGCCAGTTCATTAAAGATAATGCCTATAAGTACGGATTTATTGTACGTTATCCCCAAGGTAAAACAGATATTACCGGCTATGCTTATGAGCCCTGGCATCTTCGTTATGTAGGCGTTGATGTGGCAACAGACATCTATAATAGCGGCAAAACCATGGAAGAATATTATGGCGTAAATTAGTTAATAGAGGTTATTCCGGCCTCTTTTAACCAGTTTATTAATATTTCTTAAATAATAGTTTTCAAAAAAGTGATTTATTGGTATAATGAGCTTTGAAATTCATGCGCCCGTAGCTCAGGTGGATAGAGCAGTAGTTTCCTAAACTGCGTGCCGGTGGTTCAAATCCACTCGGGTGCACCATTTTTTGACAACTTCAGCAACCCTTTTCAGGGTTGTTTTTATTTGATCGACTAATAATTTTAGAAAAACAATGAATTGGTGGAGGTATTATTTTACTATGGAAAATAATAAAAAATATTTTATCATCGTTGGGTGTCTTTTTCTTTTCGCACTGGCTTCCCCTGTGATTATTGCCTGGCTGGCATTAGTGCTGTCACCATATATCACAACCATTGGGGTAATCATCATCATTTTTATCGTGACAGTGATTATTGCCTGGCGTGGAAAAATCGGTCGCAAGTAAATAAATCTCAGTTGACGATAACAGTAAAGTGAAATTTCGGATTTGATGAAAATATTAATATAAACAGGAGATTTAAGTTGAAAATACGATTAGTAGAAGAAAAAGATTACCAGCAGGTATTGGATATTCTCAATGAAGCCATAGAAAAGCGGATTTATACTGCCCAGCTTCGTGAGGCAACCATGGAAGACCGAAAATCCTGGTTTGTTGAACATTCATCGACTCAACATCCAATGTTTGTGGTTGAGGAAGACGAAGAGATCATGGGGTGGGTTACCTTAACGGAATTTCGCGGCGGACGGGAAGGTTTTCGGTATGCTTCAGAAATCAGTTATTATATTGACAGCCGTGCCCAGGGGAAAGGTCTTGGAAACAAGCTGATGAGCCTTGCTATTGCAACCGCACGGGACATTGGCTATAAAAGTTTGATAGCGATTATTTTTGATAGTAATTTTATCAGTATAAATCTGGCAAAAAAACATGGCTTTGAACTCTGGGGACATCTCCCGGATGTGGTGGATATTGATGGCGATATTTTCGGCTGTGACTTCTGGGGATTAAAACTGTAAAAATAACAAATCCGACTTGATTATTTTAATCGAAACTGGTATAATAAAAAGTGTTATTTTAAAGGCCACGAGCCTTTTTTTATTTGCAAAAAAATAGAAGAAGAACCAGAGATAATTATTGATGTTTTCATTGACAGAAATAGGTTTCTTATGGTATTCTATGTTAGTGACTATGAAAATAGGGAACGTGTGCCTGCATGTTCCTAAGGTGTTTATATAAGTATGTAGGAGGTGCCGGAATGAGAGTAAAAGTTACTTTAGCATGTACAGAATGCAAGCAAAGAAATTACGATACCATGAAAAACAAGAAGAATAATCCTGATCGTTTACAAATGGATAAGTATTGCAAATTTTGCAAAACGCATACACCACATAAAGAAACGAAATAATGGCTGAAGAGGAATATCATGGCAACAAATAAAAAAACAAAGAATAACAGTAGTAAACAAAAACAAATAAATAACACCCAACAACAGGCACAAAAATCCGGAGTCAAGGCGACTGACCTCTTAAAAGAGGAAAAGAAAGCACCTCAGACAACGGCGAAAAATGAGAAAAAACCTCAGAAAAAATCAAGCGATAAGAGTAAAAGACCAAATATTTTTCAGGTAATAGTAGGCTTTCTCAAAGGCGTCTACCATGAGCTTAAAAAGGTAACTTGGTTGGAAAGAGACGAATTGATGCGACGTACAGGCGTTGTCGCAGGCATTGTTTCAATTTTCACTTTCCTCGTTTGGGTTGTTGATTCAGGATTAGGGGCACTTGCTGCGCTATTTCTCAACAAATAGTTAAGGGAGAACCATGGAAAATAATCAACAAGATGAGGCCCAATGGTTTGTAGCCCATACCTATTCTGGTTATGAGAACAAGGTTAAGGCTAGCATTGAGGCCACAGTAGAAAACAGAAATATGGAGGAACTGATCCTAGAAGTTCAGGTTCCTGTACAAGAAGTAGCGGAAACCAAAAAC
>NZ_DATCHP010000072.1:0-15704 GCF_036508315.1 Acetobacterium sp. | reverse complement strand
ATCATCGGTTATACAGATATGCTAACCCGACGAAAGGTAGATGATCCCGAAATAGTAAACCGATCCTTAAACACGATTAACCGTGAAGGTCATCGTCTCCTTCGCCTTGTGGATGACTTATTAACGGTTAATAAATTTGATAAGGCTGAATTTGACTTTAAAAAAACAAATCTGAATCTTGTCCTTCTTCTTTCTGATGTGGTTGAACAAATGCAGATTAAAGCAAGTCAATCCGAAGTGGATATTAACTACCGCTCGGATGAGCTTCCTGAAGTTCTGGGAGACTATGACCGACTCCAACAGGTATTTATTAATATTATTCACAATGCCATTAAGTATTCTAATAGTGGTGATATTATTGACGTTATTTCAACCTTGGAAGATGACCACATTGTGGTATCCATTCGAGATTACGGCCCGGGAATTTCTGAAATTGAGCAAAAACGAATTTTTAATGCTTTTTACCGCGTCGAGGAAGATCGGTCTCGGGGGCCTGAAGAAGGGGGTTCCGGACTTGGGCTTTATATTGTTAAACAGGTTATAGAAAAACATGAAGGAAAAATTGAAATTGTAAGCCAGGTCGGTGAAGGCACCAATATCATTGTTACCCTTCCCATTCTTTCTGTTTTAATTTATGGAGGTGAACCGGATGTTAAAGCGCTTAGCTAAGTGGTTTTTTCCTGGCTTTATCCTGGTGTTTGCCTTGTTAGCCGGAGGATGCCAAAGCCTTTTCATTCCCAAAAATGTCCCTATTGCCCTATGGGAAGGCCTCTCTTCAAAAAATCAACCTTCCCAGGAAATCACCATCCAGTCGTTTCACACGATTACCCCTGGGATCGTCCAGGATATTTCCAATAATGGGAATTCTTTGATTATCCTCAATTCAGAGAACTCAAAAACCAACTTTAATATTAATACCTATGACACGGATGCACAAAGCTTATCTTCTTTTATCAGTTCTGATAAACGTGTACTCTCTGCACTTTATGATTCCTTTGATGCAGGTATTTATTATGTTGTGGAAACCGTTGACGCCAATACCGGGAAGGCCAGCAGCCAGCTCTTATGGACAGATATTAACAGAGATACTACCCGAGTCATTTCCCTTCCTGAAGAAAATGTTGTAAAATGTTTTGGAATTGGAGAATCAGATCAAGTTATTTACAGCAATAATAATAATGAAATTATTATTGCCGATAATCAGGGAAGCCGTCAAATCTACACAACCCCTGAAAATTATAGCATCCTTTCAGTAGATTATATGAAAATTACTCATTCACTTGTTTTCATGGCCAATCCTCCAACCGGAGCCGAAAAGACAAACCTTTATTATGGAGAAATAAAAGCCGATTCCGTTAAGATTATTCCTAAGCTTGTAGCGGAAAATGTCATTGATTTTGATGTTAATAAAGCGAATAATCAACTTGTTTTTATTAAAAATACAGGTCAAAATCAAAGCATTGCTACCTGGTCAGTTAACTCCACGCCGCAAACCACACTTGCTGCAGGTAATTTTGGAACGGTAACGTATACATCCAATGGTGATAAAGTAGTATATACCCAGTATTCATCAAATGTTGATTCACAATTTCAGTCAATCTGGATTATGGATCCAAATGGGAAAAAACCATTACAGATTACTTCACCTTTGAAGCTAAACTCTCAGATCATTTGTGATCCATCTAAGTCCATCCTCTATTTTTCTGTTGACACAACAAAGGATGTAATCACTGCAAAAGACCGGATTTTTACCCAAACCTATGAGTTCACCTACACCATAAAATGAAACATAAAAGGAGCTGTCCAATGACAGCTCCTTTTATAGTATTGACAAGCCTCTTTTCCGGGCATTTAATTGATCGTTGTGTGCTGCATGATCGTACAGACTACGCCTGTTCGCCATGATGCACACAACTTGATGCAATAAAAATCCGGGAAGAGGCTTGTCTGATTACTTTATCTACAGTCTAAACCATTTGTACCCGCCCCTGATACACAACACCACGTTTGGGATCTACAGAAATCAATTTGCCATGCTCAATAATTTCAATGGCTTTTGCAACATCAACAATAACCGGAATATCATAGTGAAGTCCGGCAATCGCACCTTCTGAGCTTAAGCCGCTTTCTTCGGTAATAATCGCCGATGCCAAATGAAGAATATGACTGATATCCGGGGTTAAAGCTTTCACAACTAAAATATCCCCTTCCATAAATTCATTTACATTGGCAGCGGTAATAATCTTAGCATGTCCGGTGACCGGTCGTTTGCCAATGCCCACACCATAGATTATGGCAGTTCCCACAGTGTGAACTTTAATAATATTGGTGTTTCCCTGAACCCCCAGAGGCACTCCGGCAGCAATAATGGCAATATCTCCAAATTCCACATACTTCTGCTCAACGGCTTTTTTAACTGCATCCATAATCATACTGTCGGTATCACCAAATGCTGGTGTGTAAATGCAATTAACGCCCCATACCAGGGTCAATCGACGAATGGTTGACACCTTATCTGTTACGGCAATGATGCTGCAATCCGGTCGATATTTTGATATCATCCGAGGGGTATGCCCTGATGATGTTGCCGCAATAATTGTTTTAGCATTAAGCTGATTTGCAATCTGGCAGGCACCCTCACTCACAGCATTGGTAATGGTCAATTCACCGTGTTCCGGTTTTTTTCGGCGAGCATATTCCTCAGAATTTTCACTTTTAACCACAATATTACACATGGTTTTTACCGACTCAATGGGATAAGCCCCTGCTGCTGTTTCCCCTGAAAGCATGACGGCATCGGTACCATCAAAAACCGCATTGGCAACATCGCCAACCTCTGCACGCGTTGGTCTTGGATTACGGATCATCGAATCCAGCATCTGGGTTGCGGTAATAACGGGTTTTCCAACAAGATTACATTTCCTAATAATGCTTTTCTGCACCAATGGTACTTCCTCTGCCGGTATTTCCACGCCTAAGTCCCCTCGGGCAACCATAATACCGTCAGAAACAGTTAGAATTCGGTCGATTTTTTCAACGCCTTCTCTGTTTTCTATTTTGGATATTATATTAATCCGTTCGCCACCATTTCGCTCTAAAACTTTTCTTATTTCTAAAACGTCCTGGGGCTTTCTGACAAAGGATGCGGCAACAAAGTCAATTTTTTGCTCAATCCCAAAAATAATATCGTCACGGTCCTGCTCAGTCAAGGCCGGCAATTCATTGGTAACGCTGGGAAGATTAATGCTTTTTTTGCTTCTAAGGATTCCGCCGTTTAAGACGGTACAGATAATTTCTGTTCCTTCAACCGCTTTAACTTCCAGTTGGATCAGCCCATCATCAATCAGAATGCGACTGCCAACAGAAACTTCACCGGGAAGATTTTCATATGAAACACTAATGCGCTTTTCATCACCGGAAATACTTTCTGTAGTCAGTACAACCTGGTTCCCGTTTTGAAGTTCAACCTCACCCTGGGTTAGTTCTCCTGTTCTGATTTCCGGTCCCTTTGTATCTAACATAAGAGCTACAGGAATTCCCAGCTCTTTACGGACTTCTTTAACCAGCTGAATTCTTTTGGCATGCTCTTTATGGGTTCCATGGGAAAAATTCAAACGAGCAACATTCATTCCATTAAGAACAAGCGCTTTTATTGTTTCCTTAGTATCTGTTGCCGGACCCAGGGTGCAGACAATTTTTGTTCTTTTCATTTTTTTCCTCTTTCCTGTATTTAGGTTATCTTACTCAATTAAATGGATAATACCATGGCGATATCATAAATATCCTGACGAAATTTTTTAGGCATTAGGATAGCTTCTTCAAGGGGAATCCACAAATATTCACCATGTTGTTGCACTACGACACTTCCGGTTTCTTTTTTAATAATCGCCTGAACGGCATGATATCCCATGAAGCAGGCTAGACTTCGGTCCACATTTGAAGGAGATCCTCCTCTTTGAATGTAACCCAGATTGGTACCCTTTGTGGTTACCTGGGTACGTTCTTCAATTTTAACGCAGTAATCACGGTAACTCCCGCAGCCTTCTGCAAGCATAACAATACTGTGAAGCTTGCCCCGATCTTTTCCGATGAGCAGTCGCTGGCAAATCGCATCCAGGTCCGTTTCAACCTCAGGAAGTATCAAGGCTTCCGCACCGCCGGACAGCCCAGAATATAGTGCAATATCACCGCATTTTCGACCCATGACCTGAATCACATTGATCCGGTTATGGGAGTAGGTGGTATCTCTGATTTTACTAATGGCATCCAGGGCCGTGGTCACTGCCGTATCAAAGCCAATGGTAAAATCACTGCAGCCCAAATCATTATCAATGGTCCCTGGAATTCCGATAACACTAACCCCCAGATTCTGAAGTGCCAGCGCACCTTTTAAGCTCCCATCACCACCAATAATGATGAGGTGCTCAATACCATATTCCTCCAGTACTGCAGCTCCCTGTTTCACCCCTGCATCAGTAGCAAAAAAATCGCTTCTTGAGGTTCTGAGAAGTGTGCCTCCTCTTTGAAGAATATCAGCTACTGAATAAACTGTCAGTGGCGTGATATCCTCTTCTAATAAACCGGCATAACCCCGATTAATTCCATACACTTCAATGTTATTGAAAATTGCCGTTCGTACGACAGCTCGAATGGCCGCATTCATTCCCGGTGCATCACCACCGCTGGTTAAAACTCCAATACGCATTTTTACTTTACCTCCACGTTTTGATTTCCTAAAATATGACTCAATTCTCTGATCAGTGCATCACCTGGGGTAACCCACAATTCTTCACTGGCAACAAAGCGATTTTTTTCTTTTCTAAAGACTAAAACCACCGGTACTTTCCCTTTGTACTTTATTAAAACTGATTTCACACATTTTATCAAGGGTTTCTCTGTTAAATCATTAAAAGTAAGAATTAATTTTCTTTCTGTTTTTTTTAATTCGTCACTATGATAGTTGACCTTGACTTCTTCCACCCGAAAATTTTGTGACTTCCCCGGGGGTTGACCAATGGGATAAATTTGAGAAGCAATGATCGAGGTATTCCCCTCCTCATTGTAATTAATTCGGCCTTTTATAATAATCGGTTGGTCCTGTTTCAGATACCGCCGATAGTCATCATATGTTTTTGGAAAAACCACCACTTCAATTCTGCCATATAAATCCTCAAGCGTGACAAAGCACATCATCTGGCCTTTTTTTGTCATCATGGTTTTTAATTCCTGAATCAAACCACCGATGCTGACCTGCTGTCCGTCCTGAATACCGGCATCTTTAAGCTCCTGATAGCTGTCCAGGGTGTTGGAAAAAAGACTGACTGTTTTTTTCAGGATCTCTTCGAATTTTTCAAGGGGATGGCCTGTAACATAAAGGCCTAAAACCTCTTTTTCCAATGCCAGACGTTCCTCTTTTGAGAAAGGTTCTATTTTTGGAAAATGTTCTTCTTTTAAACTGGCCATTTTTTTTGAATCGCCTAAGCCTGCCAAATCAAGAAGCGACATTTGTCCTGAAAGGCGATCCTTTTTCTCGCGTTGAACCTGATCCACAATCAATTCTGCAATGGCCAGCATTTGAGCACGGCTGCTCCCAATAAAGTCAAAGGACCCACCTTTAATCAGGCTTTCAATACTCCGTTTATTAAGAGATTTCAGATCAACCACCTCACAAAAATTCCGAAAGCTTTGAAAATCTCCCTGTTTTTCACGAGCATCAATAATCGCTGCAATGGCGTTTTTTCCAAGGCCTTTAACAGCCCCTAATCCAAAACAAATATTGGTTCCTGAAACACTGAACTTTTCATAACTGGCATTTACATTTGGCGGCAACACGTGAATGCCGATTTTACGGCAATCCTCAATATATTTAGCAACCTTTTTCTCATCATCCATGACACTGGACATCAGGGCTGCCATAAATTCTGTGGGATAAAAACATTTTAGCCAGGCGGTTTGATAGGCAATCACTGCATAGGCCGCCGCATGGGATTTATTAAAGGCATATTTCGCGAAATCCTTCATTTCATCATAAATCTTTACTGCCACGGTTTCCGAAACGCCGCGACGAATGGCACCATCTACCACAATATTTCCCTGTTCATCCACTTCTCCGTGAACGAAAACATGACCTTCAGCCGCCATGACATCCCCTTTTTTCTTTGACATGGCACGACGAACTAAATCACTTCGGCCCATGGAAAATCCGGCCACATCCCTGAATATTTGCATAACCTGTTCCTGGTAAACCATACAGCCGTAGGTCACATCAAGGATTGGCTCTAAAATAGGATGGTGGTAAGGAATTGACTCCGGATTTTTTTTATTTTCGATGTATCGGGGGATTTGCTCCATTGGCCCTGGTCGATACAGTGAGATCCCGGCAATAATATCCTCAAAGCTTTCTGGCTGGAGCTCTTTAATAAATTGCTGCATACCCCGGCTTTCCAACTGAAACACGCCTAAAGTATCCCCTTTGGAAAGCATTTCAAAAACTTTTGTATCATCCATTTCCAAAGAATCCAAGTCTGGAGCTTCCCCATTGGAAAGCCTGATATTTTCCAGGGCATCCCGAATAACGGTTAAGGTCCGGAGCCCTAAAAAGTCCATTTTCAAAAGACCAAGATCTTCCAGAAGGCCCATTGGAAACTGGGTTGTAATTAGATCATTGTTCCGATAAAGGGGAATATATTCCACTAAAGGCAAGTCTGAAATAACAACCCCGGCAGCATGGGTAGAAGCATGACGGGAAAGCCCTTCAATGGACTGGGCGGTTTTTAATAGCCTTGCCACATCTTCACTGGCCGCTGCCATTTTTTTAAGTTCCGGATTTTCTTCCATGGCATCGGCAATGGTAACATTAGTCCCGGCATGAAAGGGTATCTCCTTGGCAACCCTGTCCACTGCATTATAGGGCATATCCAGAGCTCGTCCCACATCCCGGATAGCTCCCCGGGCAGCCATGGTTCCAAAGGTAATAATCTGAGCCACTCGGTTTTCACCGTATTTATTCACCACATAATCAATGACTTCCTGACGACGTTCATAGCAAAAATCAACATCTATATCCGGCATTGTCACACGCTCCGGGTTAAGGAAACGTTCAAAAAGAAGCTGATATTTTAATGGATCCACCGTGGTAATATCCAAACCGTAGGCCACGATGCTTCCGGCAGCACTTCCTCTTCCGGGTCCAACCATAATTTGATGATCCTTTGCATATTTTATAAAATCCCAGACAATCAGGAAGTAGTCGTCAAAGCCCATAGTATGAATGACTTCCAGCTCATAATCCAGCCGTTCGATCATCTCCGGCAAAACTTCTGAATATTTTTTATTAATCCCCTGGATACAAAGTTTTCTCAGATAGTCTTTGGCATTTTCTCCGGTCGGTAATTCAAATTGAGGCAAATGGGTTTTTTCAAGATCAAACGTAACCTGACAGCGCTTTGCAATTCGGTTGGTATTTTCAATGGCTTCTGGAACATCCACAAAAAGCCTGGCCATTTCCTCTGCACTTTTGAAATAAAACTCATTGTTTGGAAATCGCATCCGTTTTTCATCCTGAACGGTTGCTGCTGTCTGTATGCACAAAAGAATATCGTGATTTTCAGAATCTTCTTTTTTAATATAATGAACGTCATTGGTGGCCACCAATGGAATGTCATATTTCTTTGAAAGCTGAAGCATCCGTTCGTTCACCAAAGCTTCTTCCCGCAGGCGATGATCCTGTATCTCTAAAAAGAAGTTTCCTTTGCCAAAAATCTTCTGGTATTCCAGACAAAGCCCGGCCGCACCTTCCATATCGTTTTTAAGAATCAGTTGCGGAATCTCTCCACCGATACATGCTGACAGACAGATGATCCCTTCACTGTTTTCTCTGAGATAATTGTGATCCACCCGTGGCTTATAATAGAATCCGTCAATAAAACCCTTGGACACTATTTTCATCAGGTTTTTGTATCCGGTATTGTTTTCTGCCAGCAAAATGAGGTGGGAACGATCTTTATCCAGTTGACCATCTTTCTGATCCAGTCCCCTTGCCGCAATATATACCTCACACCCGATCACAGGGTGTATTTTTTCTTTCAGACAGGCTTTATAAAAATCAATGGCACCAAAAAGAACGCCGTGGTCTGTTAGTGCTATGCTATCCATTCCCTGTTCTGCAGCGACTTTCGCAAGAGCGTTAATGCGACCAAAACCGTCTAATAAACTATATTCACTATGAACATGTAAATGTGTAAATTTTATTTCCATATTATTAACCATTCTAAAGTTTGTTTGACTTATTTGTATATTTACTAATTCCCATTTGTGCCCTATTATACCATAATTCGGATTAAATGAATAGGCCATTGTCCCAGTCGGGTAATATTGATCCCAGCACCAAGAATTTCTACTCATACCTGAAAAAGCAGGAAAATTAAGAAGAGAAACCATCCTTATCAGACAGTTTCTCTTCTTATTTTCCTGCTTTTTTTGCATCTTTTTAAGTCTTTCTATTGGGTTATTTTTTCTCTGTGTTTATGCTTTTTTTCTCTTTTCCGTTTTTCCTTTTTTGTTTCTCCGTTTATTACTGCTTCCTCTTCATAATAGGCATTATAATAATAGCCATAATATCCTTGCCGTTTGGAAATTGGCACCTTGTTGGCCACCACGCCAATGATTCTGGCATTAATTTTTTTGAGATTTTCAATAGCATATCGAACCCCATCCCGGTTGCATTGTCCCAATGACACCACAACGATATACCCTTCAACCACAGGGCTAAGAACGGCTGCATCGGTTACCATCCCAACTGGCGGGGCATCCAAAAGGATGTAATCAAAATTATTTTTCAGATCATCGATCACCTCACCCATGCGACGACTGGCCAGGATTTCCGAAGGATTCGGAGGAATCGGCCCTGATGTAATAATAAAAAGATCCGGCACTTCTGTTTTTTGAATACCATCAACGATATTAATTTCCTTAAGCAGAATGTTGGTTAGTCCCTTGCCGTTATCCAAATCAAACTTTCTGTGCATTTGGGGCCGTCTCAAATCACAATCGATGATTAAGGTGCGCTTCCCGCTTTGGGCAAGGGCTACCGCATAATTCCCGAGAATGGTGGTTTTTCCCTCGCTTTTATCCGTACTTGTTATGGCCAGCACCTGCAACTCATGATCAATATCTGAAAAGGTAATGTTGGTTCGCATTTTTCGGAAGGCCTCAGAAATTGGTGACTTTGGTTCTTTAAAGGTAATTATCGAATCTTTCATTATCTTCCTCCTCCGTCATTACTTAATTCCACAGTTTCCGGGATAATTGCCACAATGGGCACATCCTCAATGAGCTTTTTAAGATCTTCCACTGTTTTGACCGTTGTAGTTAATGTTTCCCGGATAAAAATAATGAACACACTCGCAACAATTCCAAGTAAAAACGCAATGGCAATATTCAGTTTCACGTTAGGTGAAACAGGGCTTTCATTAACCTCTGCAGTATCCACCACCTGTAAATTATTGATTTTCATTAATTCGGCCACATTGGTCATAAACACCGTTCCTGTTTTGTTAGCGATGGTCGCCGCTAAAACAGGATCCTTTGAAGTAACTTTTATTTCAATGAGTTCAGTTTCATTAACCGTTGATACTGCAATCATTTTTGCTAAAGCACCGTCGCTCAAATCCAGTCCCAGACCTGAGTTCACCTCATCCATGACGGATTTACTCTTGGCAATTTCACTGTACGTTCCGACTAACTGCTGGTTCGTTTTCAACTCACTGGCAGTATCTGATGCGGTACTGGTATAACCCTCAGGTTTGCCCACAATGAGGGTGGTACTGCTGCTGTACTCCTTATCGATGAAAAAAATGGTAAAGACCGCAGCCAGTGCCATAAACAGCACCGTAATGGCCACGATCATTTTCCAATTTTCTCTAAGGAGATCCAGTATCTCCTGTAAACTTATTTCCTCCATTAATATCCCTTTCTTTTCCAAGTTTGTTTTTCATAATTCAAATTTATTCTTAGGTAAAAACCATTTACGATTCATTATATCCTATAAGATAAATTCATTCAAGTTTTTTTATCTTATTCAAAAATTAATTTATATTTTTAATTAAAAATCCATATCATCGGTATCAAGCTTAATCAAATGTTATTAAGAAAATAACATTTCTCCTAATTGGTTATCTTTTACATCTGATGCAATTTGTGTTATTATATTCCCATCTTTAAATGAAAATCAGAGGGTAATACTCATGAAAAAGTATATCTTATCGCTGGATGCCGGAACCACAAGTTCAAGAGCCATTTTGTTCGGCCATGACAGTAAAATTGCAAGTATTGCAAAAAAAGAATTTACGCAGATTTATCCAAAAGCTGGCTGGGTTGAACATGATGCCATGGAAATCTGGGCGACTCAAAGTGCTGTTGCTCATGAAGCTTTAGAAAAAGCCGGCGCCACTTCCGAGGATATTGCGGCCATTGGAATTACGAATCAACGTGAAACCACTGTTGTATGGGACAGAAAAACCGGGATCCCTATTTATAATGCCATTGTTTGGCAATGCCGCCGTACCGCCGCTTTTTGTGATGAACTAAAGGCCCGTGGATTAGAAGACTATGTTCGAGAAAATACCGGTCTTGTTATCGATGCTTATTTCTCAGGAACGAAAATCACCTGGATCCTTAATCATGTGCCAGGTGCCCGTGGCAGAGCTGAAAAAGGGGAATTGGCTTTCGGAACCATTGATACCTGGTTAATTTGGAAACTTACGAATGGTAAAGTGCATGTTACCGATTATTCCAACGCTTCCAGAACCATGGCTTTTAATATTAAAACCCTTAAATGGGATGAAAAAATGTTAAAGGAATTAGATATCCCTGCTTCCCTGCTTCCGGAAGTCAGACCTTCTTCAGAAATTTATGGAACCACTTCCTTATACGGTGGTGAAATCCCGATTGCCGGAGCGGCCGGTGACCAACAGGCTGCTCTCTTTGGACAGGCATGCTTCGAGCCGGGAATGGCTAAAAACACCTATGGCACCGGTTGCTTTATGCTGATGAACACCGGCGAGAAACCGGTAAAATCAAACTCAGGCCTTATCACAACCATTGGCTGGGGCTTCGAAGGCACTGTGAACTATGCGTTGGAAGGCTCTATCTTTGTTGCCGGTGCTGCTATTCAATGGTTGAGAGACGAACTTAAAATCATTGATTCTGCCCCTGACAGTGAATACTACTGTACCAAAGTTGCTGATACCAATGGCGTCTATATGGTGCCTGCCTTTGTAGGTCTTGGTGCGCCATTTTGGGATATGTATGCACGCGGTGCCATTCTTGGCCTGACCCGTGGGGCAAACAAAGCTCACATCGTTCGTGCGACGGTAGAATCACTGGCTTATCAGACAAAAGACGTTTTAGACGCAATGGAAAAAGATTCCGGCATTAAACTGGCAGAATTAAAAGTTGATGGTGGTGCCTGTGCCAATAACTTCTTAATGCAATTCCAATCGGATCTCCTTGGGGTTTTGGTTAAACGTCCTGCTATTGTAGAAACCACCGCCTTGGGTGCTGCCTACTTAGCCGGTTTGGCTGTAAAATTCTGGGATAATAAAGACGCCGTTACACAATCCTGGAAACTTGACAGAAAATTCGAACCAATGATGGATGCTGGTGTCCGGGCTAAATTATATGCCGGCTGGTTAAAAGCAGTTAAATGTGCCAGAGGTTGGGAAGATGCCGACTAGGTCTCTCCTTATTACAAACAGTAATAGGCAATTGCGAAATTCATAAACACAAGTGTAAACAGACATCTAAGCTCACAGTACTTTCGCAATTACCTAAACAAACAGTAAAGCTACTGGAACGTTTTTCAAAAAAACAATTGCTTTTGATTTTCACGCAGTCCCTTAGGAGGAATAATAAATGTATGATATCGCCATTATCGGAGCCGGCATTGCCGGTTCCTACGTTGCCCGGGAATTATCCCGGTACAAACTAACTATCGTTTTACTGGATGGCGAAAACGATGTTGGCAATCAAATTACCATGGCGAATTCAGCCATTATCCATGCTGGTTTTGACGCACCATCATATAAGCTTAAGGGAAAATTCAATGCTGCCGGAAACATTATGTATGAAAAAGTCTGTGCCGACCTGGATGTTCCATTTAAAAGATGTGGTTCACTGGTAGTCGCTCATGACGAGTATGAAATGGCAACCATTCATGAATTGTATCAAAATGGTTTAAAAAATGGTGTTCCCGATTTAAAAATTCTATTTAAAGAAGAAGTCCATGCCATGGAATCCCATTTAAATAAAGATATTTGCGGTGCACTCTATGCCCCAACTGCCGGAGTTGTATCCCCTTTCGAGCTCTGTGTTAATGTGGCTGAAAATGCTGTGGATAACGGCGTTACTCTTAAACTTAATCACCTGGTCAGTGCTATCAAAAAGATTGCAGATCATTTTAATATTGTAACGAACACTGGCAATATTGAAGCAAAATATGTTATTAATGCTGCCGGCGTTTATGCTGATGATATTTATGAAATGGTTGGTGAGCCCTACTTCCAGCTTGTTGCGAGAAAAGGAAATTACTTTATTTTTGATAAGGAGGTTGGAAATCTGGTAAACCATGTTATTTTCCCTTGTCCTTCAAAAAACGGGAAAGGTATTTTGGTTGCTCCAACCGTGCATGGAAACCTTTTAATCGGTCCTGACGCAGAACCAGTGGAAAAAGGCGATATCTCCACCACTGCCGAACGTCTGGATTACATTAAGACAAATGCTCTGAAAAATTGCCCAACCCTGCCATTTAATAAAATCATCCGATCCTTTGCCGGCCTGCGTAATACGCCGGTAGCGGATACCTTTACCACCACCGATGGTGACTTTATTATTGAAGAATCCCCGGTAAAAGGCTTTATTAACGTGGCTGGTTATGAATCTCCGGGATTAAGCTCCATTCCTGCTGTTGCCCATTATGTGGTTGAAGAAATTGTAAAAGCACTTATTCCCGATATGATCGATAACCCGAATTTCAATCCAAAAATTCGTCCCCGTATGCGTTTTGAGGAACTTACTGAAACTGAGAAAAAAGACCTTATTAAACAAAATCCGAAATATGGTAAAGTGATCTGTCGCTGTGAAACCATTACCGAGGGTGAAATTATGGATGTGATCCACCGCAGTGTCGGAGCGCGAACCGTTAAATCCGTTAAAAAACGTTGTCGTGCGGGCATGGGTCGTTGCCAGGGCGGGTTTTGTTCCCCACGGGTAGTTGAAATTCTTGCCCGTGAGCTGCACTGTTCTTTGGATGAAATAATGTATGACCAACAGGATTCCGCTTACATCCTCTCCGGAAAAACAAAATCAGCTCAATCGGAGGCAAAGCCATGATTTATGATGTTGTGATCCTGGGAGGTGGCCCGGCTGGTTTGGCCGCTGCTGTCGAAGTAAAAAAAGAAGGCGCAGAAAATGTTCTGATCCTTGAGCGTGACCGTGAATTAGGTGGCATCTTAAACCAATGTATCCACAATGGCTTTGGACTTCACACCTTTAATGAAGAATTAACCGGACCCGAATATGCTGAGCGTTATGTTGATCAGGTCACTTCACTGGGAATTCCCTGTTTTTTAGATACCATGATTTTAGACATGGTTGATCAAGGAGACCTTAAGGCCATCCACGTGATTAATGAAAAAGATGGATACAGGGCTATTCAGACAAAAACCGTCATATTAACCATGGGCTGTCGAGAACGCCCTTCCGGAGCCATTGGTATTCCAGGCTATCGTCCCTCCGGTGTTTTCACTGCAGGAACTGTCCAGCGCTTCGTTAATATGGAAGGCTACATGCCCGGTAAGGAAGTCGTGATCCTTGGTTCCGGTGATATCGGACTGATCATGGCTCGTCGCATGACTTTAGAAGGTGCCCATGTGAAGGCTGTGTGCGAACTGATGCCTTACTCTAATGGTTTAGTCAGAAACATTGTCCAATGTCTTGATGATTATGGTATTCCTTTGCGATTAAGCCATACCATTACCTTTATTCATGGTAAAGACCGTCTGGAAGGGGTTACCGTTGCCAGGGTTGATGAGCACCTGAAAGCCATTCCCGGAACTGAGGAATTTATTCCCTGTGATACCCTTCTTCTGTCTGTTGGTTTAATTCCCGAAAATGAAATCACGCGTAATGCCGGGATTGAAATGGATCCCCGCACCAACGGTGCCGTTGTCGGTGAACTCCGTCAAACATCAATGCCCGGGGTTTTTGCCTGTGGCAATGTTGTTCATGTCCATGACCTTGTGGATTTTGTAAGTGAAGAGGCTGTTCTTGCGGGGAAAGGCGCTGCAAAATATCTTACAGGCGCACTTGATACACATGTGACTTTTACCCCCCTTAATGGTGACGGCATCAGTTATGTGGTGCCACAACGCGTTTGTTTGAAAAATGCGGAAGATCAGGTAACCTTCTACATGCGTGTTCGTCAGGTATTTAAGAACAAGGTGGTTAATGCCTACATTGGTGAAACACTTATTGCCAGTAAAAAAGAAAAGAAACTGCTCCCTGCTGAAATGGTTAATTTCAAAATTGCCAGGGATGTATTGGCACAATACCCAGCCGGGGAAATCCGTTTTGTTATCGAGGAGGCCACGAATTGAAAAAAGACATGACCTGTATTGTTTGCCCCATCGGTTGTCAGATGACAATTGAAGAAAAAGAAGATAGCACCTATGAGGTTACGGGTTACACCTGTAAACGGGGTTCAAAGTATGCCATTAATGAAATGACTAATCCTACCCGTGTTATTCCCACCACCGTTGTTATTTATAACGCCATGCTTCCAAGGCTCCCTGTTAAAACTGCAGAGCCTATTCCCAAGGGTCAGATTTTTGAAGCAATGGCCGCTATTAATCAGGTGGTTGTGGAAGCCCCGATTAAAACAGGTGACATTGTTTTAAAGAATCTCCTGGGTCTCGGCATTGATGTTGTCTCCACCCGAACCATGAATAAATGCTAAAATCCTGATATTGAAAGGCACTGAGAATAGAAAATCACTTCTCAGTGCCTTATTTTTATTAATATTCAAGGATTTTAAGTTCTTCCACAAAACGATATCCGACCCCAACCTCAGTTAAAATATAGTGTGGTTCTCCCGGATTTTTTTCAAGTTTACGACGTATATTGGCCATATTCACCCTTAGGGTTTGGTTTTCATTGGTATAAGGTCCCCATATTTTTTTCATGATTGTATCATAGGTAACAACCTTTCCAGCATTTTGGGTGAGCAGCTCAATAATTTTATATTCAATAGGGGTAAAGTGCAGAAGCTCTGTTCCTAAGGTCACCAATCGTTTTTCAAAATCAATGGTAAGTTCTCCCAGATGAAAAACTTCTTTCTCTTTATCCGTTTTTCCTATTGCCATCTTATGATGACGAAGAGCCGTTCGAATCCGGGCTAAAAGCTCAGAAGTGCCAAAGGGCTTTGTAATATAATCATCACAACCCAAATCAAGGGCCTCCACCTTTTCTCTTTCGTGTCCCCGGGCAGAAACCACAATCACAGGTATGTCCGAGGACCATTCTCGAATTCTTTTTAATACTTCAAGACCATCCATATCCGGTAACCCTAAATCTAGTAGCACTAAATCAGGACTTTGAGAGGTAAAAATGCTGAGTGCCTCTTTTCCCTCAGTCGCTTCTACAATATC
>NZ_DATCHP010000071.1:0-69195 GCF_036508315.1 Acetobacterium sp. | reverse complement strand
TGCCTTCCTGGTTTGCCAGGATATTTGATTCTGTCCAGAATTCACGGGGGCTTATACCCAAACTGGGTATAAATTCATATTCCTGCATATCCTTTGTACAAAGGGTTTTATCAAAGTCATACATAATGGCAACAATCGGATTATTCTTTAGCATTTTCCACCTCCAAGTCCTTTTTTTAATCCTTCAACATCTAAAAAGTCTTCAATATATTGTTTTTTTAATAACTCTTTTGGGATGAACGCGTTGAATTTGCCTTTAATTTGAATTTCATCAGAAAGCTTAAATTGATTCTTATCCAGTGGTTCTGTCTTAATCTTTCTCAATACGTCTTCAATAGCCGCTTTAGAATGTTCCTTTACAAAAATACAAAGGGGCATTCCTTTATCATAATAACATTGATTGTCAAAACCAAAAGCAATGAGTGCATAGGACAGGGTCACAAATTCTCTGGTCCCTAAAAAAGGGAATATTCCAAAGGTATCATCATCTATTTTTACAACCATTTCATTGGTTATGTCAGCATTTCTTGCTACCCGTCTTATTTCAGCTAACCGCTCACTGGCTGATTCTCCCAAATATTTATAGACCGTGTCATTAACTAAAAGCTCTTTTATCTTTTGGGTGATTTTTGTATAAACCGTATATTTGCCATCACTGCTCCAATTGTTTGTTGAAATACCTTTTATCTCTTTGACAAAAATAATCCCTGCCTCTTTATCAATATCCATGGTTTCCCATGTTCTGCCGGCTAAAGCAAACCTTTCTCCAATGGGAAAAGGTTCCTGAACGGTTCCGATTTCTTCAGAATGAAATTTTACGCTATACTCTTTTGGTGTTTCAAAAACGGTATAGAACTCAAAATGATTGACCTCGACCTCGCCTTTTGCCCCAATGAGCAGCCCTTTATTTTCGGTAACCTCCAACTGCTGAATTTCGACTAAAAATTCAAGCATCTTTTTATAATCCTGCTGGGAGATTTCTTTAAACAAGCTCAGGGAAAGCATGTTTTGTGCCAGAAGCGCCGGTGAAATTTCGCCGGCAGAAACCATCATGCTCATGGTTTGATGATAAAGAATACCGTAAGGCAGTTTTTTCTGGGGAATCGGTTCGATCCATTTTTCTTCTAAATAAAGCTGAATCATGGCAATGCACATTAAAAAGCTCCAATTAATTGCTTTGTAAAATTCTTCATCGGCTTTTCCCATATCTTCTCTGAAAACAAACCACATTTCCGATGGATTCCCGCGTCGGCCGGTTCGCCCCAGACGCTGTACAAAGCTGGAAACAGAAAGTGGCGAGCCGGTTTGCACAATACGCTCCAGTTCACCTAAATCGATTCCCAATTCCAGGGTTAACGTTGCGCCGGTGACAATTGGCAAAGCTGATTTTTTCATTTTTTTCTCAGCATACTCCCGAAAGCTTGCGGATATGTTGCCGTGATGCACCAGATAAACATTGTCCGTTTTATTTTCCATGGCAATTTTTTTTATATTTGCAATACTTTCTTCAACTTCTGCTTTTGAGTTTGAAAATAAAATACATTTTTTCCCAAAGGTGCTGGCATATAAATAGTCATAATAGTGCCTCATCATTTCTTTATCCTCTTTTTTTTCGCTGTTGTATTTTACGAAAAAATGTTGGAGAGATAATCTCAGACTTCTCTTTTCACTATTAAACAAAGGGGTTTGGCAGTTTCGGTTTGTCCCTGAATTCAGCCATTTTTCAGCAAGGGCATAATCCCCTAAGGTGGCAGATAATCCGATTCTCACTGGCACATTATTAGTCAGTTTCTGTATTCTTTCCAGGATGCAGAGCAGCTGGGCTCCGCGATCCTCACTCATGAAATAATGAACTTCATCAATAATAATATATTTAAGATCTGAAAACAATTTTATGGCTTCTGATTTTCGATGCATCAGCATGGCTTCCAGGGATTCCGGTGTTGTCTGCATAATCCCCTGGGGATTTTTCAGGAGCTTGTTCTTATCTGACCTACTGGCGTCTCCGTGCCATTTGGTTACGGGAATACGGCTTTCCTGAAGCAACCCTTCAAGGCGATTAAACTGATCATTAATCAGAGCTTTCAGTGGGCTGATATATAAAACTCCCAGGGATTTTGAGGGCTCTTCAACTAATTTAGTCAACACCGGCAGAAAAGCAGCTTCCGTTTTTCCGCTTGCCGTACCGGAGGACAGCAGTAAGTTATCATCCGTGTTGAAAATCACATCGCAGGCTCCGACTTGAATATCCCGAAGGTTATCCCAGCGTTCTCGGTAAATATAATCCTGTATAAACGGTGCTAATTTTTGAAAAGTATCCATTAAATTTCAAATTCCTCAAATTCTTTCATTAGGGCTTCCTCGTTTAATTCTGTTTTGGCAAACTCAAAGGTTTCAATTTGCATAATTTCAGAAATCTTTTTATCGGGGTTTTGATAAATAATATTGAGGAGTTCAATGAAATCCCGGATGATTTCACGCGGCGTAATATTTGTGCTTGCTCCGATTCGCGAGTATTCAATTTTTATGAAATTAATCATATCATCTTCAGCGATATTGGATTCATAGCCAAAAAGGCCGGCATGAATAGCAGCTAACTTTTCAATGAGAATGTACATTTCTTCCGGTGAAAGCGGTGCCAACCGAATAATTGGTGCCAGCATATCCCGGGTATCTTCGGTCGCAAAGCGACCTTCCGCCAATCGTGATTTTAGCGCTTCATAACTAAAAACACCTCGGCGGGTGTCTTCGATGCACTGAGGGGTTCCCCCCATAATGATTCCGATATGCTTTGCTTTTCCCTGGAGAATATCATTATACATCATCAGTATTTTTTCATAATTGTATTGTCTGGTAATCGCATTGGGAACTTTATAAATATTCACCAGTTCGTCAATTAAAATAAGCATGCCGCTGTAACCTGCTCTTACTAAAAACAAGGCAAAGATCTTCAGATATTCATACCAATCATCATCTTTGATAATGATACTCACGCCCAGATCACGCTTTGCCTCTGTTTTTGTTGAGTATTCACCGCGAAACCATTTTAATACTTTACCTTTTGTTTCATCATCACCCTGAGTGTATGCATTAAAATACATGGAAATCATTTTAGCAAAATCAAATCCATGAACCAACCCTTCAATCTCGTTCATAACGTCATAAATTTTAGTCTCTACCAGTTGATTGAAGTTTTCATCTTCGGAAGACATGTTGTTTTCTGTAACGACTTGGGTTTTTATTCCGCTGATCCATTTTTCCAGGATCAGTGGCAGGGCTCCGCCATCCGGTCTGGTTTTGGTTGACATATTTTTCATTAATTCTTTATAGGTAGCAATGCCCTGTCCTTTTGTTCCCACCAGTCGACGTTCAGGTGACAAATCCGCATCAACCACGACAAAGTTTTTGTCCATTACATAGGAGCGCATTGTCTGCAGTAAAAAACTTTTCCCACTGCCATATTTCCCAACAATAAATCGAAATGATGCACCGCCGTCTTCAATAATATCTATATCATGGAGCAATGCCTTTATTTCTATTTCTCTGCCAACAGCAATATAGGGCAACCCGATTCGAGGGACAACCCCACCTTTTAAAGCATTCATAATTGTTGTGGCAATTCTTTTAGGAACCATAGCCATATTTATATAACCTCCAGTAATTCAACTTTGTATTCATCGTAGATCCATGGTTTTTCGTCATTTGTTTCAATAATATTGTCTTCGATATGTGTTAAAGCTTTTTCATTAATCGCTTCAATCAGAACCGAGATCATTCTGTCTTTCTTTATCGTTATCTCCGCAATTTTTTCGCACTGGTTGTTGAGCAACAGCTTGATTATTTCCTTTTCGTCACTGGTTAAATGATTGGAAAAACACTTCATCCCAGTCATTTCTGCCGTATTGCTGACCAATGGTTGTTCGACTGTCATCGTTTCTATCTCCTCAAATACCGGTTCAACAATTAACGTTTCCTGTGTGCTTTGGGCCACTCTTCGGATGTGGTCAAATTTAGTCGTATCAATGGTTACGATGACTGGCTCACATTTTTCTGATCGGATCTTTTCCTTTTCCAGGTCTTTTCTATTTTCTTTTTCTTTATCTTTTTTACTTTTTTGCGCTTCTTTCAGTCTCAGGTATAAGTCCTGTTTATTGTTTTCTTCGCAATATTTTCTAACGCTCTTTTCAATGAGGTCTGTTAATACTTTGGATGAGCCCCTAAACGTAATTTTATAAGAATAATTGTAAATTTCTCTTAAATAGAACTCTGTGGTTCTTAATATTTCCCCTATGAAACGTTTATCACTGTAGTATTCAGAATAAGAATACTTGAGCCATGTTCCGCTTTTGCAGACATATCTCTCAAAATCATTGACAATGTATTTTCTGTCCAATTTTTTTGTGTTTTCATAAAATATACCACTGCGGAATGGAACCCATGTATCACATGATTCTTTCCCAAACATTTTCTCAAAAAAAGTTGTTTTTCTGTTCTTGATATAAAACTTTTCTATTTCCATATAAACCTGTGTAAAGGCTTCAATGTAATCATCTTTAAAGTCTTTCAGAAATTTACTTTTAAGAATTTTATAATTGGAAAAATCATTCACCAATTCAATGAACTCTGAGAAATTGTTCTCCCTGATCGCACTTTTTATATCGCCCAACGCAAAGAGATACTGATTGGTTTTTCTGGGAATATCCTTAATTCGCAGAACGTCCATTTGATAATAAATAACATAATCCTTTAACCAGTCTTTTAGATATCGATCAATTTTGTTGTCATACTCTCTGTATGCGTTCCAGATGAATAATAATTTTTCAAATCCGTCTTGCGGTGAGGTTACCCCAATGCCATTAATCAACTCATAAATATAGACAAAAACAAAGGAACTGCTTGTCTCCTCGACTATTCCTTTTCTGACCTTGGTTCGCCAGGTAAAATATCCCCTTAGCTCCGGAAAAGCCATGTCTGTGTACTGGGGTAAATATCTTAATACCTCACCATAATAGCCATAATCATCTTCAAAGTTTTCCATAAACTTGGCCTGCAAATAAAACCGGGCGTTTATATAGTCGCTTTGCCAATAAAAGGTATTATTCTTCGGTACTATTCTCATCATTTCTTTGTATTTTTTTGGAGCAGGCACTAAAAGATCTGAAGCTTTTTTTATAATTGGTTCAGGTCGATAAGCGGATTTTTTTATATCCCCGTCATTCATCCCAATCTGGATGTTTTTTACTTTCGCTAATGCTTCATTGATTAATTTCAAAATATTCGTTTCCATTTGGTTCTGTCCTTTGTGTTAATAAACTTTTCGGTATTTTTCAAGAAAACCAATCATTCTGTTGTGTGTTCTTCATTAATCTACTATTATACACCAGTTACAATTGAAATGAGTGCTATTTTTCTCATTCTTCACAAAATATGAGTTTTTTTAATAATCACCGCAAAAATAGCGACCGTTCTGGTCGCTATCTCACATTTTTTTCTGATTTTTAAATTCAACATTTATAATCGTTCTTCCAATTCTGATGTCAGGGTTTCATAACCGGGCTTATGCAGAAGTGCAAACATATTTTTCTTATAGGCTTCAACCCCGGGCTGGTCAAAAGGATTAACTCCTAAAAGGTATCCATTGAGACCGCAGGCTTTTTCAAAAAAGTAAATAAGCTTTCCGATATTAAAAGCATCCAGCTGATCAAGATGGATAATCCCATTAGGAATCCCTCCATCCACATGGGCCAACAGTGTTCCCATAAAAGCTTTTTCATTAACCGCATCAATTTTACGGCCTGCCAGATAATTCAGCCCTTCCAGGTCTGCATCATTTTTAGGGACCTCAAAGGCTGACTGCTCTTTGTCAATAATAACCACGGTTTCAAAATGGTTTTTAGGGCCATCCTGGATCATTTGCCCCATGGAATGAAGATCTGTGGAAAAATGAACGGCTGCCGGAAATAATCCCTTGCCGTCTTTTCCGTCGCTTTCACCATAAAGCTGTTTCCACCATTCTCCGATATAATCCATGCTGGGATCATAATCCACTAAAATTTCAATGTTCTTTCCCCGATTATATAATACATTCCGGTACAATGCATATTGGAAGCATGCATTATCAGCAAAATTCGGGTTTTGGTATTCCTCATATCCGGCTTTTCCGCCAGCCATCAGAGCATCAATATCAATCCCGGCAGCAGCAATGGGAAGTAATCCCACCGCCGTAAAAACCGAGTAACGGCCCCCCACATCATCCGGAATAACAAAACATTCATAGCCTTCTTCATTGGCCATAAATTTTAAGGCCCCTCTTGATTGATCCGTAGTTACAAAAATACGATCCTTTGCACCATTCTTACCATACTTTTTTTCAATAAAGTCTTTAAAAAAGCGAAAAGCAATGGCCGACTCGGTGGTGGTTCCGGATTTTGAAATAACATTAACACAAACCTCCTGATCTTTTAAAAGCTCCAGAAGATTTTCTAAATATTTTCCGCTGAAATTTTGTCCGGCAAAATAAATCTTTGGTGCTTTTCTTTTTGAGCGTGGCTCTTCATTAAAAAAGGGACTGGTTAAGGCAGAAATAACCGCTTTCGCTCCAAGATAAGATCCACCAATACCGATTACCACAAGTGCATCACAACTGTCCTGTATTTTTTTGGCTGCTTTTTTAATTCGGGCGTATTCCTCTTTGTCATAGTTGACTGGATAGTCTGTCCAACCAAGGAAATCATTTCCTACTCCGGTTTTTCCCATCAATTCCTCGTTGGCTAATGCCAATTGTCCAAAACGATTTTCAAATTCACTGGGGTTAATATTTGCATATGAGAGATCAAAACGAATACTCATAACACTACACCTTACCTTTCTTTCTAAATTCGAACATCCAAACGCCGTCTGTAAATGTTTAAAACAAATCCGACCGCGATCATATTAATAATCAGAGAACTCCCACCATAGCTGATAAAAGGGAGCGTAATACCGGTAATCGGCAATAAACCAATGGTCATCCCGATATTTTCAGTAATCTGGAATAAAAACATGAAGAACACCCCAAAAATCACCAGGGTTCCATACATATCCTGGGCAAGCCTTGCCCCACGCAATAAACGCCACATAAAAAACACAAACAAAAGGATAACCAGGGCTGCCCCGATAAATCCCGCTGTTTCACTGATCACGGAAAATATGAAGTCAGTCCATTGTGCCGGCAGAAAATCGAGCTTTGTCATGGTGCCCTGGGTAGCAAGGCCTCTTCCAAAAAGCTCTCCCGAACCAATGGTAATCTTTGACTGAATAGCATGATAACCTGTTCCCAAAGGGTCTGCTTCAGGATGAAAAAAGGATAGAATCCTGGCCTTTTGATAATCCAGAGCGAAGAACCATGCGGTTGGTATGGCTATAAATGAAAAAAGAAAGAGTCCATAAAAATACCGAATATTAAACCCTGCCACAAAAAGCATTCCCAAAGCAATGACTAAGATGACCAATGCCTGGCCAAAGTCAGGCTGCAGGATCATTAAGATGGTCGGAGGGAAAATAAAGGCAGCCGGTACGATCAAATCTTCTGCACAGTCCAGGCGATCGTAGCGAAGCTCTAAAATTTTTGCAAAGGATAAAATAAAACCCATTTTTGCAATTTCTGATGTTTGAACCTCAAAGAAGCCCAGATTAATCCATCCGGTGGTTCCCATATTGGTGGTACCTACCCCGGGAATGAAGACAATGAGCAACACGAGCAGCGAAATACCATAAATCCATTTCCAGTGATCTGCAAATAAATTATAATCGCTTCTTATCAGAAAGAATACAATCACACACCCGATAATAAATGAAATCCCCTGTTTTATGATATATATTTCAGCGCCGGTACCGGCAAGACCCTCCACATTGGTAGCGGTAAAAATAGAAATCATTCCGATGATGAAAAGGATCAAAACCGAAATGATCAAACCATAATCTAAATTTTTGCAGCCGTTTTTTAATCGCATTCACATCCTCCCAATTGATTGTTAATAGCTGTATTATAACATAGCTATTGAGTATTCTCCAATGGCAAGTTTAATTTAAGCTGCAAATTTTAAAATAACTCATTGTAATCGAAAATGACAATTGTTCAAATAAATGTTGTTGCCGAATCACGCCCTTTTAGATGACTTTTCCTTGACAATGTGTTAGAATAAGCAATAACTTGTGAAATGGAGAGGTGAAAAATGGAAAAGCGAACACTCGGAAAAACCGGTTTAGAAGTTTCTCTCATTGGGTTTGGTGGTATTCCCATTCAACGGTGTAACCAATGGGATGTTGATGAAATTATCGAGAATCTAATTGAAGAGGGTGTTAACTTCATCGATACTGCCAGAGCCTACACGAACAGCGAAGAAATGTTAGGTGAAGCATTGAGAAAATGGGGCAGGGAAAATTTCTTTCTGGCAACCAAAACTCCCATGCTTACCTATAAAGATGTCATGACTGATGTAAAAATCAGCCTTGAAGCATTGCAGACAAACGGTATTGATCTTTATCAATTTCACAACTGTAAAACCATGGAATCCTATGAAATCATTATGGGACCTGATGGTGGGTATGCTGCTCTTATTGACTGTCAGAAAAAGGGACTGGTCAAACATATTGGGATTACCTCCCATAGCTATGAAGTTCTGGATCGTGCTTTAGATGAAGGATATTTTGAAACCATCCAATTTCCTTACAATATTATTGAAAACAAAGGGGCAGCCCTTTTTGCAAAAGCCAAAGCCGGAAATGTCGGGGTTATTGCTATGAAACCCCTTGCCGGTGGGGCCTTTATACATACCAACTATGCTCTGCGATGGGCCGCTGAAAACCGCAATATTTCCACTTTAATTCCAGGCATGGATTCGGTAAAGCAGGTCCTTTCCAACACAGCTGTGGGAAATAACTTTGCCCCATTAAATGACAAGGAACGCAAAACCCTTGAAGCCGATGCCAAAGCTCTGGGAAAAACATTTTGCCGCCGCTGCGGTTACTGCAGTCCCTGTCCCCAGGGTATTGATATCCCCATGCAATTTATCGTTGAAGGATATTATCGCCGGTATAATCTTGAGGAATGGGCTTTGGATCGCTATAACAGCTTTGTTTCCAATGCATCGGATTGCATCGAATGCGGTGAATGTGAACCGCGATGCCCTTATAATCTTCCCATTCGTGAAATGCTGAAAAACACCAGTGAACTCTTTGATCCCCTGGTTCACAAGAAAGTTTAAAGCAAAAAATCGAGCTGTAAACGGCTCGATTCAGACTGCAATCAAAGTAATTAGACAAGCCTCTTTCCGGATTTTTATTGCATCATATTGTGTGCATCATGGCGAACAGGCGTAGCCTGTACGATCATGCAGCACACAATGATCAATTAAATGTCCGGAAAGAGGTTTGTCAACACTTTGAATCGGTCCGTAAAGGCTCGATTTTTTTTGTAATTGATCGCTTATTTTCTTTCCTCGTCGATGAAAAAATCACCGTTGGGTCGGACATCAATGAATATGGTTTGTCCTTCATGAACATTCCCCCGAATGATTTCTCTGCCTACCATGGTTTCAATATTTGTCTGGATGAAACGTTTTAGCGGTCGCGCACCGTATGCCGGGTCAAAGCCTCTTTCAACAATGGCTTCTTTTGCAGCCGGGGTAATGGAAAGGACAATACGCCGTTCATCCAGGCGTTTTTGTAAATCCTTTAATAACAGCTCGATAATTTGAATAATCGCATCTTTGCTCAGCGGTTTATATAAAACGATTTCGTCAATTCGATTAAGAAACTCTGGTCTGAAATAATTTTTCAAAAGATTCATTACCATGCTTTCAGTTTCTTTTGTGATTTCACCGGAAGCATTGATCCCTTCCAAAAGATACTCTGACCCAATATTTGAGGTCATAATAATAATGGTATTTTTAAAATCCACGGTTCGTCCCTGGGAATCGGTGATCCGGCCATCATCTAAAATCTGAAGGAGTATATTAAACACATCCTTATGGGCTTTTTCAACTTCATCAAGCAGAATTACACAGTAAGGTTTACGCCGAACGGCTTCTGTAAGCTGTCCGCCTTCTTCATACCCTACATATCCCGGAGGTGCTCCAATTAAACGAGACACCGAGAATTTTTCCATGTATTCACTCATATCAATACGGATCATGTTATCTTCAGAATCAAAAAGTGTGGCCGCTACTGCTTTGGCCAGCTCTGTTTTCCCAACCCCGGTAGGTCCTAAAAACAGGAATGAACCAATGGGACTGTTAGGGTTTTTAATGCCTGCACGAGAACGGATAATAGCATCCACTACTTTCGAGATAGGTTCTTCCTGGCCAATAACGCGTTCTTTTAAAATGTCTTCCAGGGCCAACAGTTTTTCACGTTCACCGGACACCAATTTACTTAAAGGAATATTGGTCCAGTCTGAAATGATTTCCGCAATTTCTTCTTCGGTAACTTTTTCTCGTTTAAGGCTGTTTTCGTCGTTTTTCGCATCTGCCGACCCTTTGATTGCTTCAATTTTTCCAATTTTTTCAGGAATCAAACCGTATTCCAGTTCAGAGGCTTTGCGATAATCCCCTTCTCTGATAGCTTTTTCCTTTTCAAAATTTAATTTATTTAATTCTTCCTGAAGGTCTTTAAGGTTATCGGCCGACTTTTTCTCGGTATCCCATTGCAGACTCATGGTATTGAAATGTTCTTTATATTCAGCTAATTCTTTCTGAAGCCGCTCCAGACGTTCTTTACTTAATTTATCTTTTTCTTTTTTCAGGGCAACCTCTTCAATTTCCAATTGCATCATCTTACGACGAGCCTCATCCATTTCCTCCGGCATCGAATCCATTTCAGTTCGGATTTTTGCACAGGCCTCGTCAATGAGGTCAATGGCTTTGTCCGGAAGGAACCGGTCAGTAATATATCGGTTTGAAAGGGTAGCTGCTGCCACCAGGGCAGTATCGAGAATTTGAACCCCATGAAAGCGTTCATAGGTATCCTTAAGACCCCGGAGAATGGAAATAGTATCTTCAACACTGGGCTCATTAACCATAACCGGCTGGAAACGTCTTTCCAAAGCAGGATCTTTTTCAATATACTGTCGATATTCATCCAGTGTGGTGGCTCCGATACAGTGGAGTTCCCCTCTTGCCAACAGCGGTTTTAACATATTTCCGGCATCCATAGCCCCTTCGGTTTTTCCGGCACCGACAATGTTATGAAGCTCATCAATAAAAAGAATAATTTCTCCGTTACTGTCAACCACTTCTTTTAATACCGCTTTAAGGCGCTCTTCAAACTCTCCCCGGTATTTTGCTCCAGCAACAAGAGCTCCTATATCAAGAGCAATAACCCGTTTGTTTTTTAATCCCTCGGGAACATCACCGTCCACAATTCGCATGGCCAGGCCTTCAACAATGGCAGTTTTGCCAACCCCGGGTTCCCCAATAAGCACCGGGTTATTTTTTGTTTTTCGACTGAGAATCCGAATGGCATGACGTATTTCCGCATCACGGCCAATCACAGGGTCAAGCTTATTATCTTTTGCATCCTGGACCAGGTCATGTCCATATTGACTCAAGGCTTCATAGGTTACTTCGGGATGATCATTCACCACTTTCTGTCCGCCACGAACCTCTTTAAGAACATTTAATATTTCATCTTTGGAGATCCCGTATCGTTCAAGAATTTCAACGGCCTTTGACTTCTTTCCAAGGTTATATAATGCCAGCAGAATACATTCCACTGAAATGAATTTGTCATCCAGTTTTTTGGCTTCCTTATAGGAATCATTAAGAACCTTATCCGTTTCAGTACTGATGTAAATTTTCCCCTGTTCCCGGCCCGGCCCTGAAACACTTGGTTTCTTTGCAATTTCTTTTCTGAGTTCTTCTGCAATGGTATGAGAATTTTTTCCGATCCGGTCGAAAATTCGACTGACAATCCCATTTTCCTGGGTAATCAGCCCTGCTAATAAATGCTCCGGCTCAATTTCCATGTGATTATTTTCACCTGCAATGAGTTCTGCCGTTTTAAGGGCTTCCAAAGATTTTTGTGTAAATAAATTCATATCCATGACTTATTCCTCGTTTCTTTCAAATTTATTCAATTATTATAATAGCCCCTGTAGATTTCCTCTAATAAATCTGTGAGGTCCGAACTATTCAGCCCTTCAATGTTTAAAAAATAGACATTCATTGCCTTATCAATCATTTTTAAATACCGTGTAAGGTTATTGGCTACAATTTCAGTATCCTGGGAAAGCTCCCCTTCTTCTTTAAACTCTCTGATGAATTTATGACTGGTTTGTTTATTGGTTAAATCCGCAGCATAATCTTTTTGTTTTTTTTCGATATCGGTAATAAGATTAAAAAATTCATCAAAATGATCAATTAATTCCTCGGATTTAGTCCTTGAGCTGATTTTTAAAACAGCATATTTTCCTTTTTCATTGCTGGTGAATTCATAACTGTATCGGACCTTTGGACGGTATTTATATTTTAGGCTTTTGCCAAATTGAATACTCGAATTTTTATTAATTTGGCTTACTGACAATGTATCACTGAAATTTTCATCCAGTTGCTCGAGTATTATTTGGATTTTTTGTTCAGGTGTCACCAATCCAATTTTTTCTGCCAAAATATCATTAATCAGCTGGGAGCGGTTTGTATTGTTAACATAGGCTATTTGATCGATTTTTTCTACAATTTCATCAAACAACATTAGGCTGTAGACACTTTTTTTCATCATATAACTCCTTCACTATAAATCATAAGACCCTGCTCGTAATTTGTCAATCATTTTATTTATTTAGTCTCTCGCTTTATTAATATTATTAACTATTTTTAAGACTGATTCTATCTATTGATTACCCAAAAAACAAAGAAAAAACCAGCCTCTTTCGAGACCGGCTTTAAATAATATTTTTTATGCTGAATTCAATCTGTATTTTTAATTAATTTTTATTTGTTGAATACAATTTTTGCATTTGTACGACACAAACTAATGAATCATATTTGCAATAATAGGGGCGATGATTAATGATAAGGTTCCCATAACTTTAATGACTGCGTTTAATGAAGGACCGGCAGTATCTTTAAAAGGATCTCCGATTGTGTCCCCAACAACAGCAGCTTTATGAGCTTCTGAGCCTTTTCCGCCATGTTGACCTTCTTCAATGTATTTCTTGGCATTATCCCATGCACCACCGGCATTAGCCATTGTTAATGCAAGCAGAACACCACTTGCAGTTCCTCCGACAAGCAATCCGCCAATAACCTGGAGAGCCGCTTCAGGGTTGAATAGTGCAACCCCAAATCCAACGACTATAATACTCGCTGGAGCAAGCAGACCTGGTAAAACCATTTGTCTAATGGCTGCTTTTGTAGAAATATCAATACATTTTTTTGAATCCGCTTTTGCTGTTCCTTCAAGAAGTCCCGGAATCTCACGGAATTGTCTTCTTACTTCTTTAATCATGTCAAATGCAGCTGTACTAACAGCCCGCATAGCCAGTGAACAGAAGAGGAATGGAATCATTGCACCAAAGAAAAGTCCAAGCAGAATCATCGGATTAAGAATATCCAGTGTTGCCAGTTGCGCTCTTTGCGCAAAGGCTGAAAAAAGAGCAACCGCTGTAATTGCAGCGGATCCGATAGCAAATCCTTTTGCTATGGCTGCTGTGGTATTTCCAACTGAATCAAGTTTATCTGTAACTTTACGTACTTTAGGATCAAGACCTGCCATTTCGGCAATCCCGCCGGCATTATCAGCAATTGGGCCATAAGCATCAATGGCAACAATGGTTCCTGCCATGGATAACATACCCATTGCAGCCAATGCGATACCATAGAATCCATTCGCTCCGCCGCCTGGTACAAAATAAGCAACGCCTACTGTACCGATGATAACAAGAATAGGTAAAGCGGTACTTTCCAAACCAACTGAGAAACCATAAATTACATTCGTTGCTGCTCCTGTATTTGAAGACTCCGCAATTTTTTGAACTGGTTTAAACTTAGCTGATGTGAAATATTCAGTGATTAGACCAATCAGAATATTTGCGATCAAACCGACCTGAATAGCAATGTAGAATTGAAACTGATTATCAGGCAGCATGTATTTTGTTAATAAAAATGCTGCAATCGATGAGAGTAAAAAAGAAGTATACAGACTTCTATTGAGACTCGATTGTGGATTGCTTTCATTCCCTGTATAAATGAAAAGTGTTCCGATGATTGAGGCAATAATACCGCAGGCACCTAACATCATGGGAAGCATTACCCCAACTGAACCTAATAAAGCTGATCCCAGAAGCATTGCGGCAATTGATGTCGCAGCAAAGGATTCAAATAAATCGGCTCCCATTCCGGCAACGTCACCAACATTATCACCAACATTGTCAGCAATAACGGCAGGGTTTCTCGGATCATCTTCGGGAATTCCGGCTTCAACTTTACCGACTAAATCGGCACCGACATCTGCTGCCTTGGTGAAAATTCCTCCGCCAATACGAGCAAAAAGAGCAACCAATGAAGCACCAAATGCGAAACTGTCAATTGACGGTATCATATCCGGATTTTGTTTTGCAACAAAGATATACAGTAAAGAAACACCCAGTAATCCAAGGCCTACAACGCCCATTCCCATAACCGAACCACCTTTAAAAGCAATTGTTAATGCTTTTTTCAGGCTTGTTTGTGCAGCATTCGTGGTTCTTGCATTTGCTCGTGTAGCAATGTACATTCCCATGTATCCGGCGACAGTTGAGAATAACGCCCCTACACCAAATGCTATTGCTGAAGCAACTCCAAACTCAGTAAATAGTAAAAGAACAATGATTATAATAGCAATTGGAAATATCGTCTTATACTGACGGTTTAAAAATGTCATTGCCCCTTCTTGGATTGCTTCTGAAATTTCTTTCATTTTGTCATTTCCCATGTTTTCCTTGAGTACTGACTTTGAAAGATACAGTGCGAATAACAAAGCGATTACCCCCACTGTTACAATGAATATTGTCATTTTCTTTTCTCCTCTTTAAAGTTTTTTGCATCCCCTGAATCAGATGCGCGGCCTAATTAAATGATTGAATAAACGAATGCAGACAACATAAATATGACGGCTGAAATTTTGGTTGCTTTTTCTAAAGCACCTTCCCAGCCCTTAGCTTTTTTCTTGCCAAATAGAGTTTCGGCACCACCTGCAATGGCTCCTGACATTCCGGCTGACTTACCTGGCGACAAAAGAATCGCAGCGATAAGAACAAAGCTAGAAATAATTAATATAACCAGTAAAGCGGTTTTCATTGGTATCACCTCCGTATATAATCGTGCACATAATAATATCATATTCTAAAAATATTTTCAATCATAAAAAAGTCTCAACAGAGACTTTTTTTATGTAAACGTAACCAACTTCATTTATGAACTGATTATCCTTTTGCAATCAGAGTTTCCCCTGTCATTTCCTCTGGAATAGGAAGTTTCATTAGGTCTAACATGGTCGGTGCCACATCCGCTAGCTTACCATCATTTCTCAGCAGAACGTTACCGGCTCCAACCAAAATACATTTAACCTGATTGCTGGTATGGGCAGTAAACGGGCGATGGGTTTTATAATCCAGCATTTGTTCAGCATTTCCATGGTCAGCTGTTATAATGGCAGCACCGCCTTTTGCCAAAATAGCCTTGACCACTTTTTCTGTACAGCTGTCGACGGTTTCAAGAGCCTTTTCGGTTGCCCCGATTAGCCCGGTATGAGCAACCATATCCGCATTAGCAAAGTTCAGAATCATGACCTGATATTTTTCAGATGCAATAGCTTGAAGTGCCATTGCGGCAACCTCGGGAGCACTCATTTCCGGTTTCAAATCGTAGGTGGGCACATGAGGAGACGGCACCAGAATGCGGTCTTCCAGGGGATATTGTTTTTCTATTCCGCCATTAAAGAAATAAGTCACATGGGCATATTTTTCAGTTTCCGCAATTCGGAGTTGCGGAATCCCCAAGTCACTTAAATATTCTCCCAGCGTATTTTTAACCGTTACCGGCTTAAAGGCAATCTCAATGTTGGTAAAGCTCTTTTCATACTGAGTCATGGAAATAAAGGTCACTGGGAAAAAACCGGGTTTTCTGATAAATTCTGAAAAATCAGGATCAATAAAGGTTTGTGTCAGTTCCCTGGCACGATCAGGTCTGAAATTAAAAAAGATAATGGTATCATTGGCTTTTATCCGGGTTTCATCAACCGTATCAATAATGGTTGGCAGAATAAACTCATCGGTTACACCAGTATCATAGGATGCCATCGTGGCAGCCAAAGCACTGACCGCGTGGACTCCTTCTCCTGATACCAGGGCATGATAGGCTTTTTCCACCCGGTCCCATCGATTATCCCGATCCATTGCATAGTAACGACCGATAACGGACGCAATTTTTCCAACCCCAATTCCCGCCATTTTTTCTTCTAATTTTTGGATATAACCAATCCCACCATCCGGTGCGGTATCCCGACCATCCATGAAACAGTGAACAAACACTTTTTTAAGCCCCTGCTGTTTGGCAAGCTCTATTAACGCATAGAGATGGTCTTCATGACTGTGAACCCCGCCATCGGACAATAATCCCATAATGTGCAAGGCTCCATGTTTTTCTTTAGCGGAATTCATCCCTTTAAGGAAAGCTTTATTTCTGAAAAAATCCCCATCCGCAATGGATTTAGTAATTCTGGTCAGCTCCTGGTAAACAACCCGTCCAGCCCCAAGATTAAGATGTCCGACTTCGGAATTACCCATTTGTCCTTCCGGAAGTCCTACCCCAAGGCCACTGGCAGTAATCAGGGTATGAGGATTTTCCATGTATAAAGCATTCAGAAAAGGGGTTTTTGCTTCTGCAATGGCATTACCCTCTTTACTTTGTGTGGAGCCATAGCCATCAAGAATGATCAGGGCCGTTAAATTCTTTTTCATTTGTCACACACCTCTGGGTTGAAATTTTTCTAATATAACAATAAATAATCATTCCTGAAATTAGGTTTTTCTGGAACTTTTATTAAAATTTTACGATTTCTGCAAAGCTGGCTTTTAATGCCGCTCCCCCAACCAATGCACCATCAATATTTTTCATGGCCATTAATTCTTTAACATTGCCGGGGTTTACACTGCCGCCATATTGAATCCGAACTTTATCAGCGGCATCTTCACCATATAGTTTAGCAATGGTGGCTCTTACCCAACCACAGGCTTCATCTGCCTCTTCCTTGGAGGCAGTTTTTCCGGTACCAATGGCCCAAATAGGCTCATAGGCAACCACAACCTTTGAAATAGTATCAATATTTTTTAAACCGGATTCTATTTGTCTCACAACTTTAGCTTCGGCTTGTCCGCTTTCACGTTCTTTCAGGGTTTCACCACAGCATACAATGGGAATTAATCCTAACGAAAGGGCTTTAATAGCTTTTTTATTCACTGCTTCATCCGTTTCATTAAAATACTGACGTCTTTCGGAATGACCGATAATAACATATTTCACTCCAATGGCAACCAGCATCTCCCCGGAAATTTCACCGGTAAAGGCCCCGCTTTTTTCAAAATGCATGTTTTGAGCACCAATGCCAACATTTGAGTCTTTCGCCATTTCCACAGCTTTTTGAAGACCCAGGTAGGTTGGACAAAAAACGACTTCCGCTGCAGCATCAGCTACCAGGGGCAGTAATGTTTTCATCAGAGACTCTGTTTCATTAACATCATTGTTCATTTTCCAGTTTCCGGCAATAATCGGTTTACGCATTTTTCACTCTCCTATTTATCTTGTAAAATTTCAATGCCAGGTAATACTCTGCCTTCAAGGAATTCCAGGGAAGCTCCGCCACCTGTTGAAATATGGCTCATTTTATCTTCGTAACCCAGAATTTTTACAGCTGCTGCCGAATCCCCACCACCAACAATGGTAATGGCATTGGATTCCGCCATTGCTTTCGCCACAGCTTTTGTTCCCTTTGCAAATTCAGGCATTTCAAAAACACCCATGGGGCCATTCCAAAAAACAGTTTTTGCATCAGAAATTGCCTCGGTAAAGATTTTAACGGTTTTCGGTCCGATGTCAAGTCCCATTGAACCTGGAGGGATTGCATCGATGTTGACCACCTTGTAAGGTGCATCTGCTGCAAAGGCTTCTGCAGCAACAACATCAACTGGTAATAACAAGTTAATCCCTTTGGCTTTGGCCATGAGCTCTTTGGCTAACTCAATTTTTTCGACTTCCAGCATCGATTTCCCAATGTCATAACCCTGGGCTTTAAGGTAAGTAAATGCCATACCGCCGCCAATAATAAGGGTATCGACTTTTTCCAGAAGGTTTTCGAGGACTCCCATTTTATCAGCGACCTTGGCGCCACCTAAAACGGCAACAAAAGGATGCTCCGGCGCTTTGAGAGCATTGCCCATGTAATCCAGTTCTTTTTGAATCAGGAAGCCCGATACTCCGGTGAGAATTTGAGCAACACCGACATTGGATGCATGGGCACGATGGGCTGTTCCAAAGGCATCATTCACAAAAACATCTCCTAACGCAGCAAGTTTTTTTGAAAATTCGGGGTCATTTTTCTTTTCTTCAGGACGAAAGCGGGTGTTCTGGAGTAAAAGAATCTCCCCTGGTTTAAGTGAGGCTGCTGCAGCAACCGTTTCAGGGCCTGTGACCAATCCATCATCATTAAAAATAACGGGCTTTCCTAAAATCGCTGCAAGTTTTTTCGCAACCGGTGCCAATGAATATTTCGGATCCGGCTCATCTTTAGGACGTCCCAGGTGAGACATGAGAATTAACGACGCTCCATGTTCCAGAATATAGTTTATGGTTGGTAAAGAAGCCATAATCCGGGTGTCATCGGTAATGTTTCTGTTTTCATCCAGCGGCACATTAAAATCAACCCGCACTAATACTTTTTTTCCTTTTAAATCTAAATCCGCTACGGTTTTCTTGTTCATATTGATGTCCTTTCAATTTTTATTTTATCTAAAAATAATTTCAGTTCCCCATAATAACAGGGAACTGAAAAGTTTTTTGCTTATTCTTATATTTTATTATATTTGTGTTGCAACAAAACCTGCTAAACGAACTAATTGAGACGTGTAGGACATTTCATTATCATACCAGGAAATAACTTTAATCTGTTGCTTTCCGTCTTCAACATCCATTACTTTTGTGAGAGTGGCATCAAATAATGATCCATATTTCATTCCAATAATATCGGTGGAAACGATTTGTTCTTCATTGTAGCCTAAAGTTTCATTGGCAGCGGCTTTAAATGCGGCATTAATTTCTTCTTTGGTTACTTTTTTCTCCAGAACACAGGTTAAGTCCACTAACGAACCGGTTATCACTGGGACACGCAGTGCAAAACCATCCAATTTTCCGTTTAAGGCTGGCAATACTTTACCAACAGCCGCCGCAGCACCTGTTGAAGTAGGGACGATATTCTGAGCAGCAGCCCGACCTCTTCTCAGGTCATTATGTGGTCCATCAAGAGTTGCCTGGTCATTGGTGTAGGCATGAACAGTGGTCATTAAACCGCTGACCAAGCCAAAGCTGTCATTCATAACTTTAGCAACAGGAGCTAAACAATTTGTTGTACAGGAAGCACCACTGATGACCTTTTCAGAACCATCAAGAGTCGCTTCATTAACGTTGTATACAATCATTTTTACGTTGCCCTTTGCAGGTGCGGAAACAATGACTTTTTTAGCCCCGGCTTTAATATGTTTTCCGGCACCCTCTTCAGTCGTAAAGAATCCGGTACATTCAATAACAACATCAATTCCCAGTTTACCCCATGGTAGTTGTTCAGGATCTTTTTGCGCAAAAATCTTAACTGCTTTCCCATCAACAACAATGGTATCACCCTTAACTTCAATGGCATCTTCTTTGAATTTTCCTTGTGCACTGTCATATTTTAACAGGTATGCTAAGGTTTTTGCATCTGTTAAATCATTGATGGCAACAATATCAAACGCAGGATTATCCGCCATTAATCTAAAGGTTAACCGACCAATTCTACCAAAACCATTAATTGCTACTTTTACAGACATATTATCTGCCTCCTTAGAATAATAATAAACTTTTTTGATCTATAACTCCGCCATAAACCGATTCAATCTGTTTATAACGTTGTTTTTAATTTTTCAAGAATCTCCCTTGCCGCACTTTCATCAGTGATGAGTACAATGTCCTTCCGAACACGACTCACCCCGATAATTGCGTCTGCCTTTGATATTCCTCCGGCTACTGCAATGACATGGGGTATCTTTTTAAAATTGTCAATACTGATACCAATGGCACTTGAAGGACAAATGACCTGACCGTCAATGTTAAAATAATGACCAAATGCTTCTCCCACAGCACCTTCATTTAACATTTTGTGTTTTTCTGCAGCGCTCATGCTTCGCCATTCAGCTAACACATCTGCACGACCTAATCCAAAAACAAAGATATCAATCTCTTCCATCTTATCGAATACCCTTTTTATTTCCGGATAATCTTGAAGGGCTTCCAATAATTGATGGTCAATATTATCAGGTAAATGGAGAAGTTCATAATTGGAATGAAGTTTCAAGCCCATTTTTGCAACAACATTATTAGCTTGTGTTGAATGGCTTTTGCCGATGCCGCCACGGGCTGGAATAACATAGACATCCGGATAAAAAGCTTCAGACATTTCATCAGTTACTGCGGCAGCGGCACTTCCTCCTGTTAGAGCTAAGGTATCTCTGCCTTTCATAACCGATAAAACATATTTGGCACCGGAACGGCCCATAAACCGGAGGACCTCATAGTTTATGTCCATATCTCCGGGACAGATCATGACACGCTTAAGATGCAGTCTTTCCAAAAGTTCTTTTTCCAGTTGTTCTAAACCATTATAAGTGTAGAGCAAACTTTTAAGCTTCATGAGTATTTCTTTCCCGGCATCAGTGATGACAACGCCTTGACGCTCGACTAAAATCAATTTTTCCGTTTGGAAAAAATCGATTTCATTTCGAACCTGACGTTCACTCATGTCAAGTACAAAGGCAAGGTTTCTCCGACCGATGGGTTGTTCACTGCTGATCGTTGACAAAATATTGTATCGCATTTCAATAAGGCGATTCACTTCTGGCGCAACAAGCTTCTGAAGCTCAATGACTTCCTTACTAATTTTTAATTGATTTGTCACAATATTTTCCCTTCCTTCGGATGTGCTTACTCGCTTTTGTCCCACCGGGACAAAATTATTATACTTCATTAAAACCCCAATTACAAGTAAAGAAGGTCAGAACATTATAAAAATGTTCTGACCTTCTTTATTCTCATCGATATTCTTTTCGTTTGGATGACGGCTGTATCAATAATGCTTCTCTGTATTTTGCAATAGTTCGTCTTGCCACATCAAGATTTTTTTCCTTAAGTATTTCTGAAATTTTTTGATCACTGAGCGGTTTTTTCTTGTCTTCACTTTCAATCATTTCCTGGATAAATTGTTTAATGGCGTCTGAAGAACGATCTTCTTCCCCCTGATTAAATCCACGTTTAAAGAAAAACTTAAGTGCAAAGGTTCCTTTCGGGGTTTGTATATATTTCCCGCGAATGGCACGGCTCACAGTGGATTCATGAACCTCTACCATTTCAGCAACGGTTTTAAGGGTCATTGGCCTTAAATCCTCTACCCCTTCAAAAAAGAAAGTTTCCTGACATTCGGCAATGGCCTGGATTACTCTGAGGATCGTTTCCCGGCGCTGTTCAATACTGCGAATAAGGAAAACCGCACCATCCAGTTTCTTTTCCAGGTACTTTCGGGTGTCTTCATTTTGATCAGTTTTTTTAAGCATTCCCTTATAAAAAGAATTTATTTTAAGCCGGGGAGCTGATATTTCATTGATTTTCACCACCAGTTCCCCATTGATATTCTCAATGGATCCATCGGGGATAATATAGGAAACGCCCTCTAAATTTGTAAACTCTCTGCCGGGCTTCGGTTCCAATGTTTGAATAAGTTCTTTGAATTCAAAAACTTCTTCAAGTGATAGCCCGGTGGAATTTGAAATCCGTTTATACTGATGATCTGCCAAATCCTTCAGGTGATCATTTATAATTTCCATATAGATTTCATCATCGTCATAGCCCATGTGCCGAAGTTGAATCAGAAGGCATTCCCTTATATCCCTGGCCCCAACCCCAATAGGGTCAAAACCCTGGATAATGCCAATGAGCTTTCTAATGCTATGCTCTTTTGATTCAAGGATTCCCAGAAGATACTTCATATCAACGATCAGATAGCCGTTATCATCAATGCAGTCAATGAGATACTTTCCAATGAATTTTTCTTCATCACTTAGTTCCTCAGACACCATATTCAACTGAAAATGAAGATACTCGCTCAGGGTTTTTTCCTGATATGAAAATTTCTCAAAACCGAATTCATCATCCGGATCATAGGTACTGGGTGCCTGTCCCCGGTATTCTGAGGCTTCCACACTATGAAAATATTCATCCCATTTGATGTCTTCTTTTTTATTTGTTTCCTCTTTAGCAGCTTCCCCCGTTTCAGGAGCCAAAGCTTTAATGGAAACTTCATTAAACTCCAGCACCGGGTTCTCGTTAATTTCAGCTTCAATGAGATTGTTTAATTCCATTGAGCTTAACTGAAGAATTTCAATGGCCTGTTGCATTTCCTGGGTCATGATCAATTTTTGAGTTTGTGCAATATTTAAATTAAACTTTATATTCATTCTTACACCACCTCAACTTTTTTAGTTTGTAAAAAATCAGGACTGGATTTTCTCCAGTCCTGATTATAGTCTGTTTCAGACAAGCTCATCAATAAATTTGATGGCATTAAAAGCTGCAATTGCGCCATCTGCCGTGGCAGTGACCACCTGTCGCAATGATTTTTCCCGAACATCCCCTGCTGCAAACAATCCGGGGATACTGGTACGCATTTCCGCATCAGTCACAAGATAACCTTTGGCATTTCGTTGGAGACTGCCCACAAACATTTCAGTGTTCGGATTTAGTCCGGCAAAAATGAAAACACCATCCATGGGAATTTCGCAAATTTTTCCAGTCTTCAGATCTTTCACACAAATGCTTGCCACCATGCCGCTGCCTTTAATTTCTTCTAATTGCGTATTATCCAAAATTTCAATCTGCTTACAATCCATAACTTTTTTTTGAAGAACCTCATCACCTTTGAACGTATCCTGCTGATGGATAATCACAACTTCTTTTGCGAATTTTGTGAGATACAGCGAATCTTCCAATGCAGCATCATCCCCGCCGATAACAGCCACCCTCAATCCTTTGAAAAAATTAGCATCACAAACCGCACAATACGAAACTCCCATGCCCCTAAGTTCCTGCTCGCCTTTGTAACCAACTGATTTCGACGCTTTTCCAGTGGCGATAATAATGGTTTTTGTTTCCAATGTCTCTGCATCTGTCTGAACAAGAAACCCTCCAGGAGTTTCCTGATTTGATAAATAAGTTCTTGTGGAAAATTCCACACCAAATTCCACACATTGCTGACGCATCCGTTCGGCAAGATCCGGACCGGTGCTATTGGCTGGAGCTCCCGGGTAATTTTCAATTTCTCTGGCAGTTGCAATTTGTCCCCCAATGCCAGCTTTTTCGATAATCAACACTTTTAATGATCCTCGCGCGGCATAAAGTCCGGCAGTCAAACCTGCCGGGCCACTGCCAATAATAATTAAATCATATGTCATCTTACACCTCTTTTAAAATTAATTAAATGATAAGCAACGGTTAAAAAAATCCATGTTGAAACATTCACCATCACTGCCCTTTATTATATTAAAATCCCATTAAAAAACATTGTTCATAATTTTAGCGGTTACGATAAATTCTTCCATTTGCTTTTCAGACTCTTTAACCATTTCTTTTTTGTATTCATTATATCGTGTTTCCTTAATTATTTCCAGAGATCTTGTTTCGAGCTTTAAATTTTTTACAATTTCAATCTGACCATCAATTTTTTCAGCGATTGCCAGTATCTTTTTGACAATGATCTTAATCTGATCATTTAAGTATGTCATATAACGTAAATGAATCTGACAGAACTGGGGTGTGATACCCATTGACATTTTTTTTTCAAAATTATGATTGCAATTTTCACGGTCGGTTTTTAGCGCTGAAAGCCTTTTTTGCTCTTCCTGTAACTGTTTATTGAAAGCAGCTAAAATCATCATTTCATTTTCCAGATTTTGATCTTTATAGGATAACAGTTTTGCTAAATGAAATTCAAATTTTTTCATATAATAGCTCTTTTCATTAATTCAATACTATCCTGATAACAAATCTTTTCATCAACTTTTTGTTGTAAAAATCCATTAATGCCGTCTATTTTTTTTAGTGCTTTGTCAAGTCCCGGGTTGGACCCACTTTTATAGGCACCAATATTAACAAGATCAAAATTGGTATCATAGACCGACATCATGTTACGGATCTGAGAAGCAATATCAATCTGATCCCGATCCACAATATCGGTCATCAGTCTGCTGACACTCCCAAGCACATCAATGGCCGGATAATGATTTCTGGCAGCAATCTTTCGTGACAAAATAATGTGTCCGTCAATGATACCTCTTACCGTATCGGCAACTGGCTCATTCATATCATCACCTTCAACCAGAACCGTATAAATCCCGGTAATGGATCCCTTCTCAAAGTTCCCGGTTCGCTCAAGAAGCTTGGGCATCATGGAATAAATTGAAGGGGTATACCCTCTTGCCACCGGAGGCTCTCCCGTTGCCAAACCAATTTCTCTTTGAGCCATGGCAAATCGGGTTAAAGAATCCATCATTAAAAGAACATCTTTCCCCTGATCTTTAAAATATTCGGCTATGGTTGTGGCGGTTAAGGCACATTTCATGCGTTGCATCGCAGGCTGATCAGAAGTGGCAACCACGATGACCGATCTCGCCAAACCTTCTTTTCCCAAATCTTTTTCCAAAAACTGGCGAACTTCCCGGCCTCTTTCGCCAACTAACGCAATGACATTCACATGGGTTTTCACATTTCTGGCGATCATTCCCATTAACGTACTTTTTCCGACGCCGCTTCCCGCAAAAATTCCCATTCTCTGACCTTTTCCAATGGTTAAAAGGCCATCAATGGCCTTGACTCCAAATTCAAGTACCTCGTCGATACAGGGTCGGGAAAATGGATTAGCTCTAACACTCTGAATGTCATAGTCAACAGTATTTTCAATGGGTCCCATGCCATCAATGGGTTCACCCATGGCATTAATCACCCTGCCAATCATATTTTCAGACACTCCGATTTTAAGAGCAGCTCCGGTTGGCTCAACAATATTGCCGAAACTAATGCCGTCAGACTCATCATAGGGCATTAATAAAACTTTGTTGCCACGAAATCCCACAACTTCTGCCAGACTAAAATTCTCAGCATTCTGATCGAATATCTTACAGAGATCCCCCATTCTACATTCAGGACCAACCGATTCAATCATCATCCCCACAACTTTTTCAATTTTACCAAAGAAACGGCAGGTTTCAGCACCTTGAATCGCTTTACAAACCTTTGATGTATTCATAAAAAGCCTCTTCCATATTAAGTACTCTGCTCAACAGCCTTCTTCAATTGTTCCAATTGTACCGGCATGCTCATTTCCACCACGCCGTTTTTTGTCTCAATCATTATTTTGTCATTCTCTTTAAGAATGATAACCTTTGCACTTTTCGATAATTTCTGTATCTTTTCAGAGATTTCTTTATCAATGTGAATCTCTAAGGTTTTTTGATACTCTGATAAATATATTTTTAAACCTTCCTCATTCTCAAGAATAATTTCTTCCAGCATTTTAGGAATAGCATTTTCATCCAGTTGAACCTGTTGCTTCATAATTTTACCTGCAATTTCAAAGGCAACCGACAATAAATCTTTTTTCCGATTTTCCAAAGCTGTTTGTCGCTCTTGCTTTAAACAGTCAATCAGGTCTTTTATTTCATTCAGACTCTCCTGAGCCTGGGCTTCTGCAGCCTGTGCGCCATCTTTTAACCCTTGTTCAAGGCCTGACGCATGTCCCTGGGAAAAGCCTTCATTATATCCTTTTTCTTTTGAAATAAGTTTAATTTCCTGGCTGCTTTTCAAAGCACTTTTCATAAGCTCATTGGCAGATTTTATTCCTTCAACCGTCTGATCATAAGCAATTTTGGTTTTATCTGCATTTTCAGCATGCCTGGTTATATTATTTTTCGGGCTGACTTCAGGAAATTCCAATGATTGAATACTTTCAGTAATCCATTTAGCCTTAACTATACTAGACAATAATCTCATCCTTTCCGCCTTTTGAAGTGACAATTTCGCCTTCTTCTTCAAGCCTTCTGATTATAGCTACAATTTTTTGCTGGGCCTCTTCAACATCACGTACTCTCACATTATGGAGGAATTCCATTTCACTTTTAACCGTTTCACCCATACGTTGAGACATATTTTCGAAAATAAGGTCAGAAACGTCTTTGTTTGCACCTTTAAGCGCAATGGACATTTCTTTTGTATCAATTTCACGGAGAAAACGTTGGATTGACATAGGATCCAAAATAACAATATCCTCGAAAACAAACATGCGTTTTCTAATTTCCTCAGATAATTTATGATCAGTTTTGCTTAATTCATCGAAGATATACTTCTCGGTTCCCCGGTCAATATTGTTCATAATTTCAGCGATATAGTTGATTCCGCCAACTTCCAACAAATCGAATGATAACACTGATTGGAATTTATTTTCAAGAATCCTTTCTACCTGTCTGACAATTTCTGGTGATGTTCTGTCCATCTTGGCAATACGCTCGACGACATCCACCCGAATACTTTTCGGCAATTCAGAAATAATAGATGAAGCCTGATCGGGTCTGGCATAGGATAGAATTAATGCAATGGTTTGGGGATGTTCATTAACAATCATATTTAGAAGATTCTTGTAATCTGCTTTTCGAACAAATTCAAAAGCCTTTGTTCTTAATGTTTTTGTTACTCTTTCTAAAAGCGCATTCCCCTGCTGAACCCCGAAGGCCTTTTCAAGGACATTCTTGGCATAACTAACACCGCCCTCAATATAGACCTTTTGGGCTACACATAAGCCGTAAAACTCATCAATAACCTGATCTGTAACATCTGGTGGAATACTCTCCTGCTGGGTTATTTCATAGGTTAATTTTTCAATTTCATCTTCCTGTAAATGTTTATAAATACCTGAGGCAATATCAACCCCAAGAGCAATTACAACTTGGGCTGCTTTTTGCCTCGGAGTTAAGTTACCATCCATACGCATTGTCATCCTTTTTTAGTTTCTTCTTATTATTCATTTTCATTTTTTAGCCAGGATTGAAACAATTGAGCTGCAATTTCCGGGTTTTCCTTGGCAAAGTCTTTTACTTTTTCTTTTTTCTCGTCCTTGATTGGCTCAATATCGGCAACCCCAGCATTTGGAGTCATTTCCCCGAACAATTCGTCCATTGAGCCCTGTGCATTACCTGCTAGTTCTGCGTCTAATCCCAGTGGATCTTTATTCTTTTTGCCTCTGATCACAAGAATAATAACGAAAATCAATACAATAAGAAGCAGGACTCCACCTCCAATTGCGCCGTAAAGCAGCAGTTGATTCATGTTATTTGTGGTTGCTTTGGTTGTTTCAACATTATCTTGCTGGCTGTTGAACGCAAAATTTCGAATCGCAATACTTTCAGGGGTTACCCCTGCGGAAAAAGCCACCAGCTGGATAAGATTCTCCTGCTCTGTGGGGTTTAAAGTAACATCATCCAGGGCAATCCCAATGGAAACTGATTCCACTACCGGATCCATTTTTTCCGTCTGAGTTTTATCCTCATTCACTGAGTAGGTTGTACTGTTTGTTAAATCAGTAGTGGGATTCGTCCCTGTAGTCGTTCCTGCTGCATAGGTTGTGACTTCTGTATTGCTAGTCGTTCCGGCAACACCATTAGTAGTTCCTGTGGTTCCGGAACCACTTTGACTCGACGACTCCTGATTAATGACCCCGGTATTATTCCCATCAGGAGAAGGTGTGAAAACCGTTGTTTCTTTCTTAGAGGTATCTGTATTAAGGATTGCCGAAACAGATATTTTATATTTCGAAGGATCATAGGGTCCATTCAAAACCTCAGTGACTTTTTTCTTTATATTATCTTCAATTTCTTTGGTTATTTTTATTTTGGAAGAATTACCACTGAGGGCAGAAGTGCTGCTGATTAAATCGTTTCCCTCACTGTCCGCAAGGGCTATGTTATCCTTAGAAAGCCCGGTGAAAGACTTGGCAACCAAATTCTGGATTCCCAGAACCTGACTTTCTGTCAAGGTATTACCGGGGTTCATACGAATTATAACAGAAGCCGTTGGCTTTTCTGTTTCCTGTAAATAAAAAACATTTTCTGTTGGCACTGAAATCGTCACAACTGCATCCTTAACGCCATCCAATGTCTCGATACTGGCGCCGATTCTTTCTTGGAGTTGCATGTTCTCGTATTGCTTTCTTTCATAATCCGTTGAAAGCATACTACTATTATCCTGGATCACATAATAACTCAACCCATTTTTAGGGTAACCTGCGGTTGCCAAAGCCATCCTGATCTTGGATTCATCTGCCTTGGGAACCGTGATATTATTCGATGAATCTAGCTTTACACTCACATTCATTTTCTGGAGCTGCCCTAAAATTTCGGTATTTTCCGCTTCCGACAAATTATCGAAAAGGGGAACATAATTCTTAGCATTTAACAAAACCGTCATTGCGAGAGCTCCAACCAGCACCACCACGACTCCTCCGATAATGAGTCCTTTGCTTTGTTTGGAAAGGCCAGCCCAAAATTGTTGAATGCTCCCCAAAAACCTTTTTATTTGTTCATTCATTTTTTATATTTATCCGCCTGTAGATTTTATGACATTAATCATTCTCAAATCTTTTACAAAAAAATTGCAGAACTCTTCGAAACACCAATCAAAAGACGATTCAATCGAACAATTTCCGCAATATTTAAAATCTCTTAAACTAGATTTAATTTTTTATAAATTCGTATTCATGACTTGTGAATACGCATCCAGTACTTTGTTTCTAAGCTGAACCATGGTTTGGAGTGCAACATCTGCCTTGGCTGAATTGATCATCATGGTATGGGTATCATCCATATTTCCGATTGATAAATTATAAGCATCCACCTTGGTTGCAGCCTCTGTGGACTCAACGTTATTAATAACACTTTGAACCATATCTTTAAAACCAGATCCTGATTTGTCTCCGGAAACTGCTGCTGTACTGTCAAGACTTTTGCTAACCGAACCAATACCGCTTTGTCCAATAATTGAACTCATAGGAACTATAAACATATTATTATTTCTCCTTTTTTATTTACCAATTTCCAAAGCCTTTAACACAATGGACTTAGTGGCGTTAAGCGCTGTTACATTTGCCTCATAGGCACGACTTGCACCCATTGCATCAATCATTTCCTGGGCCGTATTCACATTGGGATACATCACATAACCTTCAGCATTGGCATCTGGATGACTGGGATCGTATACCGGAACCAGGTCTGATGGATCATCCATGACCTTTTCAACCTGTACACCTTCCATATTTACCTTAGTTGCAGAATTAAGAGCATCCTGAAAACTTCCTGTATTCACACTACCCAGCACCACCATTTTCCGACGATATGGGGTTCCACTTTCAGTCTTGGTGACTTGGGCATTGGCTATGTTTTGGGAAATAACATCCAATCTGTATTTTTGGGCTGTTAACGCTGATCCTGAAATATTAAAAGAACTTAAAAAACTCATTTCTATCGCTTCCCTTCGCTAATAGCATATTTTAAACGTGAATAGGTATCAGATAATCCTCTGACTAAATAATTATATTCCAGGACTGTTTTTGACATGTCAACATTCTCAGCATCCAAATCAACATTGTTTCCATCTGCCCGGTTCGATGTTGCGTTATTAGTACTGACACTAATATCAGAATCACTTATTGACTTAAGCTTTTGAAATTCTCCACCTGTAGTGGCTGAATTGCTTTGAATTTTACCCACTTCAGATTTCAGTGTGTCTTCAAAAGAAACCTTAACGGCCTTATATCCAGGGGTTTCCCCATTAGCAATGTTATTGCCAATTGCCCTTTGTCTTTGCCAGGTTCCATCCAATGCTTTTTGATATAAAGCAGTTGTTATAGAATCTCCTATCATTTTGACTTCCTTTCAACACTATAAGAACTTTTTCATTCTGGAATAAGCAGATTTCAAGGTGAATAAAGGGTTTCCATACCCAAAATCGACCAATGTTATCATATATTAATGACTTAACTAAATGCAAACCGTCAATGCCACCGTCTTTTATTTTTAGTAAGAATAGATATAATTTCTATCCCTAGTATTATACCATAAAACAGCATGTATTTCAATCTCATAAGTTGATTATATTTTAAACAACGCAAAAAAGCAACTCTCTTTCAGTTGCTAATTATCTTGCATATTATTACATAAAATAAACTTTACTATACTGATTCACTCTTATTTCTTGAAATTAAGAAATTTGCCATTATTTGTCGTTGATTTCGGTCCATAGTCCAGAGCCTTTTGACTCTGCTGATTGATCTTCAATTCCACAATGATCTTATCTTTTTCTTCCTGAATCATTTTTATGCCATCTTTATCGATGTCTAAAATAAGTTTGATCAATTGGTCGATTTGATCCTTTTGCGCCTGAGAACAACCGGATTTCGAGCGCTCATTATCAAAATCAGTTTCAAGAATCTGCAGTTTTTGAATCAAATGATCCCGATCTGTTAGAATCACATTTAATGCTTCCCAGGCTTCCAGGCTGCCAAGAAGCTCTTCGCTTTTTGAAACATATTCCTTCAAAAGTCGGATTTTCTGTGGGTAATATTCATTTACATTCCCGGACATTTTTATAACCCTTTCAATCTTGAAGGACTGGTCAATTTATCGACTTCCTTAAAAGAATCCTTTAAATCATTAATTATCTGCCAAAGTTCCTTCATGAGTTTGACATCCTGTTTTGCGCTGGCCTGTCCCAAACTTTCGAAAATAAATCCATACATTTCATTTAACTCAATTGATATCGGATATTGCATATCCAGGGACTGATTAAGTGATGCGATAATATTTTGAGCCTTTGCAATACAATTATAAGCTTTAAAGGAATCTTCCTTTTCTGTGAGAAAAATACCCATTTTAACCTGTTTTGAAGCTTCCTCAAAAAGTCTTACCACCACTTCTCCCTTTGTCAGGGTTTCCAAGGCCTGTCTTTTTGACGTCTGATAAGCATTAGCATATTGCATAATTTTTTCCCCCTTCTATTGTTTATGAGCCAGTTGAAAACTGAGTCAGCATGGCGCTTTGAGAATTTAATCGTGATAGTGCTGTTTCCATTGCAGTAAATTGTGCCCAGTAACGGGTTTCTTCGGCTTTCAATCGGGTTTCCAGCTTTATTTTGGTTTTGTTTTCAGCATCAATATTTTTTGTAATATTATTTTCAATGTCTGAAATGGTTGACTCGTAACCAGCCACTTCAATTAATGACCCGCGTTTTCCCTGGCCCCCGGATGTTGTTGTGGCTTTTAATATGATGTCATTTAATTTATTTGCCAGGCCTGTATCCTGCTGGGAAAACAGATCTTTTATTGCAGATCCTTTTGTTTCCAAAGCTGCTTTAAGTTTTGTTTCATCGACGACCAGCTTGCCGTTTTCATTATAACCGGCTGAAGTAATGCCCAAATCATAAAGGCTGATACCCCCGGTTACTGATGACCCGTACATCATGGATTGCATGGTTGATGCAATTCCTCTTAGCAAAGAGTCTCCACTTAAGAGACCTATTTTCGCCTTTGTTTCCCAGGTTTCAATTTGTTTTTCGGACATGGTTTCTCTTTGTATATCCGTCAGGGGTTTATAGGCTGAATCCGCATTTTCTTTAACCAAACCGTTGACCAGGCTAATCATGGCATTGTAGTCAGCAACAAAACTCTTAATGGGTTCTAATAAAGAAGACCCATCCTGTTTCATATTAATGTTTATTTCTTCCCCAACTGCTGTTTTTTCCAGAAGTGAAATTTTAACTCCATCAACCTCGATGTCATTGGAACTTCTGGAAATCACCACGTTATTCACTGTTAATTCTGCATTTTTTCCTACGGTATTCACAGCTCCCGCTCCCAATGTCAAACCCATAGAAACCAATAGATTACCCTGTGTTTCAGGTTCAATAATAACAATATTCTCACCTGCACCACTATTTTTAGACATCAAAGTGAATTTATCCGAAATCGAAGAATAGCTCATGGTCACTCCGGCGTCGCTTGAATTAATTTTACTCATAACGGTGGACAAAGTATCTGTTTTATTGAATTCGAATTTAACACCGTTAATCGTTGTTTTAAATAGTTCTACTCCCGATTCAAGTGGTGTTGCAAAAGCTAACTCCCCTAAGGTTTTATTCGTGTTTAATTTATTGGACTCTCCATCCGTTAAACCCAAAAACCCTAAAGTCGCAGTATCACTATTCAAGGCATTCACCGTAAGCTGTGATCCTGAAGCTGTAAAACTCAACTGATCATTAACGACATCCACCTGGACGGCATTTGCCCCGAAGGCCGTATCGACTGCATTTTTAAAAGCAGTCTGAAAGGCGCTCAAGTCTCCCACAGTTCCTGCATCTTCCATAAATTTGCTATCAAAAGTAATTGTTTTAACCTTGCCATCCAAGGTTAGTTTAATTGATTTCCCATTAATATCTGCAAGTAAATTGGTGACATCTGCTGCGGTCATCGTCCCCGCAATATCACTGGCCATCTTTCCGCTCATAGGACTGGATACCACATCATTGCTTTGAAAAATCTGGTTCGTAGCCAACTGAGTGATATTCTTAATGGTGATACTTCCTTCATTCCCTGAGGAAGCCGATGTCACTGAAATTTTTGTTGATGGACTTGTGGCTTTCACCGTATTATAAAATGCTGTACTTCTCATGTTCGAGCCTGAAAGAACATCTAAATATTTAGTCTGAAATTCCTTAAGGGCTTTTGTAACCGTCCGATAAGCGGTTTGTTTCCATTCCAGCCCCTGAACTTTTTGACCCTGCTGTGCTATTTTCGAACGACTTCCAATGGTTAAACCTTCTACCAGTTCATCCGTGCTCATTCCGGATACCAGGCCGCCGATGCCTGTTTTAGCTGTAAGCGCACTTGTTGTTGAATTACTGACTGACGTTACCATCTTGTATCCCTCCTAAAAATGATTTCTTAATTACAATATCGTCCCCACTTTCAAATACTTTAGGCTTCTTTCTGATAAACTGACGGTTTCACATATTTAAAGGGGTGATCACAGGACGATAAGGACTCACTTTGTCCAATAAAAAAATAACCGCCAGGCATTAATGCATCGTAAAACTTCCGGACAACTTCGTTTTTTGTGGGCAAATCAAAATAGATCATAACATTTCGGCAGAATATACCATGAAAAGGCTTTTTGAATTGAAACTTCGACAATAAATTAAAGTTCCGATAAGCAACTCCTTGTCTTAATAAATCAGAAATAATCCAACTCCCACGATCATGAGGCAAAAAATACTTTTTCTTCCATTCTTCCGGAACTTTTGTCAATTCTTCACTGGAATAGATTCCTGCCTTTGCCGTAAATAATACTTTATCAGATATGTCCGATGCCAAAATAGTGCTATCCCAGGTTTTATGTTTATTCGTTAAATAATCCCGGGTGATCATTGCCAGGGTGTAGGGCTCCTGTCCCGAAGAACATCCGGCACTCCAAATCCGCAGATCATTTGATTTTAAGGTATTATCCACCCATGGCAATATCAAGTCTTTATAAAATTCGAAATGATCATTTTCCCTTAAAAAATAGGTATGATTCGTTGTGAGTTTATTGATCAACACAATCATCTCATTATTTGTTGTATCGGCCTTGGCATGCTCAAAATAATCCATATAATTTTCATAATTCAACTGGGAAATATGATTCCCCAGTCGTCCTTCGATTAAATGTTTTTTCTTTCTTAAATCCACACCATAATTCATTTGGATATAAGAAGTGATGGCCTTGAATTCATCCTCTTTTAAGCTTATCATATTTTGCCGCCTTCTTTCAAGAAATTAGTATTTAGATAATTGCGAAATTCATAAAAACAACCGTAAATTACTTTGATGTCAGTTTACATAAACAATTTTGTAACGTATAGGCGAACAGTTCAACGAACTGTCCGCCGTATAGTGGAAAAATTGTTTCATGTAAACTGACAGTGAAGCTCAAGGTACTTTCCCGATTGCTTAAGAAATTAGTATTGATTCAAAATATTCGGAACGTCGATAATCAGGCTGATGCTGCCATTTCCCAAAATGGTACAGCCGGCAATGCCCGAAGCCTTTACATTCTGATGGTTTAAATATTTAGGAATCGGTTTCACCACAATCTGATGTTTCATAATCAACTCATCCATAAATAGGCAGGCAAGATTATCTCCGGAATCAACCAGCATAAAAATGCCGTCTTCTATCTCAAAGGCAGTATCCTCTGCATGGAAAATCTCATGCAGTCTGATCACCGGATAGCATACGCCCCTTATTAAAACCATTTCATTTTTATCAGGATCTGTAATTAACTGTTTTTCGGTTATTTTAAAGGATTCCCGAATATTGCTGATGGGGATTTCACAAATGTTTTCTCCAACTTTAACCTGCATGCCTGAAATAATGGACAGGGTTAATGGAATCTTCAAAAATATATTGGTTCCTGAACCCTTTTCACTTTCAATGGATACCGAGCCTCCGACTTTTTCAATATTCTTTTTGACAACGTCCATGCCGACGCCTCTTCCGGAAAACTCTGTAACCGTTTCTTTGGTGGAAAATCCGGGAGCCATGAGGAAACCCAATATTTCTTTTTCAGAATATTCTTCTTCCGGTTTAACTAAAAGTTTTTTCTCCTTTGCCTTCTCCATAATCTTTACAGTGTCAAGTCCCTTGCCGTCATCGCTGACAGAGATGACAATATCCCCTCCTCTGTTTTGAGCAGACAGTATTATCTTCCCCACAGGATCTTTTCCCGACGCTTTTCTTTCTTCTTTGTTTTCCAAACCATGATCCAAAGCATTCCTTACCAAATGCATTAAAGGATCTGAAATGCCATCAATAATGGTTTTATCCACTTCAGTACTTTCACCCATGGTAATGAGTTCAACATCCTTGGAAAGCTTTTTACCAATATCTCTGACCACACGATGCATCTTCTTAAAAGTCCCTGAAATAGGAACCATGCGAATGGACATCACAATATCCTGGAGCTCATCGGTTAATTTTCTAAGCTGTCCCGAGGATTTTGTAAAAGTTTCCTCTGCTTTTCCCTGAAGTTCCACACTGCCGAAAACCATGGATTCTGTAATAACAATCTCTCCGATTAAATCCATCAGGGTATCCAATTTATTTAAATCCACATTAATTAAATTCTGACTGTTATTATTTTGTTTGGCCTGACTATTGGAACTCGTTTTTGCAGATGTTTCCGCTTTTTTCTCAAGAGGCACAGTTGTCTCAGCTTTTTTGATGACCTCTTCTATTTCCGGAAATTCATTGATGAAATGAACACTTTCCACGGATAAAACACTTTTGGCTGCAACCTCAATGTCATCTTTCTCAAGATCCGATTGAAACTTGCAGAAAAAACCATTTTTCAGAATAATACCTGCTGCATTCGGGTTATTATTAAGTTCTTCGGGAATGGTCTGCAAAACAGTTCCCATGGACTCAAGCTTATTAACCAGCATAAAAGCCCTGATGTTTTCCATTTGGCTATCCTCGGCAAACCGGGCATGCAAGAAATAAAGAGTGCCTTCAACCGATTCTTCAGATGAAAAGTCATCGGTTTCCGGCAAAGAAGGACTCTCTTCATCCTGGAGTTCTGTTTTTTCTTCCAGAATAACCCCCTTCAGACGATTCAGCAAGGCATCAATTTCTGCTTCCAGCTCAACATTTATCTCTGAAAGCGGTTGGCTATTTTTTATTTTTTCAACATCGCCCTTTAAAAAATCCGAGACTTTCAAAACCAGGTCAAGTAGATCCTCAAAAATCTCTTTTTCAATGCCTTCTTCGCGAATAATAAAAAACAAATCCTCCAGTTTATGAGCAGCATGGGCCACAACGTCATATTCCATCATGGCTGATGATCCCTTGATGGTGTGCATAATCCTAAAGATTTCATTGATATCTTCGGCTGTCAAATCTGCATTCTCCTCAGATTGAAGTAAAATCTCATCCAGTTGATCGAGGAGTGTCTCGGATTCAAAAAGATACATTTCAAAGATTGAATCATTTCCTGAATCATAATTGCTCATAATAACCATCCTTTATGTAAATTTATATTTTTATCTCATAAAATTTTGACTCTTAACTATTATATCGACAGAAATATGGAAAAGCTGAGTCATTAATAAAATATTTGTTGAAAGAAATTTATCCGGCACTCCCCTCCAAATGATTGCTTATCCATGACCTTTACAGTATAATCATACATATCATTAAGCATGCATCTATAGCGTTTAAAATAGAAAGGAGCATTTCATTGGCCGATAGTCTTAAAATCACCTCATCCATTACACCAGCCAAGGTCATCGATATTCCTAAGCAAAGCCCGGTTGATGCCATCATCGGTATTGACAACCGGGATGCGACTGTTAAAATCCCCCCTAAATCTGATAATGTTAAGGAAGAAAGTTTTAAAGAAACCCTTTTTCAAAATTTAAACAAAGAAATATTAAAGCCTTTACTGAACAGCACCAAAGCCGAGGCCGACATTCTGAGAAGACTCGTTCTAATTTCAGAGCTCTTTACATCCTCTCCCGGTGCAATCCCCAAGAATTTTATGGATCAGATCTTTTTGGGCTCCCAGGATTTTTTAAGCGAGCTGTTAACTCGTGACAAAACCGAAACCATTTTTAAAGGCGCTTTCTTTGATAGCCTGAGAACCTTGGCCAAGCTTGACGGCTATCCTCAATTAAAGGAGGCCATTGTCTCCATCCTCAGACACTATGATGCCTATGTTAACCGCAGCCAGACCCTAAAGGCCATTCTTACGGAAATCTCCCGGATGTCCACGAATCTTCCAGCCAATGAAAAGGCGGCACTTGAACAGCAGGTTGCTAAACTGGAAGCCGCCATCACTGGAAAAAGCCCGGATCAAAAATCGGTTCAGACCATCTTAAAAAGTGAAACCATTCCTTTAATGGGACAAATTCTCAAGAACCATGCCTTCAGCGAAAAGCCCTATCACTCGGTGCTTACCATTATCAATAACATTGTCCGTTACGATAAAGGGGATGCTGAGCATTTAGAAGCAGCGGTTCTGCGGTTCAGCCAGGCTCTGAAACCTCTTTCCAATTTAACCGATAAGGAAATTGTGGACATGAAAAACCTCCTCTTTTTTCATGCCGAGGAGGCCGAAATTCTCTTCGAAAGAATGAGTATTTTATCCAAAGATGGCAAGGTTGGCGAAAAAATAGATTTATCTGCTCTGATCCTAAAGGCTATGGATGATTCCAGCCCGGCTAAAATGAGAAATACTGCCTTTACTTTACTGGAAACCATGGTTCGTAATGAAAGTCCTATCTTTCCGATTATGCACTTTTTAATTCCTCTGGGTTATTTAGGCACCAATTCCTATGGCGAGTTCTTTATTGATAAAGACCCTTTTGAAAAGAAAGGGAGCTCCAATAAAGCCACGGACATCTTTTTTACCATTCAGTCCGATCGATACGGTAATTTTGAAGTTGAACTCCTGATCAGAGATCAAACCATTGACATGGAAATTAAATGTCCGGTTCCATTAATCGGACCGCTGAAGAATTCTAAAAATCAGCTGCGAAATATCATTGAAGAACAGGGCTATAAGCTTTCTGCTTATGGGATCGGCGAGTATGTGGAAGGTCAGACCATCAGACAGCGCTACCCCAAACTTGCCCTCAGAAAGGTAGGTTTAGATGTCAAAATCTAAAAAAATTAAGGCAGCCCCTTTAAAAGCGGTTGCCCTGAAGTACGATCGCGAAAAAAACAACGCCCCGGTGATTGTGGCAGCAGGCACCGGCCCGGTGGCTCAGAACATTCTAAACGTTGCCGCAGAAAACGGCATTGCCATTTACCACGACGACAGTGCCGCCACCTTGCTTGCCAAACTGGAACTGGGCCAGGAGATCCCACCGGAGCTCTACCAGATTGTGGTGAGTATTTACTTATCCCTTTTGGATTTGGCAGAGGAGAATAGTGTTAATCGCTGAATTTATGACTAATAACAATAATCGCACCGAGGGACGTTTGGGACCTGTGAAAAAGTCAAAAAATCAGCTAAAATATCTCCTTGAGAAAATATCCAATGGATAAGAGGAAATTTGATCAGATTAAAGATCAATCATGAAAAAGTAATGATATTTTTGTTAAAATTGAGCAAAAAAATAACCCTGTCTGGTATAATATAAGTGCAAACAAAACCAACCAGTCAGGGGGAAAAATCATGCTTCGATATGAATCAAAACAAGCATCATTCCATTATTCATTATACAATAAAATCCCGGAAAATCATATCCTGAAACAGATAAAAGAAGCAGTTGATTTCGGCTTTATCAATGATCTGCTGAAAGATACATACTGCAAAAAATTTGGTCGTCCGGCCAAAGAGCCGGAACTGATGTGTAAACTACTGTTTCTGCAGCATATCTACGATCTCTCTGACGAAAGAGTGATTGAAGAAGCCAGCTTCAATCTGACTTATCTCTATTTTCTGGACATTAATCCGGAAGATCCATTGCCTGAAAGAAGTCTGTTATCGAAATTCAGAAAACTGAAACTGGGTGAAAAGATGCTGGATGAGATCATTATCGAAATCGTCACTCAATGTGTGAAAAAAGGGATTCTCAAGGATATCAGTGTGAGCATAGATACCACCCATGTGGAAGCCAACACCATCAAAAAAACACCGGAACGGCTGATGAAACACCTGGCTAGAAATATCATCCAAACCTACAAGGAAGAAACTAAAGAGGAACTGGAAAGTCTACCGGAAGTACCGGCCTACAAAGAGATCAGCGATCATAAACAGGCAAAACAGGTCATGAAAGACTACCTGGAAACCGTCATCGAAACCGTGCAAACAAAGACAACCACGCATACCCCGGAAACAAAACAGATGATCGAAAAAGCAAAAGAAATCCTGGATGAGCCTAAATTTATGAACCAGACCGGAATCCGATCATTAATCGATGAGGATGCCCGGGTTGGCCGAAAAAGCAAAACCACCAACTTCTTTGGTTACAAAGTTGAATTCATCATGACCACTGACCAGCGGATCATCACAGCCGTGCGAACCGGGAATGGGGCCTATGTTGATGGAACAATGATTGAAGAATTACTGAAAGATACCCTTGCAAGCGGATTGACAATCAATGAGTTTTACGGTGATAAAGCCTATTTCAGAAAATCCATTCTTGATAAAATAAAAGCACTGGAAGCACTGGCCTACATTCCGGTCAGTGGTTCAGCCTATCGCATCGATGAAAGCGAATTTTCATATAACAAAGATTCAGATCAATGGTTCTGTAGCCTGGGAAATGAAACGGTCAGCCGGAAATATTACAAACGAAAATGCAAAAACACAAAAAATGGTTTTCAGGAAGGATATAATTATTACTTCGATCTCAAAACCTGTAAATGCTGTCCCAAACATGACGAGTGTGCCAAAAAATCAGCACGAAAAATTCTGAACATTGGGATTAATACATTGGGATTCTATGAAATCTCCCAAAGTCAGAAAACGGATGAGTTCAAAGAAAAATATAAAAAGCGGGCCAGCATTGAAGGGAAAAATGCTGAACTCAAGCGATTCCATGGACTTGGCCGGGCGAGAAGCTACGGTCTTATTTCAATGTCCAAACAGGCAAAACTGGCAGCAATCGCAGTAAATTTAAAGAGAATAGCGGCCATCATGACCGCTAATTTTAATTGTTTTGGAGAAAAATTCGTCATATTCAGAATTAATTTCGTTTTCTAAAAATTATTTACTCATATTTTTAGAAATCAGCCCAAAAACGCGACTTTTTCACAGGTCCCGAAACGTCCCCGCGTGTCAGTTGTCTTCGCTTTTATGTTATCAACAGTTTTCTTATATTATCTCTAACTTCATGAAACTTTGGTTTGTTAAAAAATAAATATTCCGCTATTATCTCCATAAGTTCAAGATCTGTTTCATGATCCAAATCCAAAACAGCTGTATCGAACATCTTTATAACATCACATTTTCCTTCAAATATTCCCTTTCCAGTCTCTAGAAATGCTTGAGAATACGCATACAGTGATGCATTCATATCAAATATTACCGGTGCCTGCTGCCTTGCATTATAAGATGATTTTATTACACGTTCATAACCATCTTCTGTTTTTTTAACCATATTAAAATATGGATTTCTTCTTGCATCAGTTACCGAAAAAATCACATCCGCATCAGAATTCAACTTCTTTTGTATTAGATCATTAACATCTTTTACCGTTCTTAATGGTGCAGTAATATCCATGTCAACAACCATGTCATAGTTGGTTGATTTTCTCATTTTCATTACCTCTAGGCAATTAAGTATAACTACGCTTTTCCCAGTATTATCTAATCCCAAAGAAGGATCTCTTTCGATTATTTCCACCTCAACATTTAATTGATCCTTAAATATCCGAACAAGCTCCAAACTATCAGTGTTTAAAACAGTATCACAGTGAATATCAGGATTTTTCTTTTTATACAACTCAATTGCTGAAACTGTATAAAATGGTAATGGATATCCTAAGAAATTCATTATATTTTTATTTTTTATTCCTTTTGATCCCGCTCTCCCGCATATTGTAAATAGAATATTCATTTACTTTCCCTCTTTTGCTACTTGCAGTGTTCTAATTGCTTTTAGAATGTCATTGTCATTAGGAGATCTTCCTTCTATGATATCAAAAAAATGCGATATTTCTTTGCGCTGGAAATCATTTCGTTGTTCACCAAATGAAATGATTTTACCACTTTTCAAATAACGTATTTCACTTTTTGTTAAATCTCCAACGATTGTATCCTCATCTGTAAATATTTGAATTTCTCTAATCGTTTTGCGACCAAAATAATCTAAGTGAACCTCTACGGTCATATTCGCATATTTTGCAATATACAAGGATAAATCATCACTATCAATTTCCAAATTTGAAATTGTGCCTTGTAAATTAAATACCTGCTCTGGTTCACCAAATAAATAACACAGATAATCCCATTCGTGTATCAAGTCAATCGAAGCACCCCCGCCCTGGTCTTTGTGAGCACTGTAACTATCACGATAATCCTGCCCAGGTCTCCACTCTGGAAGATAACTTGAACAAATGGATCTAACACTGAATGCATTTTTTAAATTACATTGATATTTTAAATATTGAATTACATCCGTATATCTTAATGGACATGCTACATAATAAACACTTCCACATTTGAGACGCAACTCATCTAATAAAACTTCTGTTGTATGAAATACCGGTTTTTCGATAAACATATGCTTCGTTTTTTTAACAAATTGCTGCACAGTTTCAAAGTGGAGATGGGTAGGGTTTGTAACAAATATTACATCATAATCGTCTGGAACCTCATCATAAGACCAAAATATTTGGTTGACGTGTTCAGCAACATCACCATCCAGTTCTTTTCCATTTCCGCTTCTTACCACGTCAATTGCGTAAGCTTTACCTTGTTCTTTTAAAACTGCGACTATATTTTTTAAATGCCTGGCACCAATTGAGCCCATACCAATCATGCATATTTTAAATAATTCCATTTTCTAAGCCTCAATCATATCAATAATTTCAAGAATCGCTTTATCCTGTTCAAAGTTATAGGGTAATGCTGTTCCTTCAGTTACCGCTTGAAAAAAAGAGATGATTTCGCTTGAATAGGCATTTTCAACTACAAAACTACTGTAATTATCCAATTGATCTATTTTCTCATAGAGATGAATTCTTATATCACTGTTTTTTTCGATGTCATAAACTTTCAGTCCTGTTGGTGTGCCGTCCCAATACAGATAAAGTTCTTCACCATACACCTCTAAATTTCTAATCGCTTTTCGAGATACAACATCAACGACTAAGGTACCTTTATGTCCTGTCTTGTGTTGTATAAGGACTAAATAATTGTCATCATAGTCAATATTCAGACTACTCATTTTACTCTTTACAACATCAATCTTGACAATATCACCGAATACATCGACTAGCCACGGAAGTTCGATGGCAAATATTTCTCGACATCCATTAGACCGCTTATTGCCAACAAAAAAATCTTTGTAATTTTCCCAAGGATGCCAATCCGGCAGGTACTGTCCAACATGATATGTGTAGTTAAGAGGATAGCTCACTTGTTGCACCAATGTTTTAATTTTTTTGATTTCTTCCCGATATAAAAATGTTGAGGACATAAATAAGACAAGTTTATTTTGCTTTGCGAGGAAAATATTTTCGTCATAACCATCATCCACTAAGTTTAATTCCGTAAATACATGTAATCTCAATTTTAAGCATTGTGTAATAATTGCACTATGTGAAAGAGGGGATGCACACACAAAGGCACAGTCAAAACGAGTAGTTTCCAGCACTTCAGTTAACCATTCAAAAGCATCAATTTCATATTCTTCTTTGCAATTTTTTCTGCGTTCTTCATTGGTATCTACACCAATAATTTCTATTTTTTTATTTAACTTGCGAATTAAGCGGATCCGTCTTTTTCCCATAGAACCTAAGCCAATTACAATAACTTTCATTTGATTACACTTCACAGTCATAAAATTTCTTTTTCAAATCTATTTTTTCATTCATCAAAAATTCTTTTACCTTATCAATAATTTTATCCGATGTGTTTCCATCACCATATGGGTTGACAGCATTTCTAGCATTATTTTTATATTCTTTGGTTAATGCTAAAGCAATAGCTTTTTCAATTCCTATTGCTATTGGTTCACAGTTAATGACGCTCTCTCCCTGCAACCTACCCTTTTGACGATCTCCAATATTAATTGTTGGAATTCCAAAACTTGGCGCTTCAATTAATCCACTTGATGAGTTGCCAATGACCATTGCGCAATATTTTAATGCGCTCAAATAACGAATCATCCCTAGTGAATCAAAGCCTACCGCATTATCGTGTTCTTTTATGTATGTATCAAGCATTTGGTTAATAATGCGGCCATCTGCATCTGCATTTGCTTTACTGAAAACAAAAGCCATATCTTTATGCTTTTCACAGACATTTAATATTGCTTTGAATTGATTCTCTGAATTAGAGTTTTCAAGCGTTACAGGATGAAACGTTACCATCGCATAAGGTTTATCCAGTTTAAAGTCAATAGCAATTTCAAGATCCGCCTTGCTCAGCAATTTTTCATTTTGTATATTTTCAATACCTATTGCACCTACACAAAACACCCTATCAGGCTGTTCCCCAAGTTGAATAACCCTTCTTCTATATACTTCTGTGCTTGTAAAGTGTAAGTAACTGAATTTAGAAATGGCATGGCGAATACATTCATCCACTACCCCCTCTGTCGTTTCACCACCATAGAGATGTGCAATCGGTATTTTTTGATTCATTGCAGCACAGCATACCGCCAAGGTCTCATATCGATCTCCTACTACTACTAACATATTAGGCTCAAGCTGAGCAAAGTAATCCGCAAATCCCATTATGGCCAGACCCATAGTTTTTGATATTGCTGTTGGAGTATCCGAACTTAAAAGTATTTCGATTTTTTTATCAATGCAAATTCCATCTCTTTCGATTTCTTTATAGGTTAGACCAAATTCTGGTGACAAATGTGCTCCTGTTACGACTATTCGCACATCTAACTCCGCTACTTTTATAAATTTGGTAATAATAGATTTAAGCAGCCCATATTCAGCTCTTGTAGCAGTTAATATACATATTTTCTTTTTCATCATAATTCTATTAACTCATCTTCTTTAAAATTCTTTATGGCCGTCTGTCCAAGCACCTCAAACCACATCATAGAACTAATACCATTACCAGGTCGTTTTACAGTTAGGTTTTCCTCAGTAAAAACTTCGCCCTTATTTATACAATTGCTAGCCATTATACTTTTTCTGGTAATTTTCATGTTTTTAATTTCCGATTCCGCAGGTATCTTCACACCATTGCCTAGAGCCAATTCAATATTTCGAATTGCTTTTACCATTGCTTTAAGTTCATTCGGTTCCAGGCTAGCCTTATGATCTGGGCCCTCCATATTTTTATCCATTGTAAAATGCTTTTCTATAACTATAGCACCCATTGCTACAGCAGCTATTGAAACTTCTATTCCTTTTGTATGATCAGAATATCCGATTGGCATCTTTGTCTCATCTTGAATCGTATTCATAGCCCTTAAATTCACATTTTTATATGGAGTGGGGTATTCGGTTGTGCAGTGAAGCAGTGTAATATTCCCACACCCATTTTCTTTCAACACTTTAACAGTCTCTTTTATTTCATCCATTGTACTCATACCGGTGGAAAGTATGATCGGCTTCCCAGTCTTTGCGATTTTAATTAAATAGGGCAGGTTTGTAATCTCCCCTGATGGAATCTTCCATCTTTTCATATCAAGTTTCATTAAAAAATCTATGCTATCAAGATCAAACGCAGTTGATAGAAATTCGATATTCTTATGTTTGCAATATTCATTCAGCTCAATAAATTCGTCAAAAGATAGTTCCAATTTTTTTAACATATCAAGCTGGTTTTCATTTGAATCTGTCTGCTTTTTTTGGTATTCAGCCTTCTCAGCATTTTTTGATACAAGATTCTCTGCTATAAATGTCTGAAATTTTATACAGTCAGCTCCGGCTTCTTTAGCGTTATCAACCATTTCTTTTGCGATATCAATGCTGCCATTATGGTTAACCCCAGCCTCTGCAATAATGAATACACTCATATTGTTTTAATCTCCTTACACGGATTTCCATACGCGATCATATCATCATCAATATTTTGTAATACAACACTCCCCACTCCTATGATTGTATTCGCACCAATTTTTATCTGTTGCTTTATTACGGTATTTGCCCCAATATGAGAATTTCCTCCAATTATCACTTCTCCACATAAGACTGCACCTGGTGCAATATGAGAGAACGCCCCTATTGCACAATCATGTTCTATTGTTGCAGAAGTATTAATGATTGAGCCCTTACAAAGGGATGTGCCAGCGTTAACAACCACATTTTTTCCGATATAGATGCCTGTTTCCATATTTACATCGTCACTTACAATTGCTGATGCATCTACAATATTAGGTATTTTAAAACCTATTTCTTCAAGAAGCCTAAATAGGTTAATACGGAGCGATGGATCACCGATACTACCCAGTGTCACGAAGGCATAATGATAGCTTTCCGAAAAAAACCGAGGCAAATCATCGTCAAAACCAATGACTGATACTCCTAAAATCCGGATTTCCTTGTTCTCTTTTTTATCGATGATTCCAATCTCTGAAAATTGATCAAGTTCTAAGAGGCTATCTATTACAGACTTACAGTGCCCTCCTCCCCCAACCAATAAAATTTTTTTATTCATCATACTCCAACCTTTTTCTCATCTTTTCCATCTCATCCAATTGCCCCATATCCAACCAACTATGCTCACTAATTGGATAAACCCCAATTTTTTCTCCAGCTTCTTTGTATTTCTGGATAATATCCGGAAAACCGATTGTCTTATTTTCTTCCAGCTCTTCAATAATTCTTGGTTCCACAATATACATTCCAGTATTTGTGAAAAAAGAAAGCTTTGGCTTCTCTTTCATTTCTTCTATTTCACCGGTTTCACTGATTTCAATAACACCGTATGGTATTGTTATATTCTTTAGTGAACAAACGATTGTAACGAGATTTTTCTTACTTTTATGATAATTGAAAATCTTTTTATAATCTGCTTCGATTAAAATATCACAATTTGAAAGTATGAAGGTTGAATTAATTATGCCATTTAAGAGACTTAACCCCCCCCCTGTTCCTAAGGGCTGTTCTTCGTCTATATAATTTAGTTTATAATCTTTATCCACATCATTAAAATAGGCTTTGATCATATTTCTTTTATAATTAAGAATAAGATGAAATTCTCTGCAACCATTCTTGTGAAATCGATTAATGATATGCTCTGCAATTGGAATCTCCCCAATAGGCATCAATGGCTTCGGTAAGATTTTAGTATAAGGGTATAAACGGGACCCCTCTCCTCCTGCCATTATAACTACTGGAACCTCTAGTTTTCTTTTTCTTTCGATCTTCGCGTCATTCCAAAAAACAAGAGAAACGATGTCACCATCTTCATTTAAAATCGGCAAAGCCTCAATGGAATTGTTTCGCATAAAATCTTTTGCTAAAGCTTTTTCGCTTTCATTTAAAGATTTTGGGGTGTAATTTGCTATATCTTTTACTTTGGCATCCAGGTTTCCTTTTTTAAGAATCCATCTCCTGATATCTCCATCTGTTATGGTAGCTACAAAACGGCTGTCTTTTGTAATAAATAGGACCTTCTTTGCCACTTCATCTAATAACTTCATAGCATCAAGCATCGTGCATTCTTCATCAATTAAAAAATCTTTAACATCCAAAACTTCCACCTCTTTGCTGAAATTATTTATACTTTTTAGGATACTTAAGACAATGGCTCACAAATAAAACGTCTTCCTTACTTAGATTGGTACTGCAGGGGACATTCACAATATGTTCTAAATATTTTTTTGCTTTTTCAATTTTATAGGTCTGACAATCTTCATAGGGTTTTTGGTCGCTGATCAAGCCCCATATGGGTCTTGACTGAATCCCTTTTGATGCTAAATATTCAATCATTTCATCTCTATCTAGCAGATATGGATCACTGCAATATAATCCATAAAACCAATAATTTGGTCTGATACTCTCTTTGAAGTTTAAAAGGGTCAACCCTTTAATCTCTTTGACTGATTCTCTGTATAAATTGTAATTTTCTTCTTTCACTTTAATGAAATCCTCAAGCTGTTCTAACTGAGCTAGGCCAAGAGCTGCCTGGAGATTGGTCATACGGTAATTATAGCCGATTTCATCATGGGTACAAAAAAGTTCGTCACTTTTAGCCTGGGTTGTAAGATGTTTTGCTTTGTTAAGTAAAACTTCATCATCAGAAACAATCATCCCACCACCGCCGGTTGTGATAATTTTATTTCCATTGAAGGAATAAACGCCAACATCACCGATGGTGCCAGCATATTTTTCAGCATACTTCCCATAAGTATAGTAAGTGCCTATTGCTTCTGTTGCATCTTCTATCACCTTGAGATTAAAGCGGAGGGCTAACTCCATAATTTTTTCCATATCCGCCATATTTCCAAATACATGCACAATTATAATCGCTTTTATTTGCTTACTGGTTTTAATGTTGATGAGCTTACCCTCTACAACCTTGCATTCTCTTTCACAAAACTCTGAAAGCTTGTTAGCATCCATGTTAAGTGAATCATCGCAGTCCATAAAGATTGGTTCCGCCCCTATGTATTTAACCGGATTAACTGCAGCGATGAAGGTTAATGTCGGTACAATAACTTCATCATCCCTTGTTACTCCGCATACTAAAAGTGCTGTATGCAAACCGGACGTGCCATTTTGACAAGACACTGCACCTTTTGTTTTAACATATGCTCCAATTTTTTGTTCAAATTCATTAACATACGGACCACCGGTTGACACCCATTCCGTCTCAACCGCATGGGTTAAATACTCTAATTCTCTCCCTCTTAAATTAGGAACAGATAATGGTATGAATTTATTCACTTTATTTCTCATTTCTACTTCACTCATGTTATCCAAAATTCAGAAATAAGGTTTTTCATGTATTTTTCATCCTTTTTTTTGATACTCAATTTTGGAGATTGCCCAAATACCAAACAATTACATGGTATTATCTCATCTTTAATCATGGTACCGGCTGATAAAATAACCTGATCCCCAATTTTTGTATCCCCTATTACTGTGACATTTGAATATAAGATGACATTTTTCCCCATTACCGGGTATTTACCTTTATTACCTCCAACTGTGCAACCATGATAAGAAAAAAATCCATTACTATATTTTGCTCTGCCCAATACTGTTCCCAAAGGATGCTCTACACCCCAATACTCGGGTAATTCTATTTCATAGTACCAATCTGTGGAATGTAAAATTTTGTTGAGATAATAGACTTTTGTTGCAAGTAACGAATTCCCGTCTGTATGATATATAGTGTTCGCCAGATAATATAAGAATATTGCATACTGCCCCGAATGAAATGGGGAGAAGTATACACCCTCTGCATTGTGATAATACTTGTTTTTGGTTGCTTTAAAACATTTATTTACCCTAAGCAAGGCATCCGCTAAGTATGGTGAAATATCTCCACCTTCTCCAAATATATTTGTTAACTGACGGTTAACATAATTTATCAGTTCGTTGCTGTTTAATTCCATTTGTCTGCCTCTACAAATTATAAATATCTGTTTTATATTTGTCTAAATTGCATCTGAAAAACTCAATCGTTTCAGTTATCCCTTGTTCAAACGTATAATGAGGTTCCCAACTGGTTAATCTCTTGATTTTTTCATTCGATCCTAGTAATCTATTAACCTCGCTCTTTTCAGGTCTTAATCGCTGCTCATCGCAGATAACTTTTGCATTCGGATTAATCTGTCTGATTAATTCATTTGCCAGTTCACCAATTGAAATTTCCTGTTGCGTGGCTATATTCAACTCCTCACCAATTGTACTTTCTGACTTCGCTATTTCAATAAAACCGTTTACTGTGTCTTTAACATAGTTGAAATCTCTGGTCGGAGACAATGATCCTAATTGAATCTGCTCTTTTCCCGCAAGCAACTGGGTTATGATTGTAGGTATAATCGCTCTCGCTGATTGCCTTGGCCCATAAGTATTAAAGGGTCGCACTATGGTGATTGGCATATCAAAACTTCGATAAAAGGATTCCGCCAATCGATCTCCACCAATTTTTGTAGCCGAATATGGGGATTGCCCTTGATAAGGATGTTTTTCATCAATGGGAACATATTGAGCCGTACCATATACTTCCGAAGTAGAAGTGATCAAAACCCTGGATGTCTCCAAATCTCTTGCTGCTTGCAAAACATTAAGCGTGCCTTTAATGTTTGTATCGACATAAGTATCTGGGGAATGATAACTAAAGGGAATTGCTATAAGTGCAGCAAGATGAAAAACTTCATTAACTCCCTTCATCGCTTCTCTAACACCATTCGGATCTCTGATATCACCTGGGAATACTTCAACATCCTTCATGGTTTCTTTAGATAACGTATCCAGCCATCCCCAGGTATTAAAGGAATTATAATGGGTAAAAGCTTTTACTTTCATTCCTGATTTAACCAATTCTTCAGTTAAATGGCTACCAATAAAACCGTCTGCACCTGTTATCAATATTTTTGTCATCGCTTTTACCTTTTATCCTATATCTCTTTTTGCTCCAACAGCATCTGTCAGTATCTCAATGATCTGTTGATTTAAATGACTATCTCCATATAGCAAATTAATGAATGCTTCTACGTATGCGATCAATTCTCGAATTTTATTCAACTCATTTTTTTCCATTTTTATCCGCTGAATATTCATAACCAATAAGTCATATTCCACCCGATTCATGGGCAGTGAAAAAACCTTTGCGTAATCATTTGCTTCCAGTTCGGCAATCACTTGATCCAACTTTTGATGCATTACAGAGGCTTGCTTCACATTTTTATTCATAACCAATTCACTCATTTTAATGAGTTGCTGCTTAAGTGAGGATAGCAATCCTTTATAAGTTTCATATTCTCTTTTCATTTTTGTCAATTGGGCTTTTAAATAACCTTGATCATAAAGTTCAGATTTAATGATATTTTCAAATATATTTCCCTTTGAAATTGGTGTTTTCAGGTTTATATTTATAACTTCCTGCATTGGTAGATACTGGGTTCCTTCAATCTGTGCTCCACCCACAGTTGTATTAATGATTGACATATCAAAAATTTTAATATACGCTTCCATTTGTTGTTTCATTAAATTAAGACTTTCACTGGTTAAAATGGCATTTCCATTAACATCAACTGTTTTCATTAAGCATTCATCTTTCTCTTCATCAATTGTTTCTTGGTAGTCAATTCCATCAGCATAAAGCTTATTATTTAAAAACGCTAAATTTTGCCCAACAAGAATAATTTTTTCAAACTCCAGTTTATGTAGTAGTTCCAAAGTCATAACAGCGATGGATGGCGCATCATTCACTATGATTAATTCCCTATCATTTTTCACTTTTAAAAAATAATGAGATACCGTATCCTGGCTTGTAATCATATGGCACTTCGGACCTTGATAATTTTGTAATACTTCCATTCCAACGCTACTTCCGAAAATCATTGGAATACTTGTAATTCCCATTTCATTTACTTTTTTAAATACAAATTGCTGTCCCTTTGTAGGGTCATAAGTGCACATCGCATCCGGATATATATTATAGTGCAAGAGAGTGTTAATTGCCGAACCCACACAAAATATATAGGCAAGGCCTTTTTCTTTAATCAACTTCAAATTATCGATTTCGTAATTTAAAGAAGGCCCTGCGGAAACTAATATTGCCGTTTCACCTTTAAATACACCATTATTTTCCATAATGATATTAGGCGTGGTCAATACCTCTTTAAAATTAACTGCACTGTTATATACCCATCTTTTTTTATAAGCATAATTCGTATGCAAAGTACTTCTTTTGCTTTTAATGACTTCTCTAAATTTATTTGAAAATTGAATGTATTGCTCTTCGAAAGCATTGTGATAAATAGGCAAATCCATAATAATCGTTTTTTTATCTGAATTATGTAAGAGCTTAATAAAAAATTCATCCATTGCTTGAGGCTTAACCTCACACTGAATTGTATATATTTTTTTCACCGGAAGACTATTGATATTTTTGTTGCTCAAAAAGTATTGAAATACTTCCACAGACGGTTCATAAAGTGAAAAAGTTGTATCTGGGAATCGCCTGACAAAAGAATCAATATGATAGCCTAGTCCTAAACCGTAAAAAATGACATGGGTTTTATCATCAATGTCTTCTCTTTCTTCTAATTTATCGATAATGGACTCTGCCTCATGGAGTGGGTCGTATTTACTGTGTAAATACAGCGACTTACCATCTTTTTTAATTTTCAATGTTTTAAGATTACTCCTGGTGTTTTCTAACGAAATTGAACCATGAACATTAGCCTCTTCATTCTTTTTTAATGCGTCATATAATACTGGATAATTTTTCTTTAAAAATATGATATTATCAGCTAACACTGCCATCCTCCAACCCAGGTAATAAAAATTGTAATTTATCAAACATACCTTGAAATATTGGCTTTATTTCATACAAGAGCATATCACCAATCGAAATAATGTCTTTTCCGATGATAGCGCTTTCAAGTTCAGGAATAATGACACTGAGTTTTGATACCCCTTGAACGTATTCATTCCATATTTTATAGTCATTAACAGTGTTGCTTAAATTTTTAATGGAATCGATCTGAGTTAATGATTCGATGATCCACTGGACTCCTTCAAATAAATCATTTAATTTCGTCCATGTTTCTTTATTAGGTTGCTGATAAAATTCTTCTGCTAATTGAGTTAATAAAGGAATTGCATTGCTGATATAATCATTGGCTGTTATTATGCTTTCATTGACTAAATCGGTGGTCGTTAGAAGCACGACTTCTACCTTATTTATTTCTTCTATATTCTCAGCAAAATAATTATAAAAGTCACCATAAATTGGTATTCCATCAACGATCAGATTCGAAAACCTCAGTTCTTTTTCATCTAATCTTTCATTAATCGTAGTCAGCATTTTTTCTATTATCTTTGGATCATTATCAAATTCCAATACTTCATCTTGTATGTAGATAAACATATTTTGCCCTCTTCCTTCAATTGTATACGCTTTATAAGCAATCATTTTTCCTTTCCTAATTTCATTACACATTAGGAAAGTTTTTTTGTTCTCTTTAAAAAAACAGATGGACAAAACACAAGAAAAACCGTCTCGTCTGCTTGGTTTGAAATTGTACTTCTTACTATTAATATCGACTAACGTTGATAAATATTTAGCTGTGCTCGGACTTTCTACCAAGCTTTTCATAAGATTGAATGCTCATCAGATTCTGATCCCCTTTTTCGTGATTATACAATAATTGCGCAATTTTTAAACATCTACTACATTGGGTTAATCTTAACACTTAACTCCGGCACTCTGGAATATTCATTTCGATCTTAAATCTAAACTTGATCTTACAGATAATCTAAAACATCTATTAAGTTGTTATTAATATTTTATCATAATAAAGAAACAATTCCAATGAAAACAGTGAGGCTTTGTAATCAATCGTAATAATGCATCATCAAAATGATTGATAACTCTTCTCTAAATGAAGTTGCATATTCTAAAACGAACCACAAAAAGACCACCTTAAGGTGGTCTTTTTGTAAATTTATTAATTGACAAACTTTAAATTGATTATTGTAATAATTGAAGAACGCCTTGTGGTTGTTGATTAGCTTGTGCAAGCATAGACTGAGCAGCTTGAGAGAGGATGTTGTTCTTAGTGAATTCCATCATTTCTTTAGCCATGTCAACGTCACGAATTCGAGATTCAGCAGCCGTTGCATTTTCTGAAGATGCACCTAAATTATTAATGGTATGTTCCAAACGATTTTGAACAGAACCTAACTTAGATCTTTCAGCAGATACCTTCTGTGTGGCTGCATCAATAACCTTAATCGCAACATTGGCCTGTCCCTGATTACCAACTTGTAGGTTCTCTACACCAAGAGCTGCAGAACCCATGTTTTCGATGTCAACCTGTATATTCTGACCGGTATTAGCCCCAATTTGCAAGGTCGACTGACCATCTGCACGTTGATCAGCTGCCGCCGTTGTTTCACTAAAGCTTGATAGTGCATTGGTGGCACCGGCTCGAACCACATCATTAGAATCCGTAACCGTAATGGTTATTCCGTTAGCGGCCCCTGTAAAACCATCAGTAGTTGCAGCAAGATGAACACCAGCAGCTCCACTATAGGTAGCACCGGAAGCACCTAACATTTTATCAAAGCCTACTTTAAGTGTTGCACCACCAGAGGTAGAGGCCGTTTTTGTCTGTCCGTTAATCACATACGAAATTTCAATTTTATCGCCTGATTGGATGCCTAGAGAATTACCATCTGCATCCGTAAGAGCGGAGAATTTACCGCCACTTGTAGCTGCGCCAATTGCCGTATTCGTGTTAACATTCGCTACATCAGCAGCGACGCCTTTACCCATTGAACCATCCAACAGGTTTTTCGTATTAAACTGAGTTGTGTTTGAAATACGATCGATTTCTTCGCCTAATTGATTCACTTCTTTTTGAATTTCTGCACGATCATCAGCTGTATTGGTATCATTGGCAGACTGGACTGAAAGTTCTCTCATCCTCTGTAAGATTGAGTGAGTTTCATTTAAACCACCTTCAGCAGTTTTGATTAATGAAATACCATCACTGGCATTGGCAGTAGCTTGATCCAAGCCTCTGATCTGTCCACGCATTTTTTCTGAAATTGCTAACCCTGCTGCATCATCCCCGGCTTTGTTGATTTTTAAACCGGAAGATAATTTTTCCAGGGACTTAGAAGTTGTTGCCTGGTTTGCGGCCAATTTGTTATAGGTGTTTAGTGCTGCGATATTATGATTGATTCTCATCTTTGTTTCCTCCATTAATTTATTTGCCAGTTACCCCTGACCCAGGTTGAATTGATTGAGGCTTTCCTTCGTACGTTAGGTTCGCCTAATGTTTAAAGCTTTCTTTGTTTCTAATCTATATATCGGTCTTAAGTTCATATACTTTAGCCGAAAGTTTAACTTTTTTATAATTTAATGATTTTCGCTTTTAAATGATCCAAACTGTAGGCTAAGTTAACTTCAGTCAGGATTGATTTGGCTATAATCAAAAATCCACCATTTAGGTGACTTAGGATGTAGTAAAATGGATTTCTTTTAGATCTTAAGGTCCAGTTTATCCCCTTGTGCCGGGTCGGGCATTTCCATTAAGCCCTCGGGTCGAACATAATTAGGATCCGCGCTCGCAGGTGCATAAATCGGCCCTCCCACATATTTAATAATGACTTTTGGCCGTTGGGTTATTTTCAATTCAATATCCGGTGGCACAAACTGAAAATTCTGATTTTTTTCCATCGACATTCCCCCGGGTTGCCTTCCAATATCAAAGCTAATCTCGAGACTGGCGGAATATTCTGATGCACCGAATAAATCGATCATTTGGTCAATCCCTCTGGTGGTATCCTTGAAACTGATGGGTTTTGACTCTCCATCCTCCATATTAACATTGAGCTTGAGTTTTCCATCATCGCCGTACTTTGCCGTGGCGGTATAAGTTGGATTTTCCCAATTATAAACGGAGCTTGGTTCAAAGGAATCTCGAATGGAAATCCTCATGGGATTTCCCTGAATGATTTGTTTGCCGTCGTCTTTGGATATTTTCAGCGTATCAGACTGAACCGACGACAGACGCAGGGGTTCTCTTTCCACATATTCAATTTTCATGGGAATGGTTTCTATGGTAATTAATGGTTCCATTTTTCTCCCTTCTAAAAAAGAATGATCCTTAGGGATCATTCTCTATTCTTCTCATCTATTGTATTTTTAATTTATGAACTCTTTTAGTTAACTCCTTGCCTATGACATATAATCAAACACCGAGGATTGAATAATGCTGGATCCCATCTGCAGAGCTGCCTGATAGGCCACCTTCTGGGTTTGAAACGCAATATAGGTATAGGCTGCATCAATGCCTTCGACCTCTGTTTGCCTGGTTTGCAGATTAAGTTCCTGGGCATCGTACCGGTCTGTCATAAAATTCAGGTAATTGGTTTTTGATCCAATTTCTGTGGTGACCTGGTTAGATTTACTGGATGCAGTTTGGAACAGACCCAAAAGCTTGTCCACCTTATCACTTGAGTAATTATCTGATTCAAACTCAGTAGCTATTTCGCCTAATAAATTATATAAATTATTGGAACCACCATCGGCTGTTTTTCCATTTCCAACAATATTAATTCCAGGAGTGGAATAATTGAAAACACTGTTTTTATTAACAACACCTGCAGCATCAAATGACATGCCAAGACCAACATCCACATAAAGTGAATCCGTGGCAAGCTTTTTCAACTCAGCTGAACCATCTGCTAAGGAATCCACATCAACTTTATTATAAAACAGCTTTCCGGCTTCTACTGTAAAGGGTTTTTCAGCCGTATTGCTTCCACCAAAAATATAGGAATCGGAGACGCTGCTGTTAAGGGTATCCAGCATTTGATCCTGCATGACCCGGAGCTCATTGGCAATGACTTTTCGGGTATCCGGACTTTGGGTGCCGTTTTTCCCTTGGAGTATTTTTACGGTGGCATCTGAAACCGTTTGATTAATATCGTCTAAATTGGTTTCGGAATTGGTTAAAAAATCACTGGCATGTCCGATATTATTTTGATACCCCTCAAGCTTTGACATATCTCTTCTGATCTGATAGGCTTTTATGGCCGATGACGTATCATCCGATGTTTTGGCAAATTTACGGCCTGAAGCCACCTGAGTATTTAATCGATCTAATTCCGTGGACATATTGTTTAAATTAGTGGTATATTTTGAAGTCATCATTTTATATGTAATTCGCATTGTGTTATCCATTCCTTCCTGATTGTAAGGATTTTTTTAAATCAATCGCTCTGATAAAACACTGCCTATTGACCCATTGTATTAATGATAGTATTCAGATTTTCATCCAATACGTTAAAATACCGGATAGCGGCATTATAGACTTTTTGATAGGCCATTAAGTTGGTTCCTTCTTCATTCAAAGAAACCCCGGAAACCGACTCTCGGGAAGTGGAAATAGTATCAAGCACGTTTTTAGAAGTACTTGCAAAATTTGTATTAAGCTCGACATCCATGGCAACATCCCCGAGAAGTCCGGTCATATATTCATTGAAGGTTCCATTGAAAAATGTCGTTTCAGAATCCGAATCTTTTTTGAAATCCTGATCAACGGTTAATGCATTGATCATGCGAAGCACATTATCCGCACTTCCAGGGGTTCCTTCAGGATCTATTAGATCTGTTGGATCTGGAGGATTATTAGTAGTGTTAATATAAGAAGGATCATCCAGCCAGGCCTGGGACACTTGAATGTTTGCTGCTGTAACCGCAGTTCCATCTGAGCTAGTGAACAGAGGTTTTGATGCTGGGTCAGCCGGATCAACTATCGAATTGATTTTATTGAATACATCTGCAAATTTACTGGCAAAAATGTCCATGGTTTTTTGATAATAAGGAATGCCTTTTGAATCATTTTCCTCTACGCTTGGATCTGCCGGATCTGCTGGATCTGCAAAGGCTCCTTCTCCATTAATGAGATTTAAATACCCTTTAACGGAACCATCTGAAAAAAGATTAGTAATGTCATCGGAATCAATTCCCGTTCCATTAGGGACAAAAGCAGGGTTTAAAGACGACAGTACAACCTTATCCCCGGTATCCGTGAGCTTGATGGTATTATATAAATCATTGTCCACTAAACCAATGGAGTTTCCGGTATTTTTGTCCACCAGAGAAATTGATAATCGATCAACGGTGATATCTGCCGATATTTTTTCAGGCATTCGATTGACTTTGATATTGGCGATGCCTGAAAGTTCATCAATTAGTGAATTTCTCTGATCATAAAGATCGTTGGGTGTATTCCCATATATTTCTTCGGTTCGGATTTTGTCGTTTAAATCGGCAATGCTTTTAACAGCAGCATTGATATCATTCGACACCACAACTGTTAAATCATCCACTTGTTGTTTTCTGACATCTTTGATTTGATTCGCATACATGTTCATAATTTGCGTGACTTTTTGAGCTTCGGTTCGTGTGACCTGGGCAATATCCGCACTGGTGGGGGTTTCCGAAAAGGTTTGTAAGGTGCTGATAAAGTTTGACAATTCGGTTTGCAGGCCATCGGTTTGGGCCTCATCAAAAATATTTTCCAAATCGGACAGTCCTGTAATCATCTTATCATATTGGCTGGCTTCTGCATTCTGACTCCGATAACGGGCATCTAAAAAAGGATCTCTCATTTGGGTTGTACCCACAGCTTTGGCTCCCAAACCGGTTGATAATTGAGGGGTTGCATACTTTTGAATGCCTCCGCCGCTGGTAATGGCGTTAATATCCACACGCTGTCGTGAATAGCCTTCTGTATTAATATTGGCGATATTATTACCCGTGACGTTAATGGTTGCCTGACTGGCTTCCATGGCCCTGCTTGCGACATTAAATCCTAAGAATGTTGATGACATCGAATGATCCTCCTTTCTATACTAAATGTTTTTTTCAAAGGTTTTTGGAAATGCTGAGGTTTCGGCTTCTTTTCCATCTTTCCCATAGGTTGTTTTATCTTTTTTTAATTCAAATGAAGAAATCTTTTTATTCACAACATATAGTTTTGTTTGGAGCAAACTCTGACACTGCTCTTTGTAAAATTGTACTTCTTTGATTGTGACCTCAAATTCACTGAGCAGCTTATAAAATCGCATCTGTTCTTCCTGAGGAAGCTGGAGAATTACTTCTGACAGATTTCTTCCGGATAAGTTTAATTGATTCATATAGCCTGCGACTTCTTTGTCAAAGTTTTTGATCTGGTAAAGAAAGCTTTGCTGGAGGTTGAGGTTCGTGTTTAATCCTTCAATATCATCTCCCTGAATCAGTGCAAGCTCATCCTTTAATTTGGATACCTCTTCCTGATGGAGTTTGGTTACCCCGAAAAGGTACTCGTGAAAACAATCGAGTGTATGTTTAAAATCCTTTATTGCAGACATATTAAGCCTCCTGGGTAATCATTGCGTTTTTTATTTCAGCATTTCTTCTGCCAATAACTCTGTGGGCACTTTATAGGTTCCGTTTTTAACCGATTCTTTTAATTCTTGTATCCGATCTGATGTATTTACAGATACATCCAACAAAATCGCTGACTGTGCTCCAGACAGACGTTTGTCGTCAAAGGATGCATTACGACTGCTTGAAATCTCGGCACTGTCGACCTTATTTTTTTGAGGAATCTTTTGATTTTTTTCCGCCTCAATATTTTTTGCAGCATCGTTTGAAACATCCTGAGCCTGTTTGGGTTGTACTAATTTGTTATTATTCTGAAATGTAATTTTCATCGTTAAAACCTCCCTCATCTATATTTATATTATAAACTAAATTATTTTATTATGCTTGAACTATTTGTTGAACCATTCAAATAATTTTTTCTTCTTAATCTATTTATCGTCATTCCCGGATAAAACTTTAGAAAATAGTTTTAAAGAATGAACTTTCCCTTAAACGTACCAAAGCTTCGATCATTGATCGAAGCTTTGGTAAATGAGTTAAATTTTTATCATTGTGGTCTAATATTTATCCCCTTCATCATCATTTAAAATAATTCCTGGTGCGGGTTTCTCTTTTTGCAGTTTTGCTTTAGGAGCAGCTTTTTCTTTCATTCCGGCTCCGACTCTACTCTTATGTTTTATTTTAAAGGTTCCAACCATTTCTTTTAACATTTCCGACTGGCCGGAAAGCTCTTCGCTGGCGGCAGCACTTTCTTCTGCAGTTGCAGAATTTGTTTGAACGACCTGAGAAACCTGTTCGATTCCCTGGGTGATCTGTGCAATCTCAGAAGCCTGATCGTTTGATGCCTGAGCAATATTTCCGACCAAACCTGCTACTTTTTCAATTCTTCCCAGAATTTCCTTTAAGCTTTCAGCGGTTTGATCGGCAATTTTGGTTCCCATTTCAACTTTGTCAATGGAACCTTCAATGAGCCCTGTCGTTTCCTTGGCTGCTTCGGCACTTCTTGCGGCCAGGCTTCGAACCTCTTCTGCCACAACTGCAAAGCCTTTCCCGTGTTGTCCTGCCCGAGCAGCTTCCACAGCTGCATTAAGGGCGAGGATATTGGTTTGGAAAGCTATATCATCAATGACTTTGATAATTTTTGAAATGTTTTTGGAGGAATCGTTGATTCCCACCATGGCACTGACCATTTCTTTCATTTGTTTATTGCCCAGTTCTGCATTGGTGCGAACATCAATGGCCAGCTCGTTTGCTTCATTGGCATGTATGGCATTTCGCTTAGTCTCTTCAGCAACTTCTGAAATAGAGGCGGTAAGCTCTTCAATGGAGCTGGCCTGTTCAGTTGTTCCCTGGGATAAAGCCTGACCGCCATCGGATATTTGTCTGGCTCCGGAATCAACCTGATTGGATGCAACATCAATATCCGACATGATTTCGCTTAGGCTCGTGGTAATATCATTAATTGCCAACTTTATATTCACAAAATCCCCATTATAATAGCCGGTGATTTCCTGATCAAGATTTCTTTTTCCAATTTGTTCTAAAATTTGAGTGACTTCGGTGACGATACGTTTTAAAAACTTAATAGTCTGGTTCATGTCCTCTTTAATTTTTGCGTGATGTCCTTTGTAGTCGCCGGTCATAGAGGTGTCTAAATTTCCATCTGCCAATTCTTTTAAAACATCTGAGGCTTCCTTAATGGGTGCAATAATCACATCCAGCGTTTCATTAAAGCCTTTAATGACTCTGGCATATTCTCCTGGGAATTGACTGGCGTCTCCCCGATGATTTAAATCTCCGGCAATGGCAATTCTGGCCATCCCTTCGGTTTCAGTTACAAGCAAATTGACGTTTTCAATCATTAGAATCAAACTTGGCATTAAGTTGTCCTGTTCCGATCTTTTCCCGGTTTGTTTCAAATCTTCTAAATCCTGCATATCGCCTTTGGCAATATTGGTTGCAATACTAACAATATGACCAAGCTTCCAATGGATCACATTGATAGACTTTGATATTTCATTGTAAATGCCTAAATATTCTCCCTCTATCTTATCTGTGAAATCATTGACGCTCATTTGACCAAGGATTTTATTTCCTTCAACCAAAGCCCCCAAACCATTAATGCAGGCATTGAGATTATTTTTAAGTTCATTAAAGTCTCCGCTGTAGGCCACCGTGATTTTTGGAGGGATTTGACCTTTTCCGATTTTAGCAATTGCTTCTGAGGCCATATTCAGTGGTCCGACCACAGCATCAAGGGTGTCGTTAACACCTTCTAATATCTCTTTGAATCCACCCTTGAAAGCTGCTGCATTTGCTCTTGTATCCAGTCGGCCTTCTACGGCGGACCTGGAAAGCATATTGGCCTCAGTAATCAACCCTCTTATGGACTCAATGGTCTGTTTAAGCGCCGGGGTAATTTCATCGTTAACATCGTTAATTTCTATATTTGCGGATACATCCCCATTGGAAATCCGGTTTATGGTACCGATGACCTGATTTTGGAGGTTATCTGCCAAACTATCCATGGCTATGGCCATTTCTCCTATTTCATCACTGGAATCCATGTTCAACCGAAGTCCCAGATGTCCCATACTCATTTCCTTAATCATATGATTCGCTTTTTTCAAAGGTTTAACAATGATTGAACTGAGGAAAAGTCCTAAACCAATTGCAATGAGTGCACCCATAATGGTGATGATAATCATGATTAAAATGGTACTGTTTCCCTGGGCTATATTTGAATCCGCCGTTGCCTTTGCAGCTTCTACTTTCATGGCGACGATTTTGGCAATGGCATCCTGTTCAGCTACCGTTGCTTTTCCAGCCGGGCTGTCAGGACTCATCAGTAAGAAAGCTTCAGCATCGAGATTCTGGGCGGCAAGGTTCGTTAACTGATCAAGATGTCCATTATAGCCATTCCGGGCATTTATAAATTCGTCAAATGCTGCTCTTTCATTATCTGAAAGGATTGTTTTTTCGAATTCCGCTGCTACCGCATCTATTTGCGCTCTCCGTTCAGCGATTTTATCTGCATTTATTTTTATGGATTGGGGATCATTTGCAAGAATCATGTCTCTTAGATTTACGCGCATTGTCTGAAACGCCGTTGATATTTGTCCAATTTGAGACACTGGCACCGTTATATTTTCATAAAGCGCAGTATCCGAATCATCTAGAGCCTTAATATTAACAATTCCTACTATACCTACGATCGCGGCTATGATTGCAACAATGATAAATCCGGATAAAAGTTTGGCACTTATTTTCATGTTATTAATCCATTCCATAATCAGTCAACCTCCTGTTTTTTATTTTCATGTTATACTTATCGTCATTTTTTGATAAAGCTTTAGCCAAATTAACCATCGAATGACAATTCCTATTATTCGTTCAAAAAAAATGAAGGTCCAAGCTTTCACTTTATTTAAATAAACAATTGATGAAAGTTTTTCCTTCTATTTTCTCATTTTTTTGATAAATAACGAACGATTTCTTCGGCTATTTCTTCCAATGGCAATTGTTTCATGACCGCTCCGATATTAAAGGCAACCATTGGCATTCCATAAACAATGGAGGTTTTTTCATCCTGACCAATGGTAGTTGCTCCGCTTTTTTTCATATTCAACAAGCCCTTGGCTCCGTCTCGGCCCATTCCGGTTAATATCACACCAATTGCTTTTTTGCCTGCCAATTCTGCCACCGAATCAAAAAGAACATCCACTGAAGGACAATGCCCGCTGATTCTTTCCTCTTTTGTGCATTTGACGAAAAATTCTGATGCTTTTTTAGTAAGCCGCATCTGATAATCCCCAGGTGCAATGAGTACCCTTCCGGGTCTTAATGCATCCCCATCTTCTGCCTCTTTCACTTCAAGATCACATGAATGATTAAGTCTTTCGGCATATAACCGCGTGAAAACCGGTGGCATGTGCTGGACTATTAATATCGGGGGCATATCCCTTGGCAATGCTGAAATCACCGAAAAGATCGCTTCTGTTCCTCCCGTTGAAGCGCCTATGGCTATTACTGTGTTAACCATATCAAATCCTTTACCGGAGACAAGGTTTTTAGGGGTATACTCTTTCTTTTGATTTCCTACCTTTGCTGTGGATGCAATTTTAATTTTAACTTTCAGTTCATTAATGAAAGAACTCATCCCACCTGGCCGAGTCATGTCAGGTTTTGTTACAAATTCAACAGCCCCGGCTTTTAATGCATCCAAAACGTTGTTGGAACTGGAACTGACAACAATCACTGGCAAAGGGTATTGGGGCATCAGCTTTTTTAAAAATTCAATTCCGTTCATTTTTGGCATTTCCACGTCTAAAGTTAAGACATCCGGCTTTAATTTTAAAATCAGATCCCTTGCAATAAATGGATCCGAGGCTGTTCCAACAACTTCAATACCTAAATCCTTTGTCATTTCTCTTGACAATGTTTCTCTGAACACAAGTGAATCATCTACGATTAATACCTTTATCTTTTGTCTCACGCTCATCTGAACCGACCCCTTATAATTTCCTATGCAATATCCTCAATTTGTTCTATTTCGCTGTTCTTAAGCAATCTCTCGCATTCCAATAGTAGTTGAACCTTTCCGCCTACCATTCCGATCCCTTTAATAAAACGGTTTTCGAATCCCGTTTTATTAGCAGGCGGAGGCGAAATCGCTGCATCGTCAATGGTCAGAACTTCTTCAACATTATCTACAATTAACCCCACGGAAACTTCCTGAATGTCAATAACAATAATACAGGTTCGGTCATTGTAATCAATGGCTTCTTTCTCAAACTTAAGTCGAACATCAATAACCGGTATAATCTTGCCTCTTAAATTTATAATCCCTTTGATATAGGATGGAACTTCCGGCACTTTAGTAATTGATTGAATACCTACAATTTCAGTTACATATTTAATTTCAATCCCAAATACTTCTTCCTCTAAGCTAAAGGTTAAAAACCTTCCGTGCTGGGTATCTTCTTCAAAATTGTTTTTTTCAATATCAATCTCAGTCATTTTAATTCTCCTTTTACTTAGTCTTTATTAGCGATTTTCTAATCTGCACTGTTATTTTTTCAGCTTTTTCTCAATTGGAACCTGTCAATCATTTGTTTGAGTAATTCAGCCTGGCCGGAGAGTTCTTCACTTGCCGCCGCACTTTCCTCAGCTGTTGCCGAATTGTTTTGAACGACCTGGGCGACCTGTTCAACGCCCTGATTAATCTGTGCGATGCCGGTTGCCTGTTCGTTTGAGGCTACCGCAATATTTTCAACCAAATTCGACACTTTTTCAATACCATCGACTATTTCATTAAGCGCAGATGCTGTTTCATCGGCAATTCTGGTGCCTGTCTGCACTTTCTCTATGGACCCTTCAATTAAGACGGTTGTCTCTTTGGCAGCATCGGCACTTCGGGCTGCCAGGCTGCGTACTTCTTCGGCTACTACTGCAAACCCCTTGCCATGCTGGCCTGCTCTTGCTGCTTCCACTGCTGCGTTTAGTGCCAGAATATTTGTTTGAAAAGCAATATCATCAATGACTTTTATAATTTTTGATATATTCACCGATGACTTGTTGATTTCCACCATTGAATCCTGCATTTCAGACATTTGTGAATTGCCTTTAGCAGCATTACCCATGACTTCTGTTGTCAGTTCTCTGGCTTGATTTGCATTAACGGCATTGTTTTTTGTCTGGGATGCGATTTCAGTAATGGATGCCGTCAATTCCTCTATTGAGCTTGCCTGTTCTGTTGAACCCTGGGCTAATGATTGACTTCCCTCTGATACTTGATCTGAACCTGTGGAAACCTGTTCTGACGCATCATTAATATCACTCATCACAGAATTTAAAGACTCAATAATGATATTCAATGCGCTGGAAATATCTCCAAAGTCTCCTTGATAGTCACTGATATTTTTAATATCAAGATTTCCATTTGCAATTTGTCCGGTAATTGTTGATATGTCTGTTACAATCCTTTTTAAATTGCCAGCAGTGTTATTAACGGATTGTTTTAATTGGTCAAAATCACCTTTGTACGATCCGGACACGGTCGCTTCTAAATTTCCAATAGAAATCTCATTCATGACTTTCATGACTTCTAAGATTGGTTTTTCAATGACATCAAGAATATTATTCATGCCGCTAACCAGAGTTTTCCATGCCCCTTTGAATTTCGTAGCATCTCCTCTAATTTCCAGTTTTCCTTCTACCGCTGCGGTTGTCATTATTGAGGCATCATCAATTAAACTCCCAATTGATTTTTTAACTTCAACTAAGCTTTCGCCAATTTTGCTGAATTGTTCACTGACTTCAACCGTATATTCACCTGCTTTTTGAATATTCATGTCAAAGTCCATGTCACCTTCTGATAAGAGGATCAAGTTTTTTTCTAGTCTTGATACTTCTTCATTTGTATAATTGCTGACACTTATAATGGATGTTAAATCCGTGACTATTTCAACAAAGCCTGTTTTCTCACCGTTACGATTTCTGAGATAGGCCGTATCCTGTTTGTTATTTCTGCCAACCCAATCAAAATAACTATCGCTTAAACCTTGATCCACCAGCCGTCTTATTCCACAACCTTCGGTATTACAGATGTTTGCTCCGGCGTTACAGCAATCCATTCCATAGGCTGCTTCGCGATTTTTTATCACACCATTGGCAATCATTAAATCTGAAAATGCTTTATTCAGATAGGTCCATTTCATATTGCTGTCAGTTACGTGAATAGGGAATGGAATCCCATCGAGTATGGATTCATACCATACTACTTTATCAACAGCGGTATCCATTGTTTGATTGAGACCTTCGATTATCTTCTTAAAATCTCCTGAGTACTTTTTAGTTTCGGCTCTTTTTGTAAAATCACCTTTGGCAGCTGCTTTTGAAAGCATCGTGTTATCTGAAACAAGATTTACAATGGCATTTTTGATAGCAATCAAACTTTTTCCAAGCAAATCTTTATCAGACCCTGGTTGTATTTCCACTGACAACTCCCCGGAAGCCAGACTCATCGCTGCATCAGACTGCGTTCTGATATGATGGGCAATTGTTCCAAAAGAAGTGGTAAGCTGTCCAAATTCGTCATTTGAGATTTTATCAGTGCGATCCAACCCCAGGTTATCATCACCCATTGCAAGTCTATCTGCTTCAATTGCAAGCCTTTTTATGGGTTTCACGAATCCTCTGGTAATCAAAATAATAATTCCAATCATTACCAGCAGTCCTATTCCGAATGTTGTCAGCATAACCTTTTGAACCATGGCGAACTGTTCCGGGTTTGCTATGACCTGTTTCACACTGCTTAACGAGATCACTGCTACAATAGAAAATATTACTGCAAGTGGTAATCCGATGGAAAGAAGTGCTTTTGAAAATAAACTTTTGTTTTGTTTCATCCTTTTTCTCCTCTGCATTGCTATTATGAGAAAGTATTCTTTCCTGATTAGTGTATCGACATATTTCAACAAAACTTTACTCTAAAAAAAGTTATTTTCATCGTTATTTTGAGTGAAAAATCTCACATCAACATCCTGTTAATATTCTTTGATTTGTCTGTTAAGGGATTGAATCTTCATAATCCCGGTTTCAAGATCAAAATATTGGGTTCTCCCATAGTTTAATCCTGTATCTTCGGCGAGAATGGGGATTTTCAAATCGTATAATACCTTTTTAACACTTTGAATATTTCTCTCCCCGATTCCTCCGATTTTACTTCCCGGCTGTGTTTCAAACATTTGAGCGCCGCCGGCAATTTTAGCGGTAATTCGATTGGTTCCAAAACTATTTTTCTTTAATTCCTTTACTAAATCTATTATGGCGGTATCTGCAAATTTCATGCGATTTATTTCTTTGTTTGTAAAATTAGTGCTGTCCGGAAGCATAATATGGGATAAGCCGCCAATTTTTAAAACCCGATCATAGAGACAAACCCCTACACAAGATCCTAATGCATAGGTCACAATGACTTCAGGTGCTTTTGAAAACTTATAATCTGAAATGCCAACGACGATTAACGAACTCATAGATCAAGTCCTAATTTTTGCATGATAATTTTTAATGTTTCAATTTCCGCAAACATAATAATATTACTTTTTAAATGATTTGACTCTCCAAAGAAATTTTCTTCAATAAACATCAGTTTGTCTCCCAATGCTCCAAATTCAATAATAGGAACACTCATAATCGCCCCAACCATGTCGATGGCAACATAGGGAACGGTTACATTAATGGTTAATCCTGTTAATGCGGCAATTGAATTAATATAGGTAGAACTTAAAATATTTCCAATTTCTTTAATGGCCGAAAGTTTCATCTCGGTTAATTCCCCGTCATCATCATCCTCGCCTACCAAAATATTCATAATACCTTTGGCATCTTCCATATTTAACAGGAACATAATCATCCCATTGGCTTCGCCGTTAAAACTCACCAAAACTCCTACTGTCATGGTTTCAGCGCCGCCCAATTCGTGTACCGCTTCATTAAAGCCGGTGATTGTGACCTTGGGAATGCTCATTTCCACTTTTTCATCCAACATTGTCGCTAAGGCTGTGGCCGCATTGCCGGCTCCTATATTGCCAATTTCGCGTAATAAATCAATTTGTTCATCGTTAAGTTCTTCATAGTTTTCAAACAAGTCAGCTCCTCTTTTCTTCACTATTATTTGGAAAACATTATTTTGTTTTTATAACACTGTTTGTACAATTCTGTCATGTTCCCAGTAGATTTTACACCGCACCAGATTGTCCAGGTCAAATTGAAAAACTTTATCCCCAAAACTGATTCGTACACCCTGATATAATTTACTTTTGGAGATGACGCAACCAGGATATTCTATTTTTGGTTCATTTTCCAATTTTTTTATTTCCTGCATGCTACTTTTAATCTTATCCTTTAATCTGGGAATTTGTAAGTTAATCGTTTTCTTCTGAAGTCTTTCAAGCATGGAGAGCTCATCTTCAGGCAAAGTCGATTGGTTTAACTGATTAGCTTTTTCCATTAAACCCTGTAGTTGAATGGCGTCTTTCTGAATCTCCAATTTCAGCTTTTCTATTGAATGAATGTCTACTGTTTCTATTCCCAGAATTTTTATTTTTGTAATACGTTCTTTTTCGGTACCAATCTCTTTTGCTGACAACTCTCCTGCCAAACTAATTTCGCCGCCATTAATTAATGCTTTACTTCCGGCTAATTTGATGTTGCCCAAACAGGTTATTTTACTATCTATAATATAATCCGCAGTAATATCACCCTTAACGTTAAGAATGGCATTTTCAATATAATGGCAGTTAAGATTCTTACCGGCGGTAATTTCTTTTCTGCTTCCGCCATTCAATCCTTTTGAAATATGTATATTCCCAGCCGCTTCTATTTCGGCATCTTCTACGACTCCTTTTATGATGATGTTTCCGTCGGATTTTACAGAAAACCCGGTGCAAACATCGCCATCAATGATTACATCTCCTCCAAAATGAATGTTTCCGGTGGAAAAATCAACATTCGAAGAAACATATAGCATATCGTTAATATCCAATGTCTTTCCAGTAAACTTAACAATCCCATCACAGGTTGAAATAATTTTTGTTTTATCTTCATTGAGTATGGAATTTTTCCCAACCGAAAAAAACGGCTCTTTGCCATTATTTGCAATAATCGTTTCTCCGAAAATATTTTTGCCGTCTATTCCTTCCTTTTCTTTTGTTATTTCACATAGGACCTGATCCTTCTTGACCATTTGAAAATAGTTGAGGTTCTTATAGTCAACTTTGCCCTGTTCATCTTCGCTGTATTCCGGATGGTATTCAGAATCTCTCGCAACAAAATATTGAATACTTCCATCCTCTCCATCAATGGCCTTCTGGCCGACCGCCACGTTAATTTTCAGATTAAAAATTGGTCTTTGTGCTAACTTTAGAACTGATATTTCATTAATCCCATAAAGAATTTTATTTTCTGTCAGGGCTTCATTTAATTCTTCCTTTGAAAATGAGGTAGCACCTTCGGTGTTCTTTGTCAGCTTGATATAACCCTGCATGCCATCTTCACTCATTAGAACGTCAATTAAACTCGGACTTTCATTTGGGGAAGCTTTTTCTTTATCCATGTTCTTTCTCCTGTGTTTTCTAATCCAAATTTGATTTTGTTTTTTATCTGAGTTGATTAACTATTTTCTCCATTTCATCGGTTGTTTGAAGCATTTTCGCATTAAATGAAAAACTTTTAGACGCTTCAATCATTTTCACCATTTCACTCGATATATCAGCAGCCGAGCTTTCTAAATATCCCGGTTTAATGCTGCCTTGATTATAGATTGTTCCCTGGCCGGATTCAATGGTTGCTTCAAATTGATTGTTTCCCAATAATTTAAGTCCATAGGGATTTGAAAAATTAAATAACCCCACCGCTTTCGAATCAAAACCTTGTGATATCTCTATCTTTTGACTGTCCGATCCTAAAACATAATTTCCGGCATTATCCACTAAATACTCATTATTTCCTTCAACGCTGATGCTAAATGCGCCATTACGAGTATAGGTTACGGCATTTGACCCTTTGTTTTGGATGGCAAAAAACCCTTCATCTAAAATGGCACAGTCTAATGGAGCATCGGTTTTCACCAGGGTTCCCGGGGTAAAATCAATGCCGGTGCTTTCAACCTTCGCGCCACTTCCGGTACTGATAAGATTTCCGGATCCGCCATTGACATTGCTATACAATAAGGATGAAAACTCTGTTTGCTGGGGTTTAAAAGCTGTGGTATTGAGATTTGCAATATTATTGGAAATATTATTTAAATAGGTTTGGTTGCTTAATAAGCCTTGCGCTGCTGTATAATATCCTTTGATCATAATTTCTGTTTCCTTTCTGAATTAACCAATTTTTCCAACTTGATTGGCGCTGATTTCATTAATCCGATCGTATATTTTTAGAACTTGGGCACAGGATTGAAAATTGTTTTGTCTGGAAATCATCTGACTCATTTCCGTTGTCATATCAGTATTGGATTTTTCAATAGAACCTTGTATGGT
>NZ_DATCHP010000070.1:0-41916 GCF_036508315.1 Acetobacterium sp. | reverse complement strand
CAGAGGTTTCATTCAGAAAAAAAATTGAAGAATCTGCTGATATGTCTGCCAGACTGGAACAAGAACGAGATACATATATGAATATATGTGAAAAAAATGAAGAAAGTAACCGTGAAATCCAACAGCGGATGAATACCATATCAAAAGAAAAGGAAGAGCTAACCATTAAGCTGCAGGAACGTGAAGATGGACTAGTATCCCGGGATGACCTAGTGGAATATGAATCCATTGTTTTGGAAAATGAGGAATTGAAAAAACAACTCGACGCTTATAAAAAAAATATACATGATTATGCTGAACTAAATAAACAACTAAATCAATTAAAGGCGACTGTCAAGGATTTAAATACTCAAATAGAAGATTATGAAGAAAATGAAGCAACCCAACAATCCTATGACATAATCTTGGCTGAGAATGAAATTATTAAGCAAAAATATGAAGAGGCTGTTTATGAAAGCAGCATGGCATTGGCTGAAAAAGAGTCCTTTATTGAACAAAATAAAAGAATATCCGATAGTTTAATTGCAGTCAATGAAAACAATAAAGAATTAAGAAATGCGATAACAACCTCTAAACTGAAAACCAGGAAAATGATTGCTGAATTTAAAGCAAGAGCTTATGAATGCGAACAAAATCATCGAAAAAACATTGATGAAATTGCCGGAAATATTTCAAACACCTTAAAGATTCTTCATAATGAAAATAAGGATATTGCAAATCTCATTAGCAGTCCATTTGAAGAATTCGAAATTGAAACAGAAGATACGAATGAGGAGTTGGGATCAACTGCATCATTTGTTGAAGGGTTAGAAGCCATAGCCACCCTCACAGCTTCCCTGGAGAAAAAACTTCTTTCTAAAAAGAAACATTAAGTTAAAGCATGTATTAGAAAACTAAAAAAAGATGCTTTAAATTAAAAAAAAGTGATAACAAAGAAACAAATTATTTGCTTGGGAGGTTTATCAGTGAATGCTAAAGAAATAATAGTCGGGAAAAAATTGGAATTTGAAGTGATCGCTACATTAGATTCAAAAATAAGTAAAACCTATAATAGTCAGTTTATAGAAATTATTAGTAATACTGAAGTTGTTATGTCTTCTCCAGTGGAAGAATTCGAAGCTATATTACTTCCGTCAGGGACAAAAATCAGGGCAGTTTTCTTGCATGAAATTCATGGCATGCTGGGTTTTGAAGGTACCATCACTCATATCGAAAAAAACGAGGCATTAATATTGTTTCATACTAGAATTGACGATAATTTCACACTGATTCAAAGACGCAAATATTTCAGGATTGACCATTATCTTGAAGCAGAATACCATTTAATTGAAGAAGTTAATGTCCCGTACAAAAGGGCTTTGATCAAAAATATCAGTTACCACGGTGCACTCATTGAAATCGATGAGAATATCCCCGAAAATTCAATAATTGATTTGATCATATGGCTCTCAGATAAGCCTGACATAAAAATGAGATGCAGTATCATTAAAATTTCGGAAAGTGAAGTTAGAGGAATGAAAAAATATGAGCTTAACCTGAGTTTGATCTATATGAATCAGCGTGATAAAGAGAGTCTTAAAAAGTTCATTACAAGAAGTGTGACCTGTTAAAAAAACAGCAATCAAATAGAAGGGTCCATATTTAATTCCCGGGCCATTTCGACTTGCTTTAATTTGTAATCCATTCGGACTTCTTTGGGCCTTTTTCCAAGGCTTTTTTTTAACGTTGGCAATTTCCTTTTCCTTTCGTCTCATCATCAAAAAAATATTTGTTTTTAGTTTCTGTGTATATGGTATAATCCACTGATTGCACAGGCAATGTTTCAGTGATCAGGCCTGGCAGAATTGACCATGGGCTTTAGATTTTAATTAAAGGAGAATAGAGTATGACAGTTGATAACAAATTAATGGAAGCCACCGTGGTTAAATCAAATGATTTGATTTGTAACATGAAAAGTAAATTAGATTTAAACGAACAGAAAGTTGTTTTTTATTACCTGAGTCAGATTTCCCAAATGGACCCTTGTTTTAAAACAATCACAGTGTCTTTAACTGAATTCTGCGACCCCACTGACTTTGATTGTTGTAACCTAAAGCAAGTCATTAAGCATTTAGCAGGTCAAACCATTAAAATTCAAGAGAATGAGAAAATAATCAGCATGCAGTTATTTGAATCCATTGGCTTTGATCAGGAAAGCGAGTTGATGGAAATGCGTCTGGCTGATTCATTAAAACCTTACTTCCTGGGACTGACCGATTCATTTACATGTCTCCCGCTTAAAAGCGTCTTTTCGTTGAGATCCGGCACGAGTGTTCGGCTTTATGAAATATTGAAATCACAGGACAAGGTGAAGAGCATGGCCTTCACAATTGACGAATTAAGTGCGTTAACCGACGACGATGAGGACCTTGACGAGGATGAAGACCTTGACGACGGCACGATGGTTTTGTCAAGCAGAGAAATCTTAGCTTTTGCGGTGGATGATATTAATCAACACACCGATCTGGCGATTACCTATGCGTACATCGAACCGGACACCATTCGTTTTAACATTAAATGAAAAATCAACCATTTTAAAAAGCAGGTTTCCTCTTCGTTATAAACAGAGGGAAGGTGTTTTTTTTACGATTCGACAAGGATATTTACAAATATATCAAAGCAAATATAGAAATTTCGAATAGTTTAAACCATGAATATCTTAATGAACAAACATTGGGTTTGAGCATCAGTTTTTTTATATTCAAAAAGAGTTTCTTAAATCTAAAGGGTTGTGATAATATATTCGAAATGATTATTGAGGAGAATAAATAATGGATGAAAAGATATATTGGATCTGGTTTATGGGCCTTGAAAAAATATCCCTGAAACAAAAAAATATAATGATTAATCGATATAGTTCTCCTCAAACAATTTTTTCTTTAAGTCAAGAGTCCATGAAAAAATCAGGGATTTTAAAAGAAAAAGGATTGGATTATTTTTTGCAGTCAAAAAATTTAGATAATGCAAAACAAACAAGGGATTATATGGAAGTCCATCAGATTGAATTAATCACAAGGGAATCCTCTTACTATCCGGAGTCACTAAAAAATATTTATTTACCACCAGTTGCTTTTTTCACAAAAGGGGATGTTACCTTACTTGAAAATAGTTTGACCATTGGTATTGTCGGTTCCCGTAACCCAACTGTGCAAGGTGAGAAATACGCTAAGGGGTTTGCCAAAGCCCTTGCCACTGTTGGCATTACAATCGTCAGCGGTTTGGCATCCGGCATAGATGGTAACAGCCATTGGGGGAGCCTTGATGAATTGGGTAATACCATTGGGGTTTTAGGGACAGGAGTAGATGAATGTTATCCAAGATCGAATCAAAAACTTTACGATCGGATGGCTGAGAAATCCTTGATTATCAGTGAATTCAACCTGGGAGAAAAGGCATTGCCCTTTCATTTTCCCCTTAGAAATCGAATCATCAGCGGTTTATCCCAGGGTATTTTGATTATTGAAGCCCGAAAAAAAAGCGGATCATTGATTACAGCAAACCATGCTCTGGAACAAGGGAAAAATGTGTATGTTATTCCTGGAGATATTTGTTCGGTTCACTGGGCCGGGGGAAACCAGTTATTAAAAGAAGGTGCTAAATTGGTTACCGAACCCAAAGATATTCTGGAGGATTATGTTATTCCAGGAAACACTTCGGAATGGGAAAATAATTTCACCCCTGAAATCCAAATGAAAAATATAAGTGATCCGGATGAGAAAAATTTATATGATCTTATTCGTAAAGGACACGTCACCATTGATCAGCTTGTATTAATTTCAGGATTACCAGTAAATCAGGTGAACAGCTTATTAACCATGATGGAAATTGAAGAAGTCATCCAAATTAAGTACGGAAATATAATATTGACTTAAGGTGTCTGGGTTATATTATATGGCAGCATTTGTAATCAAATGTTTTTTTTGCTATAATGTTGCTGCTTATGAGTTGTTATAGTTATATATATGAATAAAAAATACAAGGAGGTATTCAATGGCTAAAACCTTAGTTATTGTTGAATCACCGGCAAAAGCAAAAACAATTAAAAAATATTTGCCTAAAGGATATGAGGTTGAAGCGACCATGGGTCACGTCATCGATCTCCCTAAAAGCCGAATCGGCATCGATATAGAAAATAATTTCACCCCAGAATATATTAAAATTCGAGGCAAGGCTCAGCTCTTGAAAAGCCTGAAAAAAGCCGCCAGCAAAGCGGATTTTGTTTATTTGGCAACTGACCCTGACAGGGAGGGAGAAGCAATCTCCTGGCATATGGCCAATTTTTTAGAAATCGACTTAAATACCAAATGTCGAATTGAGTTCCATGAAATTACAAAAAAAGCAGTCAATGCGGCCATCGATAATAAACGAAACATTGATATTGACTTAGTTAACTCCCAACAGGCGCGGCGGATTCTCGATCGACTGGTTGGATATTCGCTGAGTCCTTTTTTGTGGAAAAAAGTCAAAAAAGGCTTAAGTGGCGGACGTGTTCAGTCCGTGGTTACCCGTATCATCGTTGATCGTGAAGAAGAAATTGCAGCCTTTATTCCTGAAGAATATTGGAATCTTGATTTGTTGCTTAAAAAAATGAATGATGACAAACAATTCATTTCAAAATTTTATTCGGAAGATAAAAAAAAGAAAACCATTTTAAATGCAGAAGAGGCTTGCCGTCTGGAAAAAATTGTTTCCGAAAACCCCATAGTGGTGGATAAGGTTAAAAAACGGATTCGCAACCAGAAACCTCAACTCCCATTTACCACCAGTACGTTGCAACAGGAGGCCTATAAGGTGCTTGGCTTTACAACCCAAAGAACCATGCGATTGGCCCAGCAACTTTTTGAAGGTGTCAATATTGAAGGCAGTGGTTTAACCGGTCTGATTACCTATCTCAGAACCGACTCTACCCGAATTGCCGATGAAGCGGTTCAGGAATGCAAGGTTTACATAGAGGATCATTTTGGTGATGAATATCTTGGTAAAGAAAAAAAAGTTGTCAAGAAGAAAAATGTCCAGGGTGGCCATGAAGCCATTCGTCCGTCCACAGTAGTCATTACCCCGGCAATCGCACAGGGATCTCTTGAAAAAGATCAATATCGATTGTACAAGCTCATATGGGATCGACTCCTCAGCAGTCAGATGTCAGATGCCCAGTATTTTGTTACCGATGTTGATGTTGCCTGCGGGAATTTAATTTTTAAAACCAAAGGCGAAATACAAAAATTTGATGGTTTTACAAGAATTGGAAAAAATGCAAGTCTAAGCGATGACAGTATTCTTCCCGAATTGGTTGAAGGTGAACCTCTGGAACGGATAAAAACATCAACAGAACAGAAGTATACCAAACCACCGGCCCGTTATACTGAGGCCTCTCTGGTCAAAATTCTGGAAGAAAAAGGGATCGGTCGTCCAAGTACCTATGCACCAACCATTGCCACCATTAAGAATCGTGATTATGTTGAGGTCGTTGAAAAGCATTTTAAACCCACCGAACTAGGCGTAACCGTTACGGCCTTAATGAAGGAATACTTCAGTGATGTTGTGAATGTTACCTTTACCGCTGAAATGGAAGATAAGTTGGATGTGGTTGCTGAAGGTGAGCTTGATTGGGTTGAGGTATTAAAAAACTTTTATACGGGATTTGAGAAATCATTGACCAATGCCCAGGAAAATGCCGAAGCCATTACCATTCCAGATCCTGAATCAGATGTGGACTGTGAGTTATGCGGCCGTCGAATGGTCATTAAAAAAGGAAAGTTTGGCCGGTTTCTGGCATGTCCCGGATTTCCTGAATGCAAGAATACAAAACCTTATTTCGAAAAAACAGGAGGTCTCTGTCCACGATGTGGCGGCGAAATTGTTAAAAGAATGTCTAAAACAGGACGTACTTTTTATTCATGCAGTAACTATCCTGAATGTGACTATATGAATTGGGATTTACCGGTTCCCGACTTATGTCCCCAATGCGGATCCACATTGTTTCAAAAAGGTTTGGGGAAACGAAAAATCCTGTATTGTGACAAGCAGGATTGTGAATATAAAACATCTAATTAAGTTTTAGAGTGTAAGATCAGTGCATTAATTAATATTTGGAAAAAATTAAAGTAGAAAGAGGAGAATATCATGTTTCATGCAACTACAATTGTTGGTATTCGTCATAATGGGGAAGTTGCTATTGCTGGGGATGGACAAGTCACCATGGGCGAAAGCATCATTATGAAAAATAATGCTAAGAAAATCAGAAGAATCTATCATGACAAAATTTTAGTCGGCTTTGCAGGTTCGGTAGCTGATGCATTTACGCTTGTTGAAAAATTTGAACACAAAGTAGAGCAATACAACGGTAATTTAAAACGTGCTGCAGTTGAATTGGCAAAGGAATGGCGTTCAGATAAGATCTTAAGAAAACTTGAGGCATTACTCATTGTTATGGATCAGACAGAAACCCTGATTTTATCAGGTAATGGGGAAGTCATTGAGCCGGATGATGATATTGCAGCCATTGGTTCCGGTGGATCCTATGCCCTTTCAGCCGCACGGGCTTTAAAAAGTCATTCAAGTCTCAGCGCAAAAGAAATAGTTTATGAATCATTAAAAATCGCATCTGAAATCTGTGTTTTTACTAACGACAATATTTCGGTTGAAGTATTGTAGAAATGGATGAATGGAAATGAAAGAATTAACACCTAAAAAAATTGTTGAAGAGCTGAATCGTTATATTATTGGACAGGAACCGGCTAAAAAAGCAGTGGCTGTTGCGCTTAGAAATCGATATCGACGAAGCTTATTATCCGAAGAGTTAAGAGAGGAATTCACGCCTAAGAATATTATCCTTATGGGACCTACCGGGGTCGGTAAAACAGAAATCGCAAGACGAATGGCAAAGCTTGTTAAGGCGCCTTTCATTAAGGTCGAAGCAACAAAGTTTACGGAAGTTGGGTATGTGGGCAGGGATGTCGAATCAATGATCCGCGATCTCGTGAGTACTTCAATACGTAAAGTTCAGCAGGAAAAAATGAAGGAAGTTTATGCTGAAGCAGGAGCGAATGTCAACAAGATTATTCTTAACATACTGGTCCCTTCAAAAAAGAAAAAAGAAACCATAAAAAATCCTTTTGATTTATTTATGAAACCTTCACAACCAGCGACACCCAGCCAAAATCAAATTGACAGTGATGCTGAAAAAGAACAGACAAAAAAAGAAAAAAGAGAAGCACTCGCAAAGGATCTCGAAGCAGGACTCCTTGAAGATGAAATCATTGAAATAGAAGTTGATGATGATGGTTCAAAATCTATTGGTATTATGCAGGGTATGAACAACGATAGTATGAGTATTAACATGAATGATATTCTCGGGGATCTGATACCTCAGAAAAAGAAAAAAAAGAAAGTGTCTGTTGCAGATGCTCGAAAGATTCTCATTAATCAGGAAGCCCAAAAGCTCATTGATATGGATCAGGTACAGGAAATTGGTATTCGTGAGGCCGAACAGAACGGGATTATTTTCATTGATGAAATTGATAAAATTATTGGAAATGGCAGTAATCAAGGTCCGGATGTTTCAAGAGAAGGGGTGCAACGGGATATTTTACCTATTGTTGAAGGAAGTACCGTCAATACAAAATATGGTCCGGTAAAAAGCGATTTTATTCTTTTTATTGGTGCCGGTGCCTTTCATGTTTCGAAAATTTCTGATATGATCCCGGAACTTCAGGGACGATTTCCAATCAGTGTCCAGTTGGATAGTCTTACCGAGGATGATTTTATCCAAATACTCACGCAAACAGAAAATTCGGTTATTAAGCAATATCAGGAACTCATCCGAACAGAAAATGTTAATATAATTTTTGAAGATGGATCCATTGAGCACATTGCTAAAATTGCCTTTTTACAAAATGAAGAGGAAGAGAATATTGGTGCCAGACGTCTTCATACGGTGATGGAAAAGCTGTTGGAGGAAATTTCTTTTTATGCTTCTGACTACGAACAGGATGATTTTGTGATTGGTAAAGAATATATTGAAGGTGTTTTCAAACTATCTGAAAAAGTTGATAATTACCAGAAGTATTTACTTTAATCCATCATAATCCATTATTAATGTAAATAATACTTGTAACCATCAAAGCCTTATGTTATTATTTTAAGGTATGTATTACACACATTCTCTGACAGGGATCGGGTGCCTGATTTCAGGTCGAATTTTCTGAGTGATGAGAATGGAGGAAAAAACCTAGGAGGAAAATTATTATGGCATGTGTTTCAATGAAACAATTACTGGAAGCTGGGGTGCACTTCGGGCATCAGACTCGACGATGGAATCCAAAAATGGCTCCATACATTTTCACAGAAAGAAACGGAATCTATATTATCGATTTACAGCAAACTGTGAAAAGAATCGAAAAAGCTTATAACTTTGTAAAAGAATTAGCAGCAGAAGGCGAAGAAATTCTGTTTGTGGGAACAAAGAAACAAGCTCAAACCAGTATTGAAAGAGAAGCAAAACGTAGCGGAAGCTACTGTGTTAATCATCGTTGGTTAGGTGGAACCTTAACAAATTTTGGTACCATCAGCAAGCGAATTGATCGTCTTCATGAATTAGAACAAATGGAAGAAGATGGCACTTTTGCTCTTTTACCTAAAAAAGAAGTTATTAAATTAAAACGCCAACGTGAAAAATTGCAAAAATTCTTAGGCGGTATTAAAGAAATGAAGGGCATCCCTGGTGCGATTTTTGTCATTGATACCAAAAAAGAAAGAATTGCGATTGCGGAAGCTAAAAAACTAGGCATTCCAATTATTGGAATCGTCGATACAAACTGTGATCCTGATGAAATTGATTATATTATTCCTGGTAATGATGATGCTATCCGTGCCGTTGCTCTAATCTTATCTGTTATTTCAGATGCGATTATTGAAGGACGTCAGGGAGAACAACAAGAAGAAGAAGCGCTGCCAGTTGCTCAGACAGCACCAGTTGCTCAGACAGCACCAGTTGCTGAAGTAGTCAGTGCTGTGGAAACTGTAGCCGTTGAATCTGTAGTTGTTGAAAAAGTAACAGAATAATTTTATAAAAAAATTCCAGGAGGATAAATGTGGACGCAAAATTAGTAAAAGAATTAAGAGCAAAATGCGGTGCCGGAATGATGGACTGCAAAAATGCTTTAGTAGAAACTGATGGAGACATAGAAACAGCGATGACACTTTTGAGAGAAAAAGGTCTGGCTGCAACGAATAAAAAATCAGGAAGAATCGCAGCGGAAGGCATCGTAGATTCTTACATTCATATGGGTGGGAAGATTGGTGTATTGTTAGAAGTAAACTGTGAAACTGATTTTGTGGCAAAGAATGAAGGCTTTAGAACATTCGTTAAGGATGTCGCCATGCATATTGCAGCAAGTAACCCTCTTTATATTTCAAAAGATGAAGTGCCAGCTGAAGAAATCGAAAAAGAAAAAGAAATTCTTCGCGCACAGGCATTAAACGAAGGAAAACCTGAACAAATCGTTGATAAAATGGTTAAAGGACGGATTAGTAAATTCTATAAAGAAATTTGTCTGCTAGAACAACCTTTTGTTAAAAATTCAGATTTAACCATTGAAGATCTGGTTAAAGAACAAATAATGACCATTGGTGAAAATGTTAAAATCAGACGATTTGCCCGTTTCCAAATGGGCGAAGGTTTAGAGAAAAAGACTGAAAACTTTGCGGAAGAAGTCGCTAAGCAATTAAACACATAAGTTTAAAAAAAAGGACACATCAGTGTTCTTTTTTTACAGTTAATGGCGTTGTAAATTTTAAACAATTAAGATATAATATGACAAAGGAAAGTATGACACAAGAAAGGGGGGTTATTTTTGGAACCGAAATATAAACGCGTAATAATTAAATTGAGTGGTGAAGCGATGTCAGGTCCGGCAGGACATGGTATCAATACGCCCACAGTAATGGCTATTTGCGAACAAATCAAAGAGGTTTTTGAACTGGGAGTAGAAATTGCTATTGTTGTTGGTGGTGGAAATTTCTGGCGTGGTCGAAGTGGTGAAGGTATGGATAAGTCCACTGCTGACTATATGGGAATGCTTGCAACAGTTATTAATGCTCTGGGTTTACAGGATGTTCTTGAAGAAATGGGTGTGCCTGTTCGGGTGCAAACAGCCATCGAAATGAAACAGATTGCGGAGCCTTATATTCGGCGAAAAGCGATCAGGCATCTGGAAAAAAGAAGAATTGTTATCTTTGCTTCAGGTACCGGTAATCCCTTTTTCACAACGGATACAACAGCTGCATTAAGAGCAGCAGAAATCGATGCAGAAATCATCCTGCTGGCAAAAAGTATTGATGCTGTTTATGATTCAGATCCTTTAATAAATCCTGATGCGAAACGATATACAGAATTAACGTATATCGAGGTTTTAAATAAAGGTCTTAAGGTAATGGATTCAACAGCAACATCATTATGTATGGACAATCATATTCCAATTCTTGTATTTGGTTTAAATGATCCAAAAAATATTCTGCGTGCCATAATGGGCGAAAAAATTGGTACAATTATTCAGGAGGTGTAGATCATGGTAAATGATATAAAAGCAACTACGGTCGAAAAAATGAACAAGGCCCTTAATAATCTTAATGAAAGCTTATCCAGCTTACGAGCAGGAAGAGCAAATCCAAGAATTCTTGATAAGGTACTTGTAGATTATTACAATACTCCAACCGCACTCAATCAGCTTGCAAGTATCAGCACACCTGAAGCAAGAATGATTGTTGTCCAACCCTATGATTCAACAGCAATACCTGCCATTGAAAAAGGAATACTAAAATCTGATCTTGGATTTAATCCTTCAAATGATGGTAAAATCATTCGGCTGCTTATTCCTCAACTCACAGAAGAGCGTCGAAAAGACCTGGTAAAGCTTGTTAAAAAATATGGTGAAGAATGTAAGGTTGCCATCCGTAACATTCGAAGGCATGCGATCCAGGATTTAAAGGATAGCCAAAAAGAAGGTTTGATTACTGAAGATGACTTAAAACAAGGTGAAAAAGAAATCCAAAAGTTTACAGATGATGAGATTAAAAACGTTGAACTCATTCTAAAAGATAAGGAAGCAGAAATTTTAGAAGTGTAGTTGTTTTTATGAGATATGAATTTATTAATTGTAGGTACAATTCAATAAAATTTCATTAAGAGTGGGGTAACCCACTCTTAACTATTTTTACCGCAAAGGTAATTCATAGTAATTCAGACAAAAAGGAGATTTTATGAAAAAAGTTTCAAGAGAAGTTTTATTAGAAGAACTAATTACTCCGGCTGTAGAATCTCTCGGCTATGAGTTGGCAGATCTTATTTTCGAAAAAAGAGGTAAGGATTGGTTCTTAATACTTTTTATCGACTTGGATGAAGGTATAACAATGAATGATTGCGAAGTAGTCAGTCGAGCGATCAGTGATGTTCTTGATGAAAGTGACCCCATTGAACAAAGTTATTTTCTGGAAGTTTCATCTCCGGGAATAGATCGTCCGATAAAGAAAGAACGTCACTATGTGGCAAATATTAATAAAAAAATAACCATACATCTCTTTGCGCCATTGAACGGAAAGAAAGACTACTCTGGGATTTTAAAATCTTATACCAGTGAGTCGCTCTCTCTTGAACTTGAAACCGGTGAGATTATTCATATGGATAATAATAAAATAGCTAAAGCAAATGTTTTGGATGAGTTGAATTTCAAAGCTCAACCTAAACCTGAATAATATGGAAGGCGGAAAAAATTATGAACCCGGAGTTTATCAGAGCTCTAGATAAAATTCAAGAAGAGAAATCAATTGATAAAGAAGATTTAATTGAAGCAATTGAGGCGGCTATTACCACAGCATATAAAAAAAATTATGGTAATGCCCAAAATGTTGAAATTAATATAGATCGCGAAAAAGGGGATATCCAAGTTTTTGCAATGAAAGAAATTATGGAAGTTCCGGAAAATGATCTTTATCAGATCTCACTTGAAAAAGCAAGAGAAGTTGATCCTAACTATAAAGTTGGCGATCTTTTTAGGAAAGAAGTACGGCCAAGAGATTTTGGTAGAATTGCTGCACAGAATGCCAAGCAATTAATCATCCAGCGAATCAAAGAAGCAGAAAGAAATATTATTTATAACGATTTTCTTGAACGACAGGACGAAGTTTTAACAGGTATCATCAAACGTATTGAAAAAGGAATTGTCTATGTTGAGGTTGGAAAACTTGAAGCGGCAATGCTTCCCTCTGAACAAACACTGGGTGAAACTTATGAAATTAACCAGAGGATAAAAGTCTACTTGCTAATGGTTAAGAAGACAACTAAAGGTCCCCAGGTTAATGTTTCAAGAACTCATCCGGGATTGGTAAAACGCCTTTTTGAATCAGAAGTGCCAGAAATATTTGATGGTATTGTTGACATTGTTTCAATATCCAGAGAAGCAGGTTCAAGAACAAAGGTTGCGGTTAAAGCAAATGATCCGAGCATTGATCCGGTAGGAGCATGCGTTGGCCAAAAAGGCGTCCGGGTTCAAAATATTATCAATGAGCTTTCCAATGAAAAAATTGATGTCATTAAATGGAGCGAACATATTGAAGAATATATAGCCAATGCTTTGAGTCCTGCAAAGGTTGTAAGAGTCATTCCTCATAAGGAAGATAAAACGGCAATAGCTATTGTTGATGACTATCAACTTTCATTGGCCATTGGAAAAGAAGGTCAAAACGTTCGTCTGGCTGCAAAGCTGACGGGTTGGAAAATTGATATAAAAAGCAAACTCACTTATGTTGGCGATCCTATGATTCCCGAAAAACCTGTAAAAAGCTCTGAAGATATTTTAATGGAATTGAAAGACGAGCTTGAACTGGAATTTTAATCGTTTAATCAATATTTTAGCTTTGTTATGATATAATATTCTCATTGTCAATATTAGAGAGGTTGAATATGAAAAAAATTCCACAGCGAACCTGTGTCATATGCCATTCAAAATATGATAAACGTGACTTATTACGGATTGTTTCAGATAATTCCGGACATATTTTCTATGATCCTACTGGAAAAGCGAATGGTCGTGGTGCATATTTGTGCAAATCCGAAGAGTGCATTAATCAATTTTTAAATAAAAATTATCTGGAACGGGCTTTTAAAAGAAAAGTGGAGAAGGAAGTCGTCGAAAGTGTGCGACAGCAACTCGCTGAAAAAATAATTACTAAATAAATACATAAAATTTGAAGGGAGGAATAATATGTCAAAATTAAGAGTATACGATTTTGCAAAAAAATATAATATTCCAAGTAAAGAATTCGTAGCCATTTTAAATCAACACAATATTCCTGTAAAAAACCATATGAGCGCCCTAACTGAACAACAAATTTCTGAATTTGAAGAAAAGTTTGATAAGGAAAAATATTTTAGGGATGCAGAAAAAAACGTACCTGTTGGTTCTCAAGAGAAAAGTCCAGTAAAGGCTGTTCAAAATGAAACTCAGGAACAAAAAAAAGAACAGGAAACAACTACTAAGAAAGAACCTGTTAAAAGTAAAAATACTTCCGGAGGTTCGTTTAAAAAACCCGGAGACAAAAAGCGCCCGGGTTCTGGAAACCAGGGATCTCAACCCAAAACACGAGATCACACTAAAAAAGAGAAAACAGCAAGAAGTGTTTATAAACGGATAAAGGATGAAAAAAAGAAAACCGTTCAGGAAAACCAAGTCTATCAAATTCCTGAAATTCTTACCGTTGGAGAACTTGCAGATATTCTTGAAATAAATGTTACTGATATCATTAAAACATTAATGATGGCTGGTACGATGGTCAGTATAAACCAGGAAATTGACTTTGATACGGCTTCACTTGTTGCTTCAGAATTTGGTTTTGAAGTTGAAGCCATTAAAATCGAGGATGTTGTTGCTAAAATCCTTGAGGAATATGACGAAGAAGAAACTGATAATGCAACCATACGTCCGGCAGTTGTTACTGTTATGGGACATGTCGATCACGGTAAAACATCTCTTCTTGACCGCATTCGTAAAACAAATGTTATGTCCAGTGAAGCAGGTGGGATTACCCAGCACATTGGGGCTTACACGGTTAACGTTAAAAATCAATCAATTACATTTATTGATACACCGGGTCATGAAGCCTTTACAGCAATGCGTTCGCGTGGGGCTCAAATTACGGATATTGCGGTTCTGGTTGTTGCTGCAGATGACGGCGTTATGCCACAAACAGTAGAAGCCATTAATCATGCTAAGGCAGCCGGTGTTCCGATTTTAGTTGCTATTAATAAAATTGATAAACCAGGTGCTGATCCTGATCGTGTCAAACAGGATTTAACCAAATATAATCTTGTCGTAGAAGAATGGGGCGGTGAAACCATCGCTGTGCCTGTATCTGCTAAAACAGGAGAAGGTATAGACAGCTTGCTTGAAATGATCATCATGATGTCGGAAATGGAAGAATTAAAAGCTGACGCCGGACGTGAAGCTCGAGGGAGTGTCATTGAAGCCCAGGTAAAAAGAGGCAAGGGCCCAGTAGCAACACTATTAGTTCAGCAGGGAACTTTGCATGTAGGAGATTCCATTATTTCAGGTACAACTTATGGTAAGGTAAGAACCATGGTTGATGATAAGTCAAAGCGTCTTAAAAAAGCAGGGCCTTCAGTGCCGGTTGAAGTTTCAGGACTTTCTGATATTTTGGTTGCCGGAGACGATTTTATTGTTCTTGAAAATGAAAAAGAAGCCCGACAATTAGCAGAAAAACGCAAGGAACTTCAAAAAGGCGAAAAAGTACGTCGTACAAATATTTCTTTGGATGATCTCTTTAGCCAAATTACGGATGGTAATATTCAGGATATTAACATTATTATTAAAGCTGATGTCCAGGGGTCTATTGAAGCCATTATTCAATCCCTTGAAAAACTGGACAATGCTTCAGTGAGAATCAATGTAATTCATGGTGCGGTTGGTGCCATTAACGAAACCGATATTCTGCTTGCATCCACATCCAATGCTATTGTTATTGGATTTAATGTTCGACCTGATAAAAATGCATTGAAATTGGCAGAAACTGAAGAAGTTGATATTCGTCTATACCGTGTAATTTATGATGCCATTGATGACATAAAAAAAGCGATGGAAGGCATGCTGGCACCAGAATATCGTGAAAAAATTCTGGGAAATGCTGAAATACGAGAAGTCTTTAAGATTCCAAGTATTGGTACAATTGCCGGTTGCTATGTTACTGATGGGAAAATCAATCGAAACGATGACATTAGAATTATCAGAGATGGAATTGTTGTGTTCGAAGGCAAAATTGAATCTTTAAAACGTTTCAAAGATGATGTTAAAGAAGTCAGTACCGGATATGAATGCGGTATTGGTATTGAAAATTACAACGATCTAAAAACTGGTGATGTTATTGAAGCATTTACCATGGAAAAAATTGAAAGATAAACAATTGTTTTTCTTTCATAATGAAGGAGGCCAAAATAATGGCATCACATCGCAGTGAAAAAATTAATGGACAAATTCAAAGAGAATTGAGTTTGATCATTATTCATAAAATGAAAGATACACGGATCACAGACAGTAATTTAAGTATTACCAGTGTTAAGGCAACCACAGATTTAAAAACAGCGACGGTCTATGTCAGTGTTTTTGGAAATGAAGCTCAGAAAAAGGCAGTGATTGATCTTTTGAACAATGCAAAGAGTTTTTTAAGATCAAGTCTAGGTCAAGTCATAAAAGTCCATTCTGTTCCCGCATTAGTATTTGAAATTGATGATTCTGTTGAATATGGAATGCACATCGAATCTATTTTAAAAGACATAGAGGATAAGAAAAAGTTGAAGGAATCAAATGAAGAAGATTCCGAATGAAATTATTGAATGTTTAAATGAAAACAATAGTTTTCTTATTTTATTACATCAAAAACCTGACGGAGATGCAATCGGCTCAGCTATTGCCTTGGGAAAAGGATTAAAAGAGTTGAACAAATCTGTTGATTATTATATTGAAATGCCTATTGAAGAAAAATTACTTTTCTTTCCAGAGATTAAGTGTTTTAATCAATCCTTAAAGGACGAATATGACATTATTATTTTTCTGGATTGCTCCAGTTACGAATTTTCTTTCAAGCCTGAACCATTTCCCAGGGCGAAGGCAAACATGGTTATTGATCATCATAAAAGCAATAATTGTTTCGGCGATCTTAATTTTGTGGAAATTACAGGAGCAACGGCTGAAATTGTATTTCGTATCATAAAAAAATTGGGCGTTAAGATAAGTGAAGAAATTACAGATGCTGTCTTTACAGGGATTTCTACAGATACTGGAAGTTTTCAGTTTTCAAATGTTACTGCAGATACGCATACAATTCTTAGTGAAATATACATGATTAAATCAGACTTTGCACCTTTGTCAAAAAGATTGCATAGCCAGAAAAATTTTTGCCAAATGAAAATGACGGGTGCTGCAATACACTCTTTGGAGATAATGACAGATACACCCATTGCAATAATGGTTCTGGATCATGATACCATTACAAGCTACGGTGGGACACTGAATATTAGTGAAGATGTTGCAAATATCGGCCAAAACACCAGTGGTGTCATTATTACTGCACTTTTGAAAGAAGTTAAAGAAGGTGAGTATCGGGTATCCCTTCGAGCAAAAGCTCCTTTTGACATACATAAGGTTGCCTTAAAATATGGTGGTGGCGGTCATGAACGTGCAGCAGGATTTAGTTTTAGCGGAGATATTGACCTTTTGAAAAAAGATCTTCTCGATGTTTATCAAACCCAGTGTGATTTAATTGACTGAGTATAATGGGTATCTCAATGTTTACAAGGAAAAAGGGATGACGTCCCATGATGTTGTTTTTAAAGCACGAAAAATTCTGAAAACAAAAAAAATAGGACATACCGGTACTCTTGATCCTGATGCTGAAGGCGTTCTCGTTTTATGTATTGGAAAAGCCACTAAAATGGTTGAATACATCATAGAGCATGAAAAAACCTATGAAGCTCAAGTGATTCTTGGGTTTGAAACCGATACTGCTGATATTTCCGGAAAGGTTATTAAGGATGGCGGATCAAAGGTTACTGATGATGCCTTTAGAAAAGTATTAAACCAATTCACCGGAAATATCATGCAAAAGCCGCCTATCTATTCAGCAATAAGAATTAATGGAAAAAAGCTGTATCATTACGCAAGAAATGGCGAAACCGTTGAAATACCATTTCGTCCTGTTTATGTATCAAAACTGACGCTTCTTGATTTCTCAGAGGAAAAACAAAGTGCAAAAGTGATGATCACCTGCTCAAAAGGAACGTACGTGCGATCGTTGTGCCGGGATATCGGTATGGCTCTTGGTTCCTATGGTTGCATGGGTAGTTTGCTTCGCCATAAGGTTGGTGATTTCACAATTGACACAGCGCATAAACTTTCTGAAATAGAAGAAAAAGAAGCCGGAAATCAATTGAATGATTTCATATTTTCCATGGAATATTCCCTTGACCGGTATCGACGTGTTACCGCCAATGAACAAGGTAAAAAATTTCTGATCAATGGGAATAAGCTTTACCAATGGAATGCGGTTGAATCTTTTGATACGTATCTTCCATCAGAAATATTGCGTTTATATGTTGACAACGAATTAGTGGGCATGGGTTCTTTTTACCCAAGTGAAGAAGATGCCTATGTAAAACCAGTAAAACTATTGTGAGGCAGATAATGAAAAAACTAGCATACAAGGGAGACGAAATTGTTTTAGCCCTTGGTTTTTTCGATGGTGTTCATCTGGGGCATCAAGCCCTCTTAAATGAAACAATTAATATCGGAAAAACCAAGGGATATAAAACAGGTGTCGTGACATTCAAAGAGCATCCATTAGAATTGATTTTCCCGAAATATTCACCTTGGTTAATTACTTCAAATGATGAAAAACAAGCTATGATTCTTGAACTGGGAATTGACTATGTTTTTTTAAACGCTTTTAATTCAAAACTCATGAAGCTTACCCCGGAGAAATTTATTGTGGATTATCTTTTAAAGAAATATAAGGTAAAGACAATTGTGGTGGGCTTTAATTATAATTTTGGATATAAAGGAACGGGAACAACAGCAGATTTAATAGCCCTGGGCGAGAAATACGGATTTACAGTTTCAATTGTACCACCATGCATAGTTGACAAAAATCGAGTGAGTTCTTCTTATGTGAGAGAATTGATCAGTTGTGGACAGGTAGAAGAGGTAAAAACATTTTTGGGCCGGGACTACGCATTAACCGGAAAAGTTGTTGAAGGGAAGGGTCTTGGTCGACAATATGGGATTCCAACCGCAAACCTGCAACTACAGAAAAAGATTGTTTTGCCAAATACCGGGGTTTACTTTACTTATGTTTATCATAAGGGTGAATGCTTTTATGGTCTTACCAATTTAGGGTTTAATCCAACTTTTGAAAAGCATCCCTTTAGCATTGAAACTTATATTTTTAATTTTGAAGAAGATATTTATGGGGATGAAATTACAATTGTTTTTAAGAAAAAAATTCGCAATGAGATTAAATTTAATAATATTAATGAATTAATTTTACAGATTAAAGATGACATAGAGTATGTGAGAGAACATTATATTAATTAAATCCATTTACACTCCATGCCATTTATGCTATGATTACTAAGTTAATTCCATTCTCTTAGTTTTTTGATACTCCAACAAAATTCTCAGTCTATGGATAATTTATTCAAAAAGGAGATTTTAAAATGATTAGCAAAGAATTAAAAGCACAAGTAGTCGAAGACTACAAAACACACGAGGGTGATACTGGATCACCTGAAGTTCAAATTGCACTATTAACTGCAAGAATTAATGACCTTAATGGGCATCTTCAAATCCATAAGAAAGATCATCATTCACGCCGTGGTTTATTAAAACTTGTTGGACAGCGAAGAAGACTTTTAACTTACCTTAAAGGTAAAGCTATCAATCGATATCGTGAACTAATCCAAAGATTAGGCTTAAGAAAATAATCTGGGGCGGAGTATTCCGCCTCTTTTTTTTAAAAAAAAAAGAAAGTGAGAAAAAATGAATATTTTTGAAACACAAATTGCTGGTCGTCCGTTCCGGGTGGAAATTGGTGAGGTTGCCCAACTCGCTAAGGGCGCTGCCATGATTAGATATGGTACAACAGAAATTTTGGCTGTGGCTTCAGCCTCTAAGAAACCACGTGAAGGTATGGATTTTTTCCCTTTAAGTTGCGATTATGAAGAAAAACAATATTCAGTAGGGAAATTTCCCGGTGGTTTTATTAAACGTGAAGGCCGACCAACTGAAAAAGCAATATTAAGCAGCCGACTCATTGATCGACCCATCAGACCGCTTTTTCCTAAGGGATTTAGAAATGATGTCCAAATTATAACGACAGTTATGTCAGTTGATCAGGACAACGCCCCTGAAATCGTTGCAATGATTGGCTCATCCATCGTATTATCCATTTCAGATATTCCTTTTAATGGTCCAACTGGAGCTGTTGAAATAGGATACCTTAATGGAGAATACATTGTTAACCCTAATGAAGAACAACGCCACCTCAGTGAGCTCAGCTTAATCGTATCTGGAACAAAAGATGCCATTATGATGGTTGAAGCCGGTGGAAATGAAATTTCTGAAGCAGTTATGCTTGACGGAATTTTACTGGCACACGAAGAAATTAAAAAAATATGCGCTTTCCAGGAAGAAATCATCGCTGCTGTAGGAAAAGCAAAAAAAGATTATGTTCTTTTTATACCTACCGAAGAAATGAAGGCAGAAGTTGTAGCCTTTTTAGGCGATCAATTGACAAGTGCAGTTAAAACAGCTGATAAGCTTGAACGACTGGAAAATATCGATGCAACAAAAGATCTCATTAGAAAACATTTCTCCGAAATTTATCCAAACCAGGGAAATGAAATTGATGATGTCTTTAGTTCCCTTTTGAAAAAAGAAATAAGACGTCTTATTCTTGAAGATCGCATTCGTCCTGACAATCGTAAGACGGATGAAATCCGACCCATTTCTGCAAAGGTTGATTATCTTGCCAGACCCCATGGTTCTGGTTTATTTACCCGGGGCGAAACCCAGGTTTTATCAGTGGTGACATTGTCAGTCTTGAAGGATGTTCAAATTCTTGATGGTTTGTCCAATGATAATTCAAAACGATATATTCATCATTATAATTTCCCTTCATATAGTGTCGGTGAAGCACGTCCATCCAGAGGTCCCGGACGACGTGAAATTGGACATGGTGCCCTTGCAGAACGTGCATTGATGCCAATGCTCCCTTCAGAGGAAGAATTTCCCTATGCCATTCGGGTGGTTTCAGAAGTTCTCAGCTCAAACGGTTCCACTTCACAAGCCAGTGTCTGTGGCAGTTCCATTTCACTAATGGCGGCTGGTGTACCATTAAAAGCACCGGTTGCAGGAATTGCAATGGGTCTCATAAAAGAAAATGACCAACTTGCAATTCTTTCAGATATCCAGGGAATGGAAGATGCCCTGGGAGACATGGATTTCAAAGTTGCTGGAACCGAAGCCGGGATTACCGCTATCCAAATGGATATTAAGGTGGATGGTATCAGCAAAGAAGTATTAACCGAAGCACTGGAACAGGCACGAATCGGTCGACTTCATATTTTAGGTATTATGAATGAAGAAATTAAAGCACCACGAGCTGATTTATCACCCTATGCTCCACGTATTATTATTCTTCAGATTAAACCTGGAAAAATCAGAGATGTTATTGGTTCCGGCGGAAAAGTAATCAATAAAATTATTGATGAAACCGGAGTTAAGATAGATATTCAGGATGATGGTCGAGTGTTCATCGCATCCTTGGATACTGCTTCAGGTAATAAGGCAAAAGAAATCATTGAAAATATTGTACGTGAAGTTGAGATTGGAGAAGTCTTTACTGGTACAGTTGTAAGAATTATGAATTTTGGCGCGTTTGTATCCATACCAGGTGATAAAGATGGCCTCATTCACATCTCAAAGCTTGCCAACGAACGTGTCAATGCTGTTGAAGATGTTGTAAATATTGGCGATAAAGTTCTCGTTAAGGTCATGGAAATTGATGGCCAGGGTCGTATTAACTTATCTCGTAAGGCTATGCTGCCTAAGGAATAGTGACTATTTTGAAAACATGTAAAATAAAAATATTCAATGATTCAGAACATTCTCTTCCTGAATACCAGACAGTGGGATCAGCAGGAGTTGATTTACAGGCAAACCTCAGTGAAATGATTTTACTGCACCCACATCAGGTTTACCAGATTCCAACCGGCATATTTCTTGAAATACCGGTTGGAATTGAAGCCCAAGTCAGAGCACGAAGCGGTTTAGCTCTTAAACATGGTCTTTCTCTGGTTAATGGTATTGGAACCATAGACTCCGATTTTCGTGGAGAAATTAAGGTTCTTGTGATAGTTTTAATTGATAAACCTTATCAACTTCAGCCAGGTGAAAGAATTGCCCAAATGGTTTTTTCAGAGTATATTAAAGCAGATTTTTCAAAAGTTAATACCATTGAAGCATTAGAAAGCAGTGACCGTGGGGTTGGTGGCTTTGGTCACTCAGGAAAATAAAATTTAATCGTTCTAATCACATAGTTTAAAGTAAGCTTAACCATGAAAATTAAATTTTCAATGAATGCTGCACCACTTTCCAATCGTAGTATTATAAAATAATCACAAGGTGCAGGTATTACCTGCACCTTTTATTATATCTTTAATTAAAGTTAGAGGAGAATAATGGCCGTAAAAAAAAGTAATTCTAAAAATCAAACAAAAAGAAAAACACCAGGACGCCGCAAAAAAAGCAATTCAACTAAAAAGCTATTTAATAATAACTTAGTGATAGGTTTATTTTTCATTGCCATCGGAATATTTTCGGCTTTTGCCTATATTTTTGGCGGTGGAGTGGTAGGAAACATTGTGAAACAGGGATTTATCTATTGTTTTGGAGTACCCTTACTTTTTGTATCACTTTATCTCTTTGTGCTCGGCGTTTTATTCTGTCTGAATAAAATTGAAGATTGGGCCCGAAATTTTTTCCTGATCGCTATTTTATTAATCAATATAATGATTGCCTTTAGTATTTACATTCCTGATTTTTCAGGATATAGTGTTTTACAACTCTTTAGTTTAGCCCAATATGGTCAATACGGTGGGATTATCGGTATCTTACTGGCAGCCTTATTCGTGAAATTATTTTCTTCCAACGGAACCGTTTTAATTATATTGATTAGTTCAATTATTATCTTAGTTATTATCTTTAAAAACAGTCTGAAAAAATACTGGGAATATATCAAGGAAAAGAATAAAGATGCACCTTCATTAAACGAGCGTATTTCAGAAAAAATTGAAATCGCCAAGGATAAAAAGAGAATTAAAGATGAAGTCAAAGCTACAAAAAATCATAGCTCAGAGACAACGATGATACCACCGGTCAGTGATTTAATAAATGACGGTTCATTATTTGAACCACTTCAGATTAATGAAAATAAATCTTTTTTTGAATCAGCAAATAAAATAGATAAGGGTCAAAAAAAGAAACCCTTCGGTGATCCCTTTGGTTTCACTGAAGAAGAAATTGCGAATCAAGAGACAACGCCGATGAAAATCAATGAGCATTTTCTTAACCCGATTGAACCAATGGCCGGGGTGGCAGACAAAAATACAAACAAAAATAATGATGAAACGAAGATGATAAATAAAAACGAAGAAGAAACAAAACTCATAAATCTTGAAAACATCACGATCGAAGAAATGACACCGGATTATGTATTTCCGTCCATGGACCTTTTGAATCCCCAAGTGGTAAAAAAGAAATCCAAAAAAGATGATGTTATGAAAAAAGCAAAAATAATCGAAGAAACACTTAAGAATTTTGGGGTTAAGGCAAAAATAATTGAGGTCAACGTTGGACCCAGCATTACCCGTTTTGAACTTCAGCTTGACCCCGGAGTAAAGGTGAACAAGTTTGTCAGTCTATCCAATGATTTAGCCCTGGCCCTGGCAACCTCTGATATTCGAATTGAAGCCCCTATTCCAGGAAAAGCAGCGGTTGGAATTGAAGTTCCCAATGATGTTTCAGAAATTGTTGGTTTACGAGAGATCATCGACACACCTAAATTTATCGATAGTAAAAGTCCATTGACCTTTGCACTTGGAAAAACACTTTCGGGAGAAAGTGTGATTGGGGATATTGGAAAAATGCCCCATATGCTCATTGCAGGAGCCACAGGTTCCGGGAAAAGCGTATGCATTAATAGTATTATTGTCAGCCTAATCTACAAATCTTCACCGGATGAAGTGCGATTTATTATGATTGACCCTAAAATGGTTGAATTAAATCAATACAATGCCATTCCACATTTACTTATTCCAGTTGTAACGGATCCTAAAAAAGCTGCTTATGCTCTTAATTGGGGCCTGAAGGAAATGACCGATCGTTATATATTGTTCAAGAATAATAATGTGAGAGACATAAAAGGTTATAATCAATTGATGACGACACAGGGTGAAAAAAAACTAGCCCGGATTGTCATTGTCATCGATGAGTTGGCAGACCTGATGGCCACTTCACCCAAAGAAGTTGAAAATGCCATATGCCGGATAGCTCAACTGGCTCGGGCCTGCGGTATCCATTTAATCATTGCTACCCAGAGGCCATCAGTGGATGTTATTACCGGACTGATCAAAGCCAACATTCCATCGAGAATTGCTTTTTCAGTCGCATCCAATACGGATTCTAGAACGATTTTAGATATGGGTGGTGCTGAAAAACTTCTTGGCAAGGGCGACATGCTTTATTTTCCTGTCGGGCAATCCAAGCCAACCCGGGTACAGTGTACCTATGTGTCGGATTCAGAAATAAATGCGGTGATTGACGCCGTGGAAATCAAAAAAGGCATCCAATACGATCCTGCCATTGAAGAAGCCATTTCAAAAGAACCGGAAGTCAAAACAAAAACCAGACAAGGGGATGCGCTCATTGATGATGCAATCACCATTGGTTTTGAATATAATCAGTTATCAACATCAATGCTACAGCGAAAGTTACAGGTAGGATATGCCCGGGCCGGAAGAATTATTGATGATCTCGAAGAACGTGGGGTTATTTCAGGCCCCAATGGCAGTAAACCACGAAAATTATTGGTTTCTCAAGATGAATATAATAGTCGGGAGTAGGTGAAAAATGAAAAATAAAACCATTCATGTGACAACATTAGGCTGTGATAAAAATACCATTGATTCGCAACTCATGTTGGGGCTTATCCAGGAAAAGAACTACAGCATTCAAGAAGATCCTCAAAAAGCGGAAATTATTATTGTCAACACCTGTTGTTTTATTCAGGAAGCCAAAGAGCAATCCATTGATTATGTTCTTGAATATGCAGAATATAAAAAAAGCGGGCTTTGTAAAATTTTGATTGTGGCCGGCTGTATGGCAGAACGCTACCATACAGAATTAAACGAAGAAATTCATGAAATTGATGGATTTTTAGGCGTCGGTCATTTTGATGATATCATTGATCTTTTGAATAATTTTGAAGGCTCTGATCATACTAAATACATGGGTGACTTGGACAAAGAGTGTATTTCTGACGTCAAACGTTATATCCCAGAGGGGTCTGTCACTGCTTTTCTAAGAATCAGCGAAGGATGTGACCATGGCTGTACCTATTGTATTATTCCGAAGATCAGAGGAAAGTATCGGAGTCGAAAGATTCAGGATATTTTCAATGAATTAACCTACCTGCAGGAAAAAGGTATCAAAGAAGTTATCTTAATTGGCCAGGATATCGCACCTTATGGTGCAGATCTCAATGAAGGGTTTGATTTACCCGGTTTACTGGAAAAAATAGCAAAAGAGACTCACTTTGAGTGGATTCGAATGATGTATTTGTATCCGGAGGGAATTACACCTGCATTACTGGGTGTTGTCAGGTCATATGACAGTATCTGCAACTATTTCGATATCCCGCTGCAACACACCGTTGATGATATCCTGAAACGAATGGGAAGAAAAATGTCGTTGCAAAAAATAAAGGACATCACCACTTTAATCCGGGATGCTATTCCTGATGCGGTTTTGAGAACTTCCATTATCACAGGTTTTCCAGGAGAAACCGACTCAGACCACTTAGCATTACTGGAAGCCATAAAAGAATTGAAATTTGACCATTTAGGAGCATTTAAATATTCTCAGGAAGAAGATACCCCGGCGGCATCTTTTGATGACCAAATTTCAGAAGATATCAAAGATGCGAGATTTAAAGAGATCATGATGATCCAGCAGGCAATTTCTCTTGAAAAAAATCAACAGCACCTGGGACAAGTTTTAAAGGTTCTCATTGAAGAGTTTGATGAGGAGTCTTATATGGGTCGATGTTACGGAGATGCCCCTGAAATCGACGGCTCAGTCATTGTGGATAGTAAGGGAGCCTCACTTACTATCGGAAATTTTTATCCGGTAAAGATTGTTAATGCACTCGAATATGATTTGATAGGAGATATTGAAAATGAATTTACCAAATAAAATTACGGTTCTTAGAATGCTGATGATTCCTTTTTTCATTGCCGCTTTATTAATTGATTTTCCATTTCATCAACCCATTGCTGCGGCACTTTTTATTATTGCCGCATTAACGGACAGTCTTGATGGTTACCTGGCACGGAGTCGAAACCTGGTAACAGATTTCGGGAAGTTCATGGATCCGTTAGCGGATAAGCTGTTGGTGTGTTCTGCACTCATATGCTTTGTCGAGTTGGGGTCGGTCCCGGCCTGGATCGTTATTATCATCATTGCCAGAGAATTTGCCATTACAGGGCTTCGAACCCTGGCCGCATCAGACGGTATTGTGATTTCAGCCAGTAAATGGGGAAAAGCAAAAACAATGTCACAGATGATTGCCATCGTGATTATTCTGTTTAACAACTGGCCATTCGCTTTAATTAATTTTCCTGCTGATATGATTATGATTTATATAGCACTAGTCTTAACCATTTTTTCCGGCGTTGATTATTTTATCATTAATAAAAAAGTATTCCGTTCAATGTAGTTGGTCGTGAAAATAAGTTGATAAACAAGATATTACAATGAAAACCTCTTTGAAAGGAATCAAACAATGAAATGTGAAATCATATCAGTTGGAACCGAGCTATTAGTCGGGGATACTCTTAATACCAATGCTCAGTATTTATCGAGGGAGCTCTCTTTACTGGGGATCCGGGTTATTTATCATACCACCGTTGGGGATAATCCCAAACGATTGGAAGATGTTATAAAAATCGCCTTGGAGCGAAGCAATTTGGTGATCACAACGGGTGGTCTTGGACCAACCCAGGATGATTTAACAAAAGAAGTGGTTGCAGATCTTTTCGGAAAAGAATTAATTCAGGATGAAAAGGTTAAAGAAGATTTACTGCAGTATTTTGCAAATCGGGAATTTGTGATGACTGATAATAATCTCAAACAAACCTTTATTCCGGAAGCGGCTGAAATACTCCATAACCCAGGGGGGACGGCACCGGGAATAATGATTAAAGAACAGGGAAAAACAATTATTTTGCTTCCGGGCCCACCGAGAGAAATGATGGGTATTTTTGAAGGAGCTGTTTTAAAATTAATTAAAAAAGACCGGAACAAGCTGGTTGTTTCCAGATATTATAATTTATCTGACATCGGAGAATCAGCCGCCGAAGATCGATTACTGGACCTTATTGATGTTCAGGAAAATCCAACCATTGCCACCTATGCAAAAATGGGAGAAGTGCTGATTCGGATTACCGCCAATGGCAATGATGAAAAAGTGATCAATGGGTTATTGGATAAGTATGAAGCGATCATGATTGAGCGTTTCGGTGAGAATATCTTTACATTTTCCAGAGATTCCCTGAGTGAAGCAGTTGGAAAATTATTAATTGAAAAAAATGTGACCATTGCCACTGCAGAATCCTGTACGGGTGGCTTAATCGCATCGCAATTGACTGAAATATCCGGAATTTCAAAAGTCTTCGGCATGGGGATTGTATCATACTCAAATGAAGCAAAACAAAAGATTCTTCATGTTAGTGAGAATACGCTTTTAAAATTTGGTGCTGTCAGTCCCGAAACCGCCCGGGAAATGTGCGACAACCTTCAGAAAATATCCGGGGCGGACCTGGCAGTCTCTGTTACCGGCATTGCCGGACCTGAAGGAGGATCCGAAGAAAAACCGGTCGGCCTGGTTTATATAGGGCTGAATTATAAAGGAAATACAAAAGTAACCCAGTGGCATTTTAAAGGTGATCGAAAAATAGTTCAGCAAAAAACAGCAACTAAAGTATTTCATCTTATTCGAAAGTCTGTTGTTGACAAAGGTGAGTAAGTTAACTATAATAGAGGTAGAACGAATGTTCTTAATAACGAATAGGATGGTTGCAAATGGCTGAAAAAATAAAAACAAATGAGAAATTGACTGATAAAGAAAAAGCACTGGATGCTGCCCTGAAAAATATTGAACGAAGTTTTGGAAAAGGTGCGGTCATGCGCCTGGGAGACGAAGGAACAAAACTTGATATTGATTTCATATCGACATCTTCCATCGGCCTTGATATTGCCCTTGGTATTGGCGGGGTTCCCCGAGGACGTGTTATAGAAATCTTTGGACCTGAATCTTCAGGTAAAACAACCATTGCCCTTCATATTATTGCTGAAGCTCAAAAGATGGGTGGGAATGCAGCTTTTGTCGATGCTGAGCATGCTCTGGATCCGATTTATGCCAAAGCTCTGGGTGTTGATATTGACAATCTTCTGGTTGCGCAACCGGATACCGGCGAACAGGCATTGGAAATTGTCGAAGCATTGGTAAGAAGTAATGCCATTGATGTCATCGTTATTGATTCCGTGGCTGCCTTGGTGCCACGGGCAGAAATTGACGGTGAAATGGGGGATTCCCATGTCGGACTCCAGGCACGATTAATGTCACAGGCATTAAGAAAACTGGCAGGCGTTATTAAAAAATCAAATACTTCGACGATCTTTATTAACCAGTTAAGAGAAAAAATTGGGGTGATGTATGGAAATCCGGAAACAACTTCAGGAGGACGTGCACTAAAATTCTATTCTTCGGTAAGAATTGATGTTCGCCGAATTGAAACTCTTAAAAAAGGTACAGAAATGGTCGGGAATCGAACCCGGGCAAAAATTGTCAAAAACAAAATCGCATCACCTTTTAAACAGGCTGAATTTGATATTATGTATGGCAAAGGTATTTCAAGAGAGGGTGATCTTCTTGATGTTGGGGTTATTTTTGAAATTGTGGATAAATCAGGTTCATGGTTCTCTTACATGGAACAGCGTTTAGGACAGGGAAGAGATAATTCAAAAGAATTTTTAATGGCCAATCCCGAGGTAGCAGATGCCATCGAAAAAGAAATTCGAGCAAAAAATGCTTTGGATAAGATTGAAAGTCAGCCAGAGGAAAAAATCAAAGAAGACATCGACCAAAACGAAGCTGAAGGAATGAATGTTCTTTAAAACGAAATAAGTAACGAAAATCCAAAAAGAATCTCTATTATGGGGTTCTTTTCGGGTTAATCTTAAAAATATAATGGAAGTATGGGCGTTGTTTCTTGACACTAATTTTAAAAAAGTATAAAATAGAGATTATGATGAGTATAATAAAGAATTGACTATGAATTTTATAGGGAGGTGAAAATTATAGGCACACAAACAATTATCATATTTATTGGAATTATTGGAATTGTATTAGCTTTTGTTGTCGGATATCTTATTCGAAAGAATATTGCCGAAGGCAAAATTAATAATGCTGAACTAAAAGCAAGTACGATTGTCAAAGATGCAGCAAAAGAAGGCGAAACTTTAAAAAAGGAAATTCTATTTAATGCTAAGGAGGAATCCCTGGTTTTAAAAGAAACCATTGAAAAAGATAACCGAGAACGTCGAGCCGAACTTCAGAAAATGGAGAATCGACTGGTTCAAAAAGAAGAGAATCTTGAAAAAAAATTGACAAACCTGGAGCGTAATGAAGAAGCCCTGGGCAAAAAAGGAAAAGATTTAGAGAAGAAAAAAGAAACACTTGAGGAGTTAGTCGACGAACAAGTGAAAGAGCTTGAACGTATATCCGGTATGACTTATGACGAAGCAAAAACAATTTTGCTTGACGATGTCAGCAAAGAAACACGTCGTGAAGCTGCGATTATGATTCGCCAAATTGAGGTGGAATCAAAAGCCGTTGCTGATAAAAAAGCGAAAGAGTTAATTGCACAGTCCATACAACGCTGTGCTGCAGACCATGTAGCAGAACATACCATTACCGTAGTAAACTTACCAAACGATGAAATGAAGGGCCGTATTATCGGACGTGAAGGTCGAAATATTCGAACCTTGGAAACACTCACCGGGATTGACCTTATTATTGATGACACACCGGAAGCAGTTATTCTTTCCGGTTTTGATCCAATACGTCGAGAGGTTGCCAGACTATCCCTTGAAAAACTAATCATTGATGGCCGGATTCATCCTGCCAGAATTGAAGAGATGGTAAAAAAATCTCAAAAAGAAGTTGAAGCCCAGATCAAGGAAGTTGGAGAACAGGCCTGTTTTGATACAGGTATTCACGGGTTGCACCCTGAAATAATAAAATTGCTTGGTCGATTGAAATATCGAACAAGTTATGGACAAAATGTACTCAAGCATTCCATTGAGGTTTCACATTTGGCCGGGATCATGGCCGCTGAGCTTGATGGAAACATTAAAGTTGCAAAAAGAGCGGGTTTATTACATGATATTGGAAAAGCCATTGACCATGAGGTTGAAGGTCCACATGTTGAAATTGGGGTAAATCTACTAAAAAAATATAAAGAAAACAAAAACATCATTCACGCTGTAGAAGCTCATCATGGTGACGTTGAAGCGAAAACGATGGAAGCGGTACTGGTGCAATCAGCAGATGCCATTTCAGCAGCAAGACCGGGGGCCAGAAGAGAAACACTGGTTTCCTATATCCAGCGACTGCAAGAACTTGAAACCATTGCAATGTCATTTGATGGTGTAGAAAAATGCTATGCTATTCAGGCCGGACGAGAAGTAAGAATTATGGTTAAACCAAATGAAGTTGACGATGATGGAATGATCTTATTATCACGAGATATTGCTAAAAAGATTGAAGCCGAAATGGAATATCCTGGAAACATCAAGGTAAATCTGATTCGAGAAACAAGAGCAAGTGACTACGCAAAATAAGGGGAGTTTATCTCCTCTTTTTTTTACTAATTAATAAAAAAGGAAAGAAAATGAAAATATTAATACTCGGTGACGTCTATGGACGACCTGGACGAAATATTCTTCAAGAACAACTTTCAAATATAATAAATCAATACAATATTGATTTTACAATTGTTAACGGTGAGAATGCTTCTGGGGGCAATGGTCTAACTGTAAAAAATGCCAAGGAATTATTGTCTTTACCCATCGATGCCATTACCATGGGAAATCATGTTTGGCAGCAAAAAGAATTGTTGGATGCCATTGATGACTATCCTCAAATTATCCGTCCCCTTAATTATACTGACCCATGTCCGGGGAAAGGGTTTCAAATTTTTCAGCATCAACATAAAAAAATCGGTATTATTAATTTGTCCGGTCAAATATTTATGCCAAATTTAGGGTGTCCCTTTAATTTAATGAAATCCCTCATGAATGAAATTAAAAATTCTGCAGATATTATTATTATTGATTTCCATGCCGAAGCAACCTCTGAAAAAATTGCCTTTGGTTATTATATGGATGGTTTTGCGACAGCGGTTTATGGAACCCATACCCATGTTCAAACTGCGGATGAACGGATTTTATCAAAAGGAACGGCTTATATTACCGATATTGGAATGACCGGGCCTTTAGATGGCGTTATTGGTGTTGATCAGGAAGTTATTATTGAGAGTATGTTGACGAAACGTCCTAAACGTTTTGTAACAGCAAAAGGAAACGTTCAAATCAATGGTATTATTTTAGAAATAAGTGAGTCTGATAACAAGGTTACAGACATTACGCGATTTTATGAAACTTATGAGGTTAAATCATGATGGAAAACAGAATGAAATCTATGATATCCGACAGGGTTAAAAACAGTAAGGATTCTTTAACATTAAGTCTGGCAGAAAAAGCTAAGACATTAAGAGATGCAGGTGAATCTGTTATCAGTTTTGGCACCGGAGAACCTGATTTTACAACCCCTGGCTATATTTGCGATGGCGCAAAAAAAGCCATCGATGCAGGGTATACAAAATATGACGCCGTTGCCGGTGTTTTAGCATTGCGAAAGGCCATTTCAAAAAAACTCAGAGATGACAACGGACTTGATTATCCACCGGAAAATATTATTGTCAATAGCGGGGCAAAATCCAGCATATCAGTGGCTCTTCAAGCCATCCTTAATCCCGGGGATGAGGTCATTATACCCAGACCATATTGGGTGAGTTATACCGAAATAATTCGATTTGCCGGAGGTGTACCGGTTATTGCCGAAACCCAAAAAGAGGATAATTTTAAACTAACGCCAGATGAACTTATATATGCCATCACACCAAAAACAAAAGCAATTATTTTAAATACACCAGTGAATCCAACCGGTGTTATTTATACCTTAGATGAGCTGTTGGCACTTTCCGAGGTTCTGGTAAGAAATAAAATTTTAGTAATTTCAGATGAAATCTATGAAGAATTTGTTTATGACAATCATAAACACATCAGTATTGCATCTCTGAATAGAGAAATAAAGAATCAGACCATTCTTGTAAATGGTTTTTCTAAAACCTATGCCATGACAGGCTGGCGGTTGGGATATGCTGCGGCAAACGCTGAAATAATTATGGGAATGACGCGGGTTCAGGGTCATACCATTTCACATCCATCCACTATTTCACAACATGCCGGAATTACTGCCCTTGAGGAAAAATCCAATACCGTTGATAATATAATTAGGATGTTTGATGAACGCCGCCTGGCAATGATTGAATACCTGAATAAGATCCCGGAATTAGATTACATTTATCCTGAGAGTACCTTCTATATTTTTGTTGATATTTCAAATATTTTAAATAATCGGAAAAATATTATTAACCCTGATACGAGTTTTGGGTTTTCTGAAAAACTGCTGGAAGTAGCCAAAGTGATTGTGATCCCGGGGGAAGCCTTTGGGATGCCGAATTACATTCGTCTTTCATTCGCAACTTCGCTTGAAGATATCGATGAAGGTTTTCGTCGAATAACCCAATTCATTGAACGTTACTAAAATCTGAATAGGCATTTGCGAAAGGTCTGTGAGCTTCGCTGTCTAGTTTACATGAAACAATCTTGTAAACTGACATCAAAGCAATTAACTGTTGTGTTTTTGAATTTCGCAATTAATTATAAAATCTAAGAAAAGAGAAAAATTAATGAAAGAATATTATGAGAATCCCTTAATTGAACGTTATTCCTCAAAGGAAATCCTGAAAATATTTTCAGCTGATAATAAGTTTCAGACATGGCGTAAGCTTTGGGTGGCTCTGGCAGAAGCTGAAAAAGAGTTGGACCTACATATAACAGATGAACAAATTAATGAGCTGAAATCAAAAATATTTGATATTGATTATGAACTGGCTGCACGAAAAGAAAAAGAGCTGCGACATGACGTCATGGCTCATGTCCATACCTATGGAGCACAGTGCCCTAAAGCAAAGGGGATTATCCATCTTGGGGCTACCAGTGCCTATGTCGGAGATAATACAGATGTGATTGTTTATACCCAGGGATTACTGCATATTCAAAAACTTTTAATCAATCTGATTAATCATTTATCAAATTTCGCATTACAGCACAAGGATTTACCTACGTTAGGCTTTACCCATTTTCAACCGGCACAGCTCACAACGGTTGGGAAAAGAGCTTGCTTATGGATCCAGGATTTATTAATGGATTTAACTGATCTTAATCATGTCATTGACCATATTAAACTTCTGGGCGTTAAGGGTACTACAGGTACCCAGGCAAGTTTTATGGAGCTTTTCGATGGGGATCAGGAAAAAGTGAAACGTATTGACCAACTGGTGGCAGAGAAAATGGGATTCAAGAAAACCTTTGCTGTCACCGGCCAAACTTACCCGCGAAAATTTGATGCCCACGTATTAAATGTTTTAAGTGGCATTGCTCAAAGTTTGAGTAAATTCGCAACAGACATTCGTCTGCTTCAAAGCCTTAAGGAAGTGGAAGAACCCTTTGAAAAAACTCAAATTGGCTCATCCGCCATGGCCTATAAAAGAAATCCAATGCGGACTGAGCGTATTTGCTCATTAGCCCGCCATATCATCATTAATTCACTGAATCCCGCCATAACCGCAGCAACCCAGTGGTTCGAACGCACACTGGACGATTCAGCAAATAAACGGATCAGTATTCCCGAAGGTTTCCTGGCAGCCGATGCCATTATCATGATTGCCATTAACGTTTCAGAAAACCTGGTTGTTTATCCTAAAGTGATTCTTCAGCACATTAATGCGGAACTTCCTTTTATGGTAACAGAAAACATTATTATGGAAGGTGTCAAACGCGGCGGCGACCGTCAGGAACTCCATGAAAAAATCAGAGTCCTGTCAATGGAAGCCGGGAATACGGTTAAGGTTGAAGGAAAACCCAATGATTTAATTGAACGAATATTAAAGGATGGCACCTTTAATTTAGCAGCGAAGGATGTTGATGCCTTGCTTGACCCCTCACTTTATGTGGGGAGAGCACCTCAGCAGGTCACCGACTTTATTAATGAGGAAGTCAATCCCATCCTTAAAGACAATGAAAATATTCTGAATCTTAACAAAACTGATTTAAAAGTATAAAAAGCCCTTGACTTTTTCCTCAAAAAATCATATACTGCTACTGTTGCTGACGCAGGGGTATAGCTCAGCTGGTAGAGCAGCGGTCTCCAAAACCGCGTGCCTGAGGTTCAAATCCTCATACCCCTGCCAATTTAATTAATAAATTATAAACCCAGAAACCTGGTAATACCAATGGTTTCTGGTTTTTTTTGCCTGAAATAGTCCGAATAAAGGTTGAAAAAACTTTGAAAATTTGAAACTCTTCTTTCTGATTTCTAGGCTCACCCACCTGTTTTCAAATGGTTGGTCAAAAAAATGCCAGGATTTAGCGGGACTATCAAAAAAGAGAAATTAAATTATTTAAGAGAAGTATTATTAATAATGCAAGAAATCACAGTTAAACTTTCAAAAAATATTTCTTATAATTATAAAATCGCCATTTTCAGTTGCTAATTAACTATTATTAATCAAAAATACCGCTAAAAAGAACTTTATTATAAACAAGATGACAGTTTATAAAAAAAACTTTCAAATAGATAAAAAAAAATAACGAAATATCTTTATAAAATAGGCCGTTTAAGGTATAATGAAGAGAAATACAAAATACCATTAAATAAGAATTTGGAGGATGGACAATGAATCGAATGTTTTCGGAAATTACCCCTGAAATTATTGCCTATAGCGAATTATGTACTAAAAATAGCACCATTGAAACAGAACTTTACAAAAAATTTAAGGTTAACCGAGGTTTGCGTGATTTAGAGGGGAATGGTGTTCTCACCGGATTAACGGAAATTTCAGAAATTCAAGCGTTCACCTTTGAAAATGGTGTTAAAATCGGAAAAGAAGGTAAGTTATTCTATCGCGGGATTAACATTGAGAATCTCGTGAATGGATTTGTAAAAGAAAAACGCTTTGGATTTGAAGAAGTCACCTATCTGCTGCTTTTTGGAGATCTTCCAGATCGCAAAGAACTCACCGATTTTACAAATATTCTCGGAAAATACCGAAGTTTACCGACGACCTTTGTACGTGATATCATTATGAAAGCACCGAGCTCAGACATGATGAACACACTTGCCCGAAGTGTTCTTACCTTATACTCATATGATGATAATGCCAGTGATGTTTCGATCCCTAACGTTTTAAGACAATGTTTAGAACTCATTGCCTTGTTTCCACTTTTGGCTGTTTATGGTTATCAGGCTTATAAACATTATAATGATGGACAAAGTCTGTATATCCATACACCACAGCCCGAACTTTCAACCGCAGAAAACATCTTGCATATCCTGCGCCCGGATAGTCAGTACACAGAGCTTGAAGCTCGAATTCTGGATATTGCTTTGGTGCTTCATGCTGAACATGGCGGCGGTAACAACTCAACCTTTACCGCTCATGTGGTATCATCCTCAGGTACGGATACCTATTCTGTGATTGCAGCTTCACTGGGTTCACTTAAGGGGCCGAAACATGGCGGCGCCAATATTAAGGTTGTTCAAATGTTTGATGATATGAAGGCTACCCTTGATGATTGGACAGACGAAGAACAGGTAAGGAAATATTTGGTGGATCTGCTCCATAAAAGAGCCTTTGATAAGGCGGGTTTAATCTATGGAATGGGGCATGCCGTTTACTCTGTTTCCGATCCCCGAGCAGAAGTCTTTAAAGGCTTTGTAAAAAGTCTTTCAGAAGAAAAAGGTCTCCATGAAGAGTTTGAACTATATTCCATGGTGGAACGTTTAGCTCCGGAGGTTATTGGCGAAGAACGTAAAATTTATAAAGGTGTTAGCGCCAATGTCGATTTTTTCAGTGGCTTTGTTTATAATATGTTAGGTTTACCATTGCAATTATTTACGCCGATTTTTGCCATGGCCCGTATTTCAGGGTGGAGTGCACATCGTTTGGAAGAGCTCATTAACGCCGGTAAGATTATTCGTCCTGCTTATAAAAATGTGTGCGAACGATCTGAATATATCCCATTAGAAGAAAGATAACAGTATCAAAAAGCCTTTAAATGGGCTTTTTTTTTTGATTTAGACCAATTAAGGTGATGGTGGCTTTTCTTTGTTGGCTCTGACATACTGACTTTTTTATATTAAGCAAAACAGTCGATTAGGCTCTTTATTGAAATTGTTTCTTTAAAAACAGTACTGCTTAGGGTATAATGATACATACGTAAAATTGAGAGGTCAAAACGATCAGAAATTTTGAAGACTTAACGCGAGTAAAAAATGTGGGCCTAAGTCCAAGACTTGTTGTTGCGGCTGAAGCTGATACACTCAAAGCTGTTTCAGATGAAAAAAAAAAGCATTTGATTAGGGCTATCTTAATTGGCAGCTACAGTTCCCATTGTACTGACATCACGGTCGGATTTTTATCAGAATAAATTAAACTCCATTGCTTTGGGTACCTACATTGCAACCCAGGGAAAGACATTATAATGCCAGAGAGGATCAAAAATTAAAAATGAAGAAATTATTAACAGGAAATGAAGCGATCGCACGTGGTGCCTGGGAAGCTGGCGTAAAATTCGCCACGGCCTATCCCGGAACCCCCAGTACTGAAATACTGGAAAATGTGGCGACCTACAGTGAAATTGTATCGGAATGGGCACCCAATGAAAAAGTCGCCTTGGAAGCTGCGGCTGGTGCCTCTATTGGCGGAATCCGAACCCTTTGTGCCATGAAACACGTTGGCGTGAATGTGGCCACCGACCCGCTTTTCACCTTTGCCTATCTCGGGGTTAATGGTGGTGCAGTATTAGTCTCTGCTGACGAACCGGGAATGCATTCTTCACAAAATGAACAGGATAATCGGAATTACGCCAGACATGCCAAGGTTTGTATGTTTGAACCCTCGGATAGCCAGGAAACAAAGGATATGATAAAAGAAGCTTATGCTGTCAGTGAAGAATATGATATGCCGGTTCTTTTTCGAATGACCACCAGGGTGTGTCACTCTAAATCCATCGTTGAATGTCAGGAGCGTGTGGAAGTACCAGACAAGCCCTATGAAAAAAACATTCGAAAATACTGTCCATTGCCGGCCTTTGCAAAAGGGATGCAGATAAAACTTGCTGATAATTTTAAACGTTTGGAACTTTATTCAAATAACTCACCTTTTAATTTTATTGAAGATAATGGTTCAGACATTGGGGTTATTGGTTCCGGGGTTGCCTATCGATATGCCAAAGAAGTCTTTGGCAATAAAGTATCATACATGAAAATCGGGTTTAGTTACCCTCTGCCGTTGGAAAAGATTTCAGATTTTTCTAAGGGTAAGAAGACCCTGTATATTTTCGAAGAAAACGATCCAATTATGGAAAAGGAAATTAAAGCAGCAGGGATTCATTGTATCGGGAAAGAAATGCTTCCCTCCATGGGTGAGCTTACTCCGGATCGGATACGAAAAGCGCTGTTTGGAGAAACCATTCCTACCATTCAGCCAAATCCTGAAATGGTGTTGCCACGGCCACCGGCTCTTTGTGCCGGATGCCCTCACCGGGGAATATTCTACGATTTAGGCAAGCGTAAAGACATTATGATCTTTAGTGATATTGGATGTTACTCTCTGGGGCTTATGCCACCATACAATGCCACAGATGCTATGATCTGCATGGGTGCCAGCATCAGCGCCGGTCATGGGGTCCAAAAAGCCTTTGATATTAAAGGCGACACCAGTAAAAAAGTGGTTTCCATTTTAGGAGATTCAACCTTTTTTCATTCTGGAATTACAAGCCTCATGGATGTTACCTATAACAAAAGTAACACCCTGACCATTATCCTGGACAACCGGATTACCGGCATGACCGGACATCAGCAAAACCCCGGTACCGGTTATGATCTTAAAGGTGAAGCCTCGCCGGAGCTTGATATTAAAGCGATTGTTTCTGCCTGTGGTGTGACGAATGTTAAGACCATTGATCCCAATAACCTCCAGGAGGTTAAAGATGCCATTAACTGGGGGTTGGAAACCGATGGCCCGGCAGTTGTAATTACCCGATGGCCCTGTGTTCTGAAAAAATTATCAAGCCAGGATAAGGCTGAGTTTCCAACGGCCTTTAAGAAGATTTGTACCGTTAATGTTGAAACTTGCGTCGGATGTAAAAAATGCCTGAAATCAGGATGTCCGGCATTGGCCTTTGACAGAGTGAATAAAAAATCAGGAATTCTAAATGAGCTCTGTGTCGGCTGCGGAATTTGCCTGCAAATTTGTCCAAAGCAAGCTATTCACACGGAGGTGAGATAAATGAAAACAAAAAATATTGTATTAGTCGGTGTTGGCGGTCAGGGAACCATTCTGGCAGCCAAGCTTTTAACCATTGGTTTGATGGAAGCCGGATACGACGTAAAAATGAGTGAAATCCATGGCATGAGCCAACGTGGGGGATCGGTATCTTCGCTGGTACGCTATGGCGATGATGTCCAATCCCCGGTGATTGAAATCGGCACCGCTGACATTGTGGTTGCTTTTGAAAAAATGGAAGCTCTGCGGTCCCTGGAATACCTGAAACCAGCAGGGAAAATCATTGTCAATGACACTGAGATTTATCCCTTGTCGGTTATTATCGGAGCCAATGCCTACCCTGAAGGAATCCTTGCAGAAATCGAAAACAAGGCAAGTTGTCGGGTCATGACAGCTACTGAAATGGCAGAGACCTTAGGGAACAAAAAGGTGATGAACGTCATTCTTTTAGGGTCTGTTGTGAAATCTATGGGTCTCATGGATATTGACTGGGAAAAGATTATCCGGGATAATGTGAAAAAGAAATTTGTTGAACTTAACATAAAAGCCCTGAATGCAGGAATGGACGCTGTTTAAAATGAAAGCGGATAGTGAAAATTTCAAATTTTTCCAGCATCGTGCTTGTGAATATTTCCCTTGTCATAAGGTGAAAGATTGTGAAAACTTTAGTTGTCTTTTTTGTTATTGTCCTTTGTATGCATTGGGAAAAGACTGTGGCGGCAATTTTGTTTACACTGAAAAAGGCGTCAAAAATTGCACTCACTGTGAGTATCCCCATCAAAGAGAAAATTATGATGAGGTAGTGGAAAAAGTTATGATACTCATTAATCGTGTCAAAGAAGATTCAAATTAAATGATTTTGAAAGAGGTGGGAAAATGGATATTTTAATCGGATTTATTTTTGTAGTTGTTGCTTATTTGATTGGAAACCTTGATTTTGCTTATATTATTGTTAAATTTTTTAAACATGAGGATGTGCGGGATTACGGCAGCGGAAATGCCGGTACCGCAAATGTGCTTCGAGTCATGGGAAAAAATTATGCAATACCGGTTTTTCTTCTGGATGCACTTAAAGGCGCGCTGGTCATAATTGCCGGGAGATGGCTTGGTCTTGATTCTGTTTTTATTATTTGCGGCGGGATCGCGGTTGTGGCAGGGCATAACTGGCCAGTATTTCTCCAATTTCGAGGAGGAAAAGGAGTTGCCACATCACTGGGGGTTTTTCTTACCTATGACTGGCAAGTTACTTCCATTGCTATTGTGATTGCAATCATCGTTTTGATTGTCTGGAGAATGATTTCACTGACATCGCTTGTTGGAGCATTCGTGCTTCCGATTACTGCCATTGCTTTAAGCCGGTCCATTTTAGAAATCATTTTTGCTTTCATCCTCTTCTTCTTTTGTTTTTGGCAGCACCGATTAAACATTGGCCGGATTATTCAAGGCAGAGAAACTAAGATTGGGCAAAAAGTTAAAATGAAATAAAAAAAATCGGAGCGAAGAATAGGCTTCGATGAACAAATAGGTAGAAAACAATTATGGAAAAGGCTCTTTACAGAGCCTTTTCTTTGTGGTTGAGGGAAAAAGATCAGAAAAAAAGAAAAAACACACAAAATAAAATACAAAAAAATACATTGCTCAGCACCATATATAGGAATATACTGATAAAGCATCGCTAGATGATGTATTTTACTAAAGGAGAAATAAATAATTGAAACAATTGAATCAACTCTTTAAACGGATCTTTACAAAGGAATTAGAAAACACAGAAAAGACGGTATATGATCTTTTCAACTGGCAAACGGTCGATGTTATCCTAAAAAATTATCAAACAGGGGAAACTATTTTTGAAATGAAGGATCTGGAATTTCCCGAAGAATATTCTCAGAATGCCTGTAATATTATAGCTACAAAATATTTCAGACGCAAAGGGATCCCAAATAATCTTGGCTATGAACATAGTATGCGTGAAATTGCTGATCGTCTTGTGGGCTTCTGGACCGATGCTCTTAAAGAAGAAGGGCTTATTGAAACCCAGGAAGAATGGCAAATTTATTATGATGAGCTGGTTTATGCTTTCTTGAAACAAATGTGGGCCCCTAATTCACCACAATGGTTTAACACCGGCCTTATGCGAAACTATCAGATCAGCGGATCAAAGGATGATCTTTACTACTATGATGAAAAATCCGGCCAGGTTTTAGAATCCGAGGATCGATATTCAAGAACCCAGGCAAGTGCCTGTTTTATATTGTCCATTCAGGATCGATTGCTTGGAGATCATTCTATTTCCGAGCAGTATGTCAGTGAAACAAAGTTGTTTAAGGGCGGATCAGGGGTTGGAACAAATTTCTCAAACCTTCGCGGTGTTAACGAAGGACTCACCAGTGGCGGACAATCCTCGGGAATGATAAGCTTTCTTTTAGGTCTGGATCGTAATGCCGGTGCCATTAAATCCGGAGGTACTACTCGCCGGGCAGCTAAAATGGTGATTGTTGATATTGATCACCCGGAAATAGAAACGTTTATTAACTGGAAGTCAAAAGAAGAACAGAAGGTCAGAGATCTTGGGAAAATGGGTTATGATTTATCCATGGATGGTGATGCATATCAAACGGTGAGTGGACAGAATGGCAATAATTCGGTTCGGCTAAACGCTGATTTTATGAAAGCCGTTCTTAACTTAAAAAATGAACCGGATCATCAGATAACATTAAAAGGTCGTGTTGACAGCAGCGTTGATCGGGAAGTTCCAGTGAAGACGTTATGGAAAAGTCTGAATACCGCAACCTGGGAATGTGCAGATCCCGGCATTCAGTTTGATGATTTATTTAATGCGTGGCACACTTGCCCCGGCGGAGAAAATGGTGTGGTAGGCGAAAAGGGAAACCGGATCAATGCAACCAATCCCTGTTCTGAATATGCCTTCCTGGATGACACCGCCTGCAATCTGGCATCGATAAATGTTTTCCGGTTTTATAACCCCGATGACAAAAGTTTTAGAACCGAGGAATATGTTCATTTAGTGGGATTGATCCAGTGCACCTTGGAAGCTTCCATTTATCAGGGACAGTTTCCGACCAAAGACGTTGCCAGAAAAAGTTATTTATTCAGAACAACGGGTCTGGGTATTGCCAATGCAGCATCTTTGCTACTGGCATTAGGATACCCCTATGATTCACCGGAGAGCCGAACCCTGATTGCAGGGATAACCGGTTTGATGACGGGGGTCTCTTATTACGTTTCCGGATTAATGGCAGAAAAAGTTGGCGCATTTCCAATGTATGCCGTAAATGAATCACATATGAAGAAAGTCATTCGAAATCATAGCCGGGTTGCCGGCGCAAGAACCGATGGCTATGAAGAACTTCATTATGAACCATTAAAAATTAATCATCCACTCCTGAAAAAAATGGGCTTTAATGAAATCAGCCTTCAGCTTAAAGAAGCATGGCAACTCGCTGAGGAAGCCGGGGAAGCCTACGGTTACCGCAATGCCCAGGTATCGGCAATAGCTCCCACCGGCACTATTTCTTTTGCGATGGATTGCGGCGCAACCTCAGTGGAACCTTTTTATAATCATGTGGTTTTCAAAAGACTCATTGGCGGGGGTTCCATGGAAATGGTGAATCCGGTCATGGAAATTGCCCTGGAAAATTTGGGCTACAGATCACAGGAAATCAGTGATATCCTGACTTACATGATTGAAAAAGACGATA
>NZ_DATCHP010000069.1:0-13401 GCF_036508315.1 Acetobacterium sp. | reverse complement strand
GATGGCTTTAAGGTTTCAGGACGTGGAGAACTTCATTTGTCAATTCTTTTGGAAAACATGCGACGTGAAGGTTATGAAGTTGCTGTTTCCAAACCGGAAGTAATTATGCACCGTGACGAAAAGGGAAAACTTCTAGAGCCGATTGAAAGTGTCATTATAACAGTACCTGAAAAATATGCAGGGACTGTCATTTCCAAACTAAATGTCCGAAAAGGACGTATGGAGGGAATGTACAGTGATGAAGGTTGGTCCCGACTGGAATTTTTAGTTCCAACCCGTGGTTTACTGGGTTATCAAAGTGAATTCATTAATGATACCCATGGTGAAGGAACCTTAGTTCGCCGTTTCGCAGCATTTGAAGACCATAAGGGTGATATTCCACAACGTCAAAATGGCGTGCTTATTTCCCAATTTAATGGAGAAACCATGGCTTATTCACTGTTTAATTTAAGTGATCGTGGTGAAATGATGGTCGGAGCGGGAACCAGAGTCTACGAAGGCATGGTTATTGGAATTAATAATCGGGCGGATGATATGACAGTTAACCCGACTAAAAATAAGAAAATGACCAACGTTCGTTCTTCCGGTACGGACGAGGCTTTAAAATTGGTTGAGCCAAAAGTATTGACCTTGGAACAAGCGTTAGAATTTATCAATGATGATGAATTGGTGGAATTAACACCAACCGATATTCGCATCAGAAAGAAACTATTATCAGAATTGGATCGCAAAAGATACGGTCGATAAATTATAACAATAAAAAAGACACCGTAAGGTGTTTTTTTATTGAGGTATTTTCGATAATTGTGCTTAAATTCTGAGGATGTGTGGATTTCTAATTGACCAAATCACGGTGAATATGATATTATACAGGTAATATAAGAAAGGGAGGTATTCAAAATGAATACAATCGATGTTGACAAACAAGAGGCAGAGGATGGAAAAGTAATTTCTATTTTTGCGTATATTTCCATTTTGTTTCTAATTCCATTATTTGCAGCAAATGACAATAAATTTGCGAGGTTCCATGCAAATCAAGGTCTGGTGTTGTTTTTGACGTCAATTGCGGTGGGGATAGTTTCCAATATACTAAGTTGGATCATAGGGCCCATTGGTTCATTAGTATCCGTTGTTGGTTCACTGGGAATATTAGCACTTGCAATTATTGGAATTATCAATGTTGTACAGCTTGAAGCTAAACCCCTACCTTTCATCGGTGAGATAACTATAATCAAGCCACTATAAGATTTACGAAAATAAATGAGAATTCACAGAAAAATAAAGCGCCGCTTTGATATAAAAAAGCGACGCTTTATTCTGGAAAAAATGCATTTTCGGTTATATTAGGAGACAAAGCTTTGTAGAGAATAATTTTAAGTTATATTAATTCACCCATGGTATAATGCTATGATCATAGAAAGGTGGTGCATGAGTGGAGATTTACAATAAACAAAGAGATCGAGATCGAGGAATAAGTGAAAAAACATTCAAAAGTTATATTCTGTTAATAGCCTTTGGTGTTATTCTTTTTATTACACTTTTAAATATTAAAGACCTTTTCGGTTTTTTAGGTGTTTTCATCACCATTATTAAGCCGATCCTTATTGGATTAGGAATTGCCTTTGTCATTAATATTCCAATGAGTTTTTTGGAAAAACATATATTCAAATTCCTGGATAAGATCAAGACTAAAAAAAGAAAAAACATGGCAAAGACCAAACGAGCTTTGTCGATTGCATTTACCTTTCTTTTTATTCTTGGGGCTGTTGCTGCTATTATGACCTTTATCATTCCGCAGTTAAGCACCAGTGTCAATACCTTTATTGAAAAACTTCCAGAATATATTGTTTCATTTAATGGTTTCGTGGATGATGTGCTTACCTTTTTCAATTTGCCGGATACAATATGGAATCAAATTGTTGCACAGTGGAATGTATTGAAGGAGCAATTGATTAATTCTGCTATTAATTCAGCGCCACAGATATTTGACGCCACCAAAACCGTAACGATTGGTTTTTTTAACAGCTTCCTGGGAATTGTTATATCCATCTATTTATTAGCTGACAAAGAAAAACTCCTGGCATTAAAGGATAAGCTCATGCTTGCCTACATACCCAGGGATCGGGCAGATTTCATAGAAGATGTCAGCGGAACGGCTAATCGTGTATTTCATGGTTTCATTGCCGGACAATTGACAGAGGCCCTGATTTTAGGAACGATGGTTACCATAGCATTGGCCATTTTCCAGATTCCCTATGCTTTGCTTATTGGGGTTTTAATAGGAATGACCAGTACCATCCCTGTGCTTGGAGCATTTTTAGGGGCAGTTCCCAGTGCATTTATTCTCTTGGTGGTCAATCCCTGGTACTGTTTAGCATTCATAATTATTATCATTGTCCTGCAACAAATCGATAATAATTTCATTTACCCCAGGGTGGTGGGAAGTTCAGTTGGCCTCTCTGGCCTTTGGGTTCTCATCGGCATGCTTATTGGTGGAAGCCTCTTCGGGTTTTTAGGAATTATTTTAGGAATTCCAACATTCGCAGTTTTTTACGCTGTGTTTCGTCAGATCACCGATGCACGAATTCAGAATAAACTAAGCCTGGAAAAAAACTAAGGGGATACCCCTTAGTTTTTTTATGGCTTTTTATTTCCGGAATTATTTTTATCTTTTCTATTCTTATCCAGTTGCTGTTTTGCTTTAGAGGCCATTAAGCTGAGACTCATAGTAAGCCCTTGGAATCCCACATAGAAAGGATGTCGTTGATCCGGATTTCGGATATCCCCGCTTTCATCTAATAGTCGATTGGGAGGATGGTTATTCTGAGGGAGTCTGGATTCAGAGCCCACAACCACACGTTTACCGGCAATGCTATTCAGCAGAATATTCACCACATCCCAGGCAGCTTCATAGGCGACGATCTTTTTTTTATTTTCTTTGATTTGGAGACAGTACTTTCGAATAAATTCAGAAGAAAATCCCTGACTGTTGAAAGTAATACAATTGGATATCTTTTCCCCATCCACAATGGTAATATATTGACCATTATTACCGCCCTTGGAATGACCCGTTATGGTGTAATGGCCAAAATGAAAGGTTGTATCAACCAAATGGTAAAATTCTAAGGCCTTAAGTTGCTGAGGCGTATCACACACAAAACCGCCCTTAATATTATCAATCCAGCCAATCCCAGTGGTGCCACGAAAGGCAACGATGCCGCTATCCGGGGTCAGATCCGAAAAACAGTAGGCCACTAGGCCATTTTCCGGTTGATTGGTGTAGGCAAGAACTTTTAATGGGGTAAGATGTGGGTTCTCTTTCATAAGGCCCAATGATGCTAACCACTCCTTTGATGACATGGCAGCATCACCTCGCAAGGTATCAACTTTTTCTAAAAGAGCATCCACCATTTCGCCTAGGGTATACTCTGAGAGTGCGGTAGGATCGATTGGAAGATCCAAGGCGGCAAGTTGGCTTATTAAATTGAGCTCACTGTGATATAACATAATTCAACCCTCCGTGGGTATTTCTTTTTAAAAGAGGAGTTTATTATTCGCTCGGGTAGCGTGAAGAATCATCATGGTGTTTGTTTTTTATATTTCTCTAATAAGACTTTGTAAACTTCCAAAGAATCAGGGTGTTTACGATGGGTCATATGTGGAAATGCATTGAGGATCCGTCGATGGGTGTAACGATTAAACTTTTTATTTTCAAGGATTCGACTGGTGAGATTCGCTAATACATTGTGGGCAGAATCTTTGGCATCCGATAGCTTTTCATTGGCACCCGAAAGTGTTTCGCTTTTCAAATCCTTGACTTTTACTTTGAGGTCATGAGCGGTGTTAATGCCTTTTTCTTTTAGAATGTTTTTAAGTTCGGTAGTCGCTTCGTAAACAGTTCCCAGTTTTTTATTGAAGTCCAAGGTTTCACGGGTAGACTCAACAACATCAGCTGTAAATAATACAGCGGCAATGGTAGCTAAGATTACCAAAAAAAATTGTGAAATGTCTGCGATTAAACCCTGAAGAAAAGGATGTAAAAAATACATCAGTACCAGAGACATCACTCCAAAGAGAATGGAGTTTTTCAAACAGACCCGTCCGTTAATATTAAACTTAGCTTTGGAGTAGTCCCACCATTTGGCGTGGAATGTTTTTTCCATTCCCCAACTGGTAATGTATTCCAGTACACTGGTGGTAATCAGTCCAATTAAAAAAACTTCCACAGGATTATGAACGTAGGGGCCTAAAAAAATCACGATAATAATGGCACCAACACCATAAATGGGACAATAGGGCCCATTTAAAAAACCACGATTAACAAATTTCTTTTCAGGAATTGAACAATAGGCAACCTCACAGGTCCAACCGATGATTGCATAAAGTAAAAAATAAGTAAAAAGAAGGCTAAAATTGTAATACATAAATAATTCCTTTCCAGGTCCAAGTTTAAAGTTATGAATTATTCTATCATAATATTTCAGGATCGCATAGGTAAATGATCGCTTATATGATTTTCTTATGAAAAAAAATGTGTCACAAATGAAGTTTACAAAAAAAGCTTATCAACAGCTTTAGAAAGATTAAAGAAATTGAATTGATCATAACAAAAGAAGCTTTCGCCTCTTTTGCAACGGGTTACTTTCGTTCGGCAACCTTTACTGACAAAAAACTAATGAGTTCCTTAATTAACTCCTGGCGCCTTAAAATTCCAATAAAGACCCCTAGATCATCAACTAAAGGAATAAAGTTCTGGGTCACAGCAAGTTCAACCAAATGCTCAAAGCTTTCATTAACTTTTGCAACCTGAACTTTTGTTTTAAATTCAATGTCCTTAACTTCAAAAGAATCCAAATTAATTTCAGGATGAGACAGGCTTAGAGATAAGACTCTTAAAAGGTCACCTTCACATATGGTACCAATATATTGCCCCTTTTTATTAATTACAGGAAGAGCTGCATAGTTTGTAAGAATAAACATATTGTAAGCCTGGCGATAAGAATCGGTATTGGCTAGAAAGACTGTATCACTTTTAGGTAATAAATGGAATAAATGATTTTTCATTAAAAAGGGCTCCTTATTCTTCATTAAAGATTTAGAAAAGTGTTCACTCTATTATAATTTTAGCATGGTATGCGTAAGACTCCCTTAAAGATTTTTCTTAATGAGGACTGTAATTATGATGAAAAATCCATTTACCATTTCACTGTAAGGCTTATTTGGTGTATAATAGAAAGGAATCTAAAAAAGAGGACTGCAAATGGAAGAGTTATTACTATATATACAATCGAGAATGACCATTGGAAGTGTCGTTGAGGTTCTTATTATTACTTTTATTGTCTACCGTGTATTATTATGGATACGGGGAACCCAGGCAGAACAGGTTTTTAAGGGCTTAATTCTGTTAATATTCCTTGCGCCCCTCAGTGCGTGGTTAGGTTTTACGACATTGAATTTAATGATTACAAGTGTTTCCACATGGGCCTTTATCTTTATTGTTGTTGTGTTCCAACCGGAGTTTCGATCAGCTCTGGAACAGTTGGGTAACAATCAATTTTTTAAGGACCTGTTAAAAAAGCCTTCCATGGATTATTTGGAAAAGGATGTGGCGAAGGTCATTAATGCAGTTGGCAGCTTAGCAAAGGAAGAGGTTGGAGCGCTTATTGTGCTCGAGAAGAATACCGGACTCAAAAATATTGTGAAAACCGGCATTGAATTAGATGCAGATATTAGCAGTGAATTGCTGGTAAATATTTTTACACCTAACCGTCCACTACATGATGGTGCTGTGATTCTCAATTTTTGGTCCAGGCGAATCCGGGCAGCCGGTTGTTTATTGCCACTATCAGAAAACCGGGATCTTGGAAGTGAATTAGGAACCCGTCATCGGGCCGGGTTGGGAATGACAGAAAAATGCGATGCCATTGTTATTATAGTGTCTGAGGAAACAGGTCAGGTTTCATATGCCTCGAATAAAATCTTGTTCCAGGATGTGAATCCAGAGGTGCTTAAACAGGTGATTCTGCAAAACTTCACTGTAAAAGATGATGGTAAACATAATACCTGGTTTTATAAGTTGTGGAGAAATTAGATGGAAACAAAAAAGAAAGTACCGATGCGTGAAAAGGTCCTACGCATATTTATTGCCCTGAGCATTGCAGTTTTGCTTTGGTTCATGGTGAATGGGAATTCAGATCTGATAATAAGCCAGGATTTCAACAGCATTCCCATTACTATAACGAAAGCAGAAGGGTTGGCTGCAAAAAATTTAGTTTTAGCCGAAGATAAAAGTTATTATCTGAATCTTCGGGTAAAAGGAACCGACAAAAACCTCAGAAAAATTAATCCTAAAGAAATTACAGCAGAGGTTAATTTAGGTGATATCAACACGAAAGGAACCCATGATCTTGAAATAGTAGTGAAGGGATTATCCAATTCAGTCATTATTGATAGCATGAATCCGACAACCTTACAGATCGTTGTGGATAATATTATTAAAGAAGACATGGATGTTGGTGTTGTGGTAGAAGGTCAACCGGCAAATGATGCGGTAGTGATTTCTGCAAAATCCTTAGAAACAGTTGAGGTTCAGGGACCAGAAGAATCAATTGCCAGAATTGCAAAAACAACAGCAACCGCCAATGTCAGTGACTTAGAGACAGATACTATCCAACATTTGCAGGTAATGGCCTTTGATGCTTCAGGCAATCGGATTAATGATGTTGAATTTTTACCCAGCGTGATTAAAGCAGAGATCATCCTCGGTAACACAAAAACCGTTGGGGTGATTCCTACAACCGCAGGCAATCCGGCGGATGGTTATGTTGTAGCAAATGTTTCAGTGGCGCCTGCAAGCGTAACGATTGGAGCAAAACAAGCATTGGTTGATCAGATTCAATCCATTACCATGAACCCTATTGACGTATCAGGGCAAGCTAAAACATTTACAAAAGATGTTAACCTGACCCCGCCGGAAGGATGTTATTTCCTTGATGGTAATGATAAGGTGAAAGTTACCGTTAACATCGAAAACACTGTTGAAAGAAGCTTTGCTGTGGACAAAATAAGTGTTAAAAATCTGGGAGCTGGTTTAGTTGTGTCGAAAATGAAAGATTCCAAAGTGTTATTAAAATTAGAAGGGGCAAGCAGTGTCTTGAATACTCTGAACCTTGCCCAAACAGAGGCCTTTGTTGATTGTGCCAATCTGGGACCCGGTGAGTATGAACTGCCAATCCAGACTAATTTAGCGCAATCATTGGTAAAGTCTGTTACTCCAGGCAAAACAACGGTCACGATTGTGTGATGATCAAAATTTACTTGAATTTTACTCAGGATCTTGCATTCGTTAATAATTTAACATATAATAGAGGAAGTAATTTTTTTTAGAATTACACGTCATACCTAAACATTATTTTAAGGAGGAAATTAAACGTGAAAAGAGTGTATAATTTTGCAGCAGGACCGTCTGCCATGCCTATTGAGGTATTACAAAAAGCCGCTGATGAAATGGTATCATATGGTGATTCAGGAATGTCAGTAATGGAGATGAGTCATCGTTCATCCTATTTTATCGATATACTTCATGAGGCAAAAAGCCTTTTAAAAGAGCTGATGAACGTACCTGATAATTACGAAATATTATTTTTACAGGGTGGGGCTTCTACCCAATTTTCAATGGTTCCACTAAATCTTTTAGCTAAGAGTAATAAATGTGATTTTATGATTACCGGGAGCTGGGCAAAAAAGGCTTATCAGGAGTCAGCTCGTTATGGAGAAGCAAAGATTATCGCTTCCTCTGAGGATAAAACCTTTTCCTATATTCCGAAGGTAGATCCTAAGGATTTCACACCGGATGCTGATTTTTTTCATATCTGTGTTAATAATACCATTTTCGGAACACGCTTTAAACCAGAAAATTTACCAGAAACCGGCAATGTGCCCTTAGTAGGGGATATGTCTTCAAATATATTATCCGAAGTATACGATGTATCAAAATTTGGTTTGATTTATGCCGGTGCCCAAAAGAACATGGGGCCTGCTGGTGTAACAGTTGTGATTATTCGTAAAGATTTATTGGGTCATGCCAAAGATTTCACACCAACCATGCTTAACTATAAAATTCATGCTGATAACGATTCAAGCTATAATACACCGCCATGCTTCAGCATTTATGTTTGCAAGCTTGTTTATGAATGGGTTAAGGCCAACGGTGGCGTTGCCGGTATGGAAAAAGCCAATAAAGAAAAAGCTGAAGTGCTTTATAATTATATTGATAGCAGCAAGCTTTACAAAGGTACCGTTGTTCCGGAAGATCGTTCATTAATGAATGTTACCTTTATTACGGGTTCAGATGAATTGGATGCACTCTTTGTTAAAGAAAGCAAAAAAAATGGAATGGAAAACTTAAAGGGTCATCGAAGTGTTGGTGGCATGCGAGCCAGTATTTACAATGCTATGCCAATGGCAGGTGTTGAAGCCCTGATTGATTTCATGAAGAAATTTGAAAGTGAAAATGCTTAGACATTTTCCATTTGAAAGGAAAGAAAACCTTGAATTATAAAGTACAAACTCTCAATAATATATCTAAAAAAGGTCTAAAGCTATTAGGCGAGAACTATACCGTTCTGGATCAACCAGAAAATCCTGATGCTATTTTACTAAGAAGTTATAAAATGCATGATATGGATATTCCAGCCAGTGTTAAATTTATTGGTCGTGCCGGAGCCGGAGTCAATAATATTCCATTGGACAAATGTTCACAACAAGGAATTGTTGTTTGTAATTCTCCTGGAGCCAATGCTAATGCCGTAAAGGAACTAGTCATTGCAGGAATGCTCATTTCTTCACGTAAGGTTATTGACGGCGTAGCGTGGGCAAAAACCCTGGCAGACAAAGGTGAAGATGTGCCAGCCCTCGTTGAAAAAGGTAAGAGTGCTTTTGGTGGACCAGAGCTTTATGGCAAAAAAATGGGTGTCATCGGTTTAGGTGCCATTGGCGTGCTGGTAGCAAATATGGCAGTGGATTTCGGCATGAAGGTTTATGGTTTTGATCCTTTCATTTCCATTGATCATGCCTGGGGCTTGAGCCGAAAAGTGAAACGCGCCGTTAGCAAAGAAGAAATTTTTAAAAATTGCGATTATATTTCACTTCATATTCCCTTTATGGATGAAACCAAAAATTATGTTAATGCTGATCTGTTAAGGGAAACAAAGGAAGGCCTCAGACTCCTGAACTTCGCACGAGGTGGACTTGTAAACTATGATGCGCTAGAAGAGGCAATTGAAGAAAATAAAGTGGCTGCCTATGTTGCTGATTTTCCAAATGAACGTCTTCTTAAAATGAAGAATGTTATTAGTATTCCTCATCTGGGAGCATCCACACCAGAAAGTGAAGAAAATTGTGCTGATATGGTCATTTATTCTTTAAAAGAATTCTTGGAGAATGGAAATATTATTCATTCTGTTAATTATCCTGACTGTGATATGGGCGTATGTGAAAGCATTAACCGTATTACCGTCAATCATGCAAATATTCCAAATATGTTGGGACAGATAACAAAAGTCCTGGCAGATAATGATATTAATATTTCAATCATGACCAACAAAAATCGTAAACCATGGGCTTATACCATGATAGATGTTGATAGTAATGTTGGTGAAGAAGTGAAAAAAGCGTTAAAGAACATTGAAGGTGTTACCCGAGTTCGCATTATTAAATAGAAAAAACAATAAATAAGAAGTGGCTTCGGATATTAATTATCCATGAAGACCGCTTCTTATTTAAAAATGGAGGAAAAAATGGCAACAATCAAACCTTTTAAAGCTGTTCGGCCCTTTCCTGAAAAGGCTGCAGCTGTAGCAGCGCTTCCCTATGATGTATATAATCGAGCAGAAGCCACTGCAGCAGCTCTTGGAAATCTCGATTCCTTTTTACGAGTGGATCGCCCGGAGATAACTCTGGATGATCAGATCAAAGCAAATGATCCCATCGTTTATGAAACTGCCGGAAAAAATCTGGAAATGCTTTTCCACCGTAAAGCATTAACCCAGGATATTCGGGATTGCCTGTATATTTATGAATTAGTGATGGATGGCAGAAGCCAGGTCGGTTTAGTGGTTTGTACCGCTATCGATGAATATCTGGATAATACCATAAAAAAACATGAACTCACCCGTGCCGATAAAGAAGAAGATCGAATTAAGCACGTGGATGCCTGTAATGCCAATACCGGCCCTATTTTCCTGACTTATCGCGGACAGGACGGTATTAATGCCATCCTGGATACCTGGAGAGGAGACCATACCCCTGTTTACGATTTTATATCTGAGGATGGGATTACCCATCGTGCCTGGGTAATTGATGATGAAACGGTGGTTGGTGGTTTAGTTGAAAAATTCGGAAGCGTGAAAAATCTCTACATTGCCGATGGACACCACCGTTCAGCTTCGGCTGTTAAGGTTGGTCTTATGCGACGGGAAGAAAATCCTAATTATACCGGGAAAGAAGAATTTAATTATTTCCTTTCCGTATTATTCCCAGATGAACAGCTTCATATCATGGACTACAACCGTGTCGTTAAAGATCTGAATGGTTTAAGTGTGAAAGAATTTTTAGACAAATTATCTGAAAAATTTGATATTGAAGAACGTGGCTCAGAAGCAGCGAAACCCCCTCATAAAGGAAGTTTTGGCCTTTACGTAGATGGAAAATGGTACCTGCTTAAGGTAAAAGTCGGAGTTTATGATCCATCTGATCTCGTAAATTCCTTGGATGTGGCCATTCTCCAGGACAATGTGCTTATTCCAATTTTAGGAATTGGTGATATTCGTACTGACAGTCGCATTGACTTTGTTGGCGGTATTCGCGGGTTAAAAGAACTGGAACGTCGCGCAGATGACGATATGGCACTGGCCTTTGCCATGTATCCAACCTCCATTGAAGAGCTGATGAACATTGCGGATGCAGATTTACTCATGCCACCGAAATCAACATGGTTTGAACCAAAATTAAGAAGTGGACTATTTATTCACAATCTTTCTTAATAGTTATAAAAATCCCTGTACCAACAATGGTACAGGGATTTTTAGTTTTTTGAAAAACGGTTGTGTTGAGGAAAAATGAAGAGGAATATTGATGGAAAAAAGCGGATGTATTGGAATTAAAGCAGAGGCGAAAATAATCGGGAGATGGACTCCTTTATTTTTACAATGTGGCCTCTTTGAGAATAAACTTCCTTATTGTAATAGGTACAGTGCTTCATATCTTCAACAAAAACATTCTTTAACGACCTGGAAATTGAAGAATCATAAATAAAAGCATTTGTTTCAAAATTAAGGCTAAAGCTGCGAATGTCGAAATTACAGGAACCCACGGAACATACAGCATCGTCAACAACGATTGTCTTAGCGTGCAGGAAACCATTTTCATAAATATAGACTTTTGCGCCATATTCAATGAGTTCGCCGACATAGGCCAGGGTGGCCCAATGAATAAAGACATGATCTGGTTTATTTGGAATCATAAGGCGAACATCAATGCCTGATAACAAGGCGATTTTTAAGGCTTCAAGAATACTTTCATCAGGTACAAAATAAGGTGATTGGATAAGGATATAGCTTTCAGCATTATTAATCATTCGCAAAAGCCCTTGTTTGATTTGCTGATTTTTTCGGTCAGGACCGCTGGAAACAATTTGGATCCCGGCTCCTGACCGCTGGGGAATGGCTGGGAAATACTTAGTCTGAGAGTCTCCGTCAATAGTTAAATTTTCACTCGAGCTTGCCCGCCAGTCCAAAAGAAAACGCAATTGGAGCTCGTGAGCAGAGGAACCCTGGATTTTCAGGTGCGTGTCACGCCAATAGCCCATTTTAGGGTTACGGCCCAGGTATTCATTTCCCACATTAAAGCCTCCCACAAAACCAGTGGTCCCATCGATGACAACAATTTTTCGGTGATTACGATAATTGACGCGAAGATTAATCATTTTTATTTTTGATGGGAAGAATTTACCGATTTGTCCACCGGCTGACTCAAGACGTTCAAGAACTGCCTTCGGGAGGTAGCGACCGCCCATGGCATCAAAGAGAAGACGGACTTCAACGCCGTCCAGGGCCTTTCGGGTAAGAATATCCATCATTCGCAGTGCCAGTGAATCGTATTTTATGATATAGTATTCCACATGAATAGATGAAGTGGCAGACTCCATAGCGTCAAAAAGAGCATCAAATTTAGCTTTGCCATCTGTGTAAATATTGACCAAATTGTTGTTTGTGTACATGGCCTGGCTTACATTCAAGTGAAATTCAATGGAATGACGGTATTTTTCCAGAGGACTGTTAGGGTCGATGGTTATGATCTGGGATAAGGATCGCCTTTGCTGCCGAAGCAATAAACTGTAGCGAACATTTTCAAGGGTGTTATATTTAAATATTTTTCGTTTAGTAAGGTTTTGGGAAAAAAACAGGTAAAATAAAAATCCTAAAATGGGAATCATCCATAAAAAAAGCAGCCAGGCATAAGTGCTTTGAGGGCTTTTACGTTCCAAAAAAATAATAGTAATACTCAGGGAAAGATTAAAAATAAAGATAAAAGACGAGAATGTTGCTAATAAACCCAAGAACATTGATGAACCTCCATAAATTTATTATTCTTATTATAGCATATTATTTTGAATGGTTGAACAGTGTTTAGTCAGACAATCGGATTTATCTTGACATTTTTACAGGACTAAACTTATAATAGAGGTTGTCTCAGGTTTGTGGTTGAAAATCGATGCCAGATGCAGGCAAAACGATCCACGTAAGGCAATTCAAAAGCGAATTGCTGATCATTGTGCGTCTTAGAAGTAAGTCCGGCCGGCGAAAGCCGAGAGAAGGAGTTGTGATGCGAACACTGAGCTAAACTTCCTGCTGGCGAGTGTGGGGGAAAAGACCAGGTCAACTGAGGCAAAACACCCTTTTTATCAAGATTATGAGAGAAATCTTTTTGGTTGCTTTTTCGTGACAACAATTTGACAAAATAATTTTGACTAAAGGGGACTAAATTAGGTATAATATAGATATAGCTCGTAGACTCTATATTCTGTAAACGAGTAAACTTAACCTTTTGAAAGGAGTTGTCGTTATGAAATTCACAATTTACGGAAAAAACATGCATGTATCAGAAGGTTTGAAAGAAACACTTAAAAAGAAGTTTTCTAAATTTGATCGCTACTTTGGTCAGGAGACAGAAATTTACGCTACATTCAGTAAGGAAAAAAATTATCAAATGTTAGAGGTAACAATTCCTGTGGGAAAAACGATTCTCAGGGCTGAAGAAAAGTCTGAGGATATGGTGTCATCCATTGAAGATGTTGTAAATAAACTTGAAGGACAGCTTAGAAAACACAAAACGAAACTACAA
>NZ_DATCHP010000068.1:0-64888 GCF_036508315.1 Acetobacterium sp. | reverse complement strand
GGTTCTGGCAATGAATGCCGGACTGGACAGCGCCATTCTTGATCCCACCAACAGAGATCTCATGGGCATCATCTTTGCAACAGAAGCACTCTTAGGCGAAGATGAATACTGTATGGAATACATTGGCGCTTACAGAGAAGGCATTTTTGGCCCTGTAGCAAAATAAGACAGGCAGCACAGCACAAGAAATAACGATGTACAAATAAATTAATCAGGAGGAAGAAAGCATGTCAAAAATTGATGAAGTAAAAGCAAAAGTAGAAATAGGGAAGTCCAAACTCGTTCCGGGTTTGGTACAGGAAGCAATTGATGAAGGCAATAGCCCGGAAGAGATTCTTCAGGCCATGGTCGAATCCATGGGTGTGGTTGGTGAAAAATTCTCAAGAGGTGATATTTTCGTTCCTGAAATGCTCATCGCCGCCAAAGCAATGTCAAAAGGTGTGGAAGTCCTTAAACCTCTTTTAGCAGGTGATGGCTCTTCCAAGTTAGGGACCTGTATTATTGGTACGGTTGAAGGCGATTTGCATGACATCGGAAAAAACCTGGTTTCATTAATGATTGAAAGTGCCGGATTCGATATGGTGGATCTTGGAGTTGATGTACCAGCCGAAAAATTTGTTGAAGCCATTAAAGAAAATTCGAATGTGAAAATAGTGGCATGCTCAGGTCTTTTGACATCAACCATGCCAGCTATGAGAGAAGCCGTTGCTACCATTAAAGCCAGCGGATTAAAAGGATTCAAGGTCATCGTTGGCGGTGCGCCGGTTACACCTGAATTCGCAGCAGAAATTGGGGCAGATGCCTTTGCTCCCGATGCCGGACCAGCCGCCGTCAAAGCCAAAGAATTAGCAATCGCATAATACCAAATAAAAACAAGGAGGAATCAATATGTTAACCAAAAGACAGAATTTAGTAGAAGTGATGAAGGGTGGGAATCCGGATCGATTTGTAAAACAGTACGAAGCGTTTGCTATGATGATGAAAACTCCCATTACTCGGATTAAGCCTCCTATCGGTGGGGAAATCGTCAATGAATGGGGAGTTACAGTAAGATGGCCAAAAGGTCAATTAGGTGCTTTCCCTGTGCATGACCCTGAACATATTGTCATTAAGGACATTACAAAATGGAGAGACGTTGTTAAAATGCCATCCGTTGAATGTTCTGAGGAATCATGGGCGATAGCCATAAAAGAAGCAGAGGCTGTTGATCGTAATGACCAGTACGTCACCGTTTTTGTCGCACCCGGTATTTTTGAAATGACCCATTACCTCATGAGTATGGAAGAAGCATTAATGGCCTATTATGAAGAACCGGAAGCCATGCATGAACTCATTGATTACATTGTTGAATTTGAACTGAAACTTGCAAAAGAATTTATTGATCATCTTCATCCTGACGCACTTTTCCATCATGATGACTGGGGCAGCCAGATTAATTCATTTATTTCGCCAGAAATGTTCAAAGAATTCTTTGAACCGGCCTATAAGAAAATATATGGCTACTATAAAGACAATGGCGTTGAACTCATCATTCATCACAGTGACAGCTACGCAGCGAATCTGGTGCCTTCTATGCTTGAAATGGGCATCGATATTTGGCAGGGGGTAATGACAACCAATAAAGTTCCTGAGCTGATTAAGCAATATGGTGGAAAAATAACATTTATGGGCGACATCGACAGTGGTGTGATTGACTTTCCAGGCTGGACCAGGGAAATCATTGGAGAAAATGTAGAAAGAGCCTGTAAAGAATGTGGTAAATTATACTTTATTCCTGGTGCAAGCCAGGGTCTGAATGTCAGTTCATTCCCTGGGGTCTATGAAGCAACGGATGAAGAAATTGACCGAATGACCAGCTTCATGTTTTAAAAACCAGGATTAATAAGAATCTGAAACTGTTTGATCTTTTTCGTACTTGATCAGCTTTTCGGATGACGAATAAATAACCTTTATCAACAAACAAAGACTGCCAATTATTGACAGTCTTTGTTTGCTTTTTGGCAGAAAAAAACTTCGAAATCAGAGGCCTGATTTTAAAACTAAGAAAGAAAATGGATAGAGTCACTCCTGATGGTTTTAGCAATTTGGATCCCTTTGGAAAGAAGGGTTGTGATTTCTTGCTGATCGATACCCAGCAACCGTGGAATAATGCCGTTTAACAAAAAAATCACTTCATCTACAGAATCATTGAGGGGTGTCTCGAAATATTTCAGGAAATATTCCCGACGCCCTCCAAAATCGATATAAAGAAGATTGTTGAACTCATTTTCACTGATCACAATATGATATTCATCAATATAACGACGGTAGACATGACTAATAAATTTATTGGCAATGCGATAGTTTGAGCCTTTTTTCAGGATTTCAAAATAAAAACGTCGATTATTGTCATTATTGAGGATGCGATCATAATAAATCCAGCTTAGAACCGTATGTCGCAGAATGGAATTTTCAATTCCGGCAACCTTTGATTCATTCATATGGGCATTGATTTTTTTATAATACTCCAAATATATTTCCTGAACAATTTTATCTTTAGTTTTAAAGTAATAGGTAAAAAGACCAATGGGAGTATCAGCTGTTTGAACGATGTCTTTTATTTTTGTTTTTTCATAGCCATGAGTATAGAAAAGATTTTTTGCAGTAGTGTAAAGATGATTTCGTGTCTGGATACCTTTTTCGTACATGATGTTCTCCTTTTTGTTACTAGTTCTAAAGAATATCATAGTTTGAGGAATTCAACAAGTATACGCAAGGAGGCAGAATACCTGGGAAGTTAGTATCCAAAGTTTCTTCATTGTTTCTCTTCAAAATTTTGGATTTCTTCTATCGATTATTCTTTACCAAAGCATCAATATAATCAATTTTGTATTTTTTTAAAAAGCATGCTACACTGATATAAGATAAGTTAATAAGAAGGGCGATCAAATACTCTGACACTTATGATTTCAGAGGGTCTATTTTATCATTCTCATAATTTTTCTGTGCAGATATAGCAGATAAAATAATTTTTATCAGAGCAAAACAGGAGGTCATATGTCAAAATTATTTTTAATCATTATCGTTCAATTGTTGTTTGTACCAATGCTAACCTTGCGTACAATTTGTATGGTGAAAAACTTAAAAATACTCACTGCGTTCTTTGGGTTTCTTGAAGCAATCGTGTATATATTTGGATTAACGATTGTGTTGTCAGGAGAGCAAAAATTTATTGAAATGGTCGTGTATGCAATCGGATTTGCATTAGGATTATTTGTCGGTATTTTAGTTGAACAAAAACTGGCAATTGGTTTTTCCAGTGTTCACGTAAATATTGATCATCATAATGAAACGTTAGTCGATGTTCTAAGAAATGAAGGGTTTGGAGTTACCGTTTATTTCGGAGAAGGTAAGTATGGTAAAAGAACTAATTTTGATATATTGACAAAAAGAAAAAGAGAAGCCAAGCTACTTCAAATAATTCATGATAGTGAACCAACAGCATTTATAATGGCCTTTGAGCCAAAAATGTTTCGCGGTGGTTACTTAACTGAAATAATGAGGAAGCGGATAAAATGCAACAGGAAATCTATTAATACAGATGAAAGCAAATTAAAAAATGCTATCGGAAAGATGTTTAATGACATAAAGTCTGAAGTATCGCAATTAAAGCAAAATTGGTTAAAAGATCAATAAGACCATAAGGTGATTAATGGGAGGTAAGAGCATTGGAAAAGAAAAGTGTTCACTCAGAACGTGGCAGTACATATTACTGGATTAGCAGAAACGCATATGCCGATGCAAAATCTATTGTATTCACTCATGGACTGACAGCTAATCATACAATGTTCGAAAAACAGATCGACTATTTTTCCGGAGAATATACCATCATTACCTGGGATGTTCCTTTGCACGGGGAATCGCGTCCATACAGTAATTTCTCCTATGAAAACACCGCAAAGGATTTACTCGCCATACTTGAAGCAGAAAAAATTGAAAAGGTAATTTTGGTGGGAATGTCAATGGGTGGGTATCCCTGTCAAGAGTTTGCAATTCGTTACGTTGGAAGAGTACAAGCATTTATTGCCGTTGATACAACACCTTTTGGATTATGCTATTATTCGAAATCTGACCAATGGTGGTTAAAACATGTTGAGCCAATAGCGCGATGTTTTCCTGACCGTTTATTGCGGTGGGGGATGGCAAAATCGGTTTCAGAGACGAAATATGCCTATGATTTAATGATAGAAATGCTGGCACACTTAAGTAAACAGGACATCTGTGAGCAAATTGGAATCGCATACGCAGATGTTTTTACAAGAACAGAGCCCGTGCATTTTGATTTTCCTGTTCTGATACTGATTGGCGAACATGATAAAACTGGAAAAGTGATGCAATATTGCCGGGAATGGGCAAAACATGATGGCTATCCCATCCAGGTGATTAAAAATGCAGCACACTTTTCCAATGCGGATAATTACATCGATGTGAACAGAGCAATAGACGAATTCATAAGCAGTTTTGCACGGGACTAATAAAGTCCTTAAGAGGACGCCATATAACGATATTAAAACCACTTTGCAGAGGAAATTGCAAGGTGCTTTTTTTACGTTTGTTTTAATGATAATACATTAAATGGAAGTTATATTTCAGTGCTGCATTTAATACAGTTGGCTTGACATGAAGAGATAGCTTGTTATATAATAAAATAACAAAACATAACAAAACATAATGAAAAATGATTACATTTAAATAATCGATATAAAGTTCAATACGATGTTTATAAAGAAGCAGCCAGATAATATAAGTTGTTCTATCATTGTGATCTAACAGAAGACCAATATAAAGCATTGGTGGCAAATTCACTTTTAAAATCTGCAGAATAATGGTATAGTATTTAAAAACCGGCAAAGTAGTCTTATGATACTACTTTGTCGGTTCAAGGATTTACGGGTTGGACTCTTACAAAACACAAAAAAATGCAAGGAAGGTAAAAAATGAAATTAATTACGGTAGCCGGACCACCCTCTTCAGGAAAGACGTCTGTTATTTTAAAGCTGATTGAGTGCATGGATATGCCTAAAGGCAGTATTGGCGTTGTAAAATTTGATTGTTTGACGTCATTTGATAATATAAGCTATGAAGAAGCGGACATACCGATTCAGATGGGATTTTCCGGTAAAATATGTCCTGACCACTATTTTGTCAGCAACATAGAGGATGCTGTTCAATGGGGGTTACAATCCGATTTTGATATGCTCATCACTGAAAGCGCCGGTCTTTGTAACCGCTGTTCTCCATACATTAAAGGCATTTTGTCTATTTGTGTCATCGACAATTTATCCGGTGTTAACACGCCTCGTAAAATTGGTCCGATGTTGAAGTTTGCTGATATTGTCGTCGTGACAAAAGGTGATATCGTTTCTCAGGCAGAAAGAGAAGTATTTGCTTTTAATATCAAACAGGTGAATCTATCGGCAATGATCATATTTATTAATGGGATCACAGGCCAGGGGTCATTTTTGCTGGCAAAACATTTACAGAAAACTGCGGATATCCATACGGTCCGGGATATGAAATTGCGTTTTACGACGCCTGCAGCGATTTGTTCCTATTGCACAGGTGAAACAAAAATAGGTGAACCCTACCAAATGGGAATGATGAAGAAAATGGAGTTTAAGAAAATATGATAGCCCAGGATTTTATGAAACTTATCAATAGTCAGAGTCTGGCAGAACTCATGCATCAATATCCCATTGCCTCAGACTTTCTGGCCAATTTCCGATTAGAGAACATTTCAAAAGATCTGACGCTGGAACATGCATTGGAGGAAATTGAAGATGAAATCCTCGAAGAATTCGACTTGGACAGAGACGATGTATTAAGGAATTTTTGTGTGTTTCTTGAAACTTTCTCACAAACGCTGACTCCCCTTAATGGTGTCTCATCGATTACGATTAATGGTGGGATTAACAAATTAAAGGAGCCGGAAAATATCAGTCTGATCATCAAGGCCGGAGAGATTATCAGTATTGTAGGGCCTACAGGTTCGGGTAAGAGCAGATTGCTAAACGATATAGAATGCCTGGCACAAAGGGATACTCCTACACACAGACAAATCATGGTCAATGGTGTTGGAATTAACGACAGTCAGCGTTTTGAAATGGATGGCAAGCTGGTGGCTCAACTTTCCCAGAATATGAATTTTGTCATGGATCTGACGGTTCGTGAATTCCTGGAAATGCATGCAAGATGCAGATTAACCCCTGACGCAAATGCGGTGGTGGAAAAATGTTTTCAGCGTGCCAATCAGCTAACTGGCGAAAATTTTTTTGAAGACACAAAGTTGACCCAACTCAGCGGCGGACAATCCAGAGCACTCATGATTGCGGATACCGCTTATATGAGCGATTCTCCCATCGTCCTGATTGACGAAATTGAAAATGCCGGGATTGATAGACGACAGGCCTTATCGCTTTTAGCAAAAAAGGAAAAGATCATATTTGTTTCGACCCATGATCCTCTTTTGGCACTGAGTGCCGATAAACGGATTGTTATTAAAAATGGGGGAATTGTTAAAATTATTGAAACGTCCGAGGTCGAAAAGCAAAGCCTTGAAGCCATTGAAAAGTTTGACAATACACTGTTAAAACTGCGTAACTGCCTGCGTACCGGAGAGCAGATAACAGAAGAATTATTAAAGTTATGAAAAGGAGATTTTCTTATGTGGGAAATGTATGATGCTTTAATCGAGGGCATCCCTGAAAATTTTATGGTTGATGAGTTGATTTGCGGAAAGAGGCGTTCTTATATTCGCAGTGGCAATGGTGCGGGAGTTGCTTCAGGCCGACTTTGTGAAACCAGAATGCCTATGTTAACAAAAAACCTCATCGGATTACCACTGCGGGAGGTTGCAGTCTGTGTAAAATCATGGAATTTTTTTGAAGCAACCGTTGGTGCTGCCGCCATTAATGCCTATTATAACAATCCCCAGGTGGCAAGAGATCATGGTGTGGCGTTTTCTGACAAAAAGCGCGTGGAGGATCGGATATTTGATCCGTTTATTATGTCACAGAATGAATTAAAAGATAAAAAAGTTGCTACAGTCGGGCATTTTCCCCACATCGAAAGACTGATTGAACCGATATGTGACTTTTCTATTATTGACTGGGAACCGGAGACTGGTGATTATCCCCTGTCTGCCTGCGAATATATACTGCCCGACTGTGATTATGTGTATATATCCTGTTCAACACTTGTGGATAAAACACTTCCAAGACTTCTGGAACTTTCGAAAAATGCCAAACGGATCACCATAGTTGGACCCGGGACTCCCCTTGCGCCAGTGCTTTTCGATTATGGCGTTGGCGAACTATCAGGATTTATCATTAAAGACAATCCTCGGGCCTTCAGAATAGCAGCCGGTGCAGAAAATGTAAAGATGGCTGTCACTGGACAAAAGGTTGCATTCAAAAAAAGTGTAAGTTGAAATGACAATGAATTTTAATTGGAATTCAACGACAATCAAGTGGTATCAGGATGCGAATGCGTATTCCGGCTTTTTTAAGAATATTGCAGATTTGATTGTTCCCAGATTGGAGGGATATTCCACCCTTTGTGATATTGGCTGTGGTTTAGGTCTTGTTGATTTGGAGTTTAGTAAAAACATTGAAAGCATTACCTGTATTGATAATGACAAAGAAGCCATTGAATCACTGAAAAAAAGTATTGCTGACAGGAAAATTACAAACATTGAGCCATACCTCATGAGTTCCGATAGTATCGATGAAAGTTGGGATGTTATCTATATCAGCTTCTTTGGCAGTCACAATATGGAAAGGTTTCTTCCTTTCTGCAAAAAACTAATTGCTGTAGTGGACAAAAAGAATGAAAGTAAACCCTATATTGAACAATACCGATCATTTCGCAGAAATACAGTTGAAAAAGTAGAGCATAATTTAAGTTTTAAAGGGATACCATACTTACTCACGGAAGCCTCTTTTGAATTTGGGCAACCCCTGGTTTCAATAGAAGAGGCGAAAAACTTCATTAAAAACAATTATCATGAAGTCAGTGAAGAGGATTTAAATCGTTTTCTATCTCAAAGACTCATCGAAACAAATGAAAAGGACTATCCTTTTTATATTCAAAAAATGAAATCAGTGGGGATATTTGAAATCGAAGGGGACTGCATATAATGCATATATTTCTGACAGGTGAAATACAAGTTGGAAAAAGCACGGTCATCGCTAAGACACTTGCAGGATTAAATATCACTCAAGGCGGATTTAAAACCTACTTTGGCCCAGACAGAGGATCTGTAGATAGACTGTTATATATGAATTCTGCCCAGGAACCTGATGTTTTCAAAGTAGAAAACAGTGTCGTATGCTTTAGAAAAGACTGTCTTCCTCAAGTTTACACGGAAAAATTTGAAACATTTGGTGTTGAACTGATCAGATCAGCCCGGGCAAATGCTAACTTAATTTTAATGGATGAATGTGGTAGTTTTGAGAGTGAGGCTTTTCAATTTCAAAAAGAAATAATTGAAACGTTAGATGGCAGTCAACTTGTTTTTGGGGTCATAAAGTTGGCGAGCAGAGGTTGGACGGATATGTTAAGAAACCATACCAAAGTGAAACTTATTACTGTTACCAGGGAAAACCGTGATGCTCTGCCCAAGCTGTTTGCGCATTACTTTAATTTTAGGTTAAATCACATATGTTAATGGTGTTTTTTTGAACAAATAAAAAATCACTAACGCAAGAGCTTTTTTATGTAAGATTGATTTTTGTTTTATCCCAAATAAGGCTGGCATATCATTCCCTGAGATGTAATGAAAAATGTCATTCAAAATTATTTTTTAAAAATATCCTTTTTTGTTTGCAATCCAGAGAATTATAATATATAATAACAAAAACTCCGAAATTTAATGTTTCTAAGGTCTTTATATTTGGACTATGAACTTAAATCCGTAGGGTATATCTGGAAACGGTTATGTCTCCCATTGTGGAAAAGGGGCTTGAACAGGGTGAAAACACTTGTTAGTTTTACATTTTTTTAGTGTGAAATAAAAAGACCATTCCTAATAGGAGTGGTCTTTTTATTTTTAAAGCGTTCCTGAATTTTATTTATTTGTAACCACAATAATTAAATTCTCAAGAAACCTGAATGCTTCTTTTACGCTGCCAGAGTCGGCCTAGCCAAACCGACTCTGGTTTTTTTATTTTTTCGATCAATTATTCGTGAATTTCTTGATAAATTCAGCTGGCGAACGTTGTGTGTTATAAAGCATTGTTTTATTGAGATTATTGTGATCGCATGCTTTGCCCTGTGACTCCGAATAAAAATATTCAGAAATATCGTTTAAAATGGTTAATAACTGATTTAATTTCAACATTAGTGGCTTACCCAAAAAAAGCAGAAACACTTAAAAAAAGCGAAAATAAATAAATAATGTGTAGACAGGAGATTTCACTTAAGATATAATGCCAATTAGAAAATTTAATATCTCCAAATCTATAACCTCTAAAGATATATTTTTGTATATTTATGAGCTATAGGCCGTAGGGTATTACTGGAAACGGTTCTATCTCCCATTGTGGAAAGGAGAAACTAGAGAATACTGAAAAGACAAAACAGTCATATTATTGTGATAATGTTTTTTGTTTTTTCTTTATTAAGGGATTACAAAATAGGTAATCCTTATTAATAGTTTTTTGAAACTCCTTTCTTCATCAGATTGGAGTTTATTTTTTTTTTGGGGAATTTGAATACAGAAAACAAAAACGTTGAGGAGGCGGCTTTATGAACACAAATGCAAGTAGTTGCATGGAAACAAAAGAAAGAGATAATTTGGTTACAGAAATCATTGGCAGGCATATGAATTCCAAAGGAGCATTAATCCCTATATTACATGAGGTACAAGGGATTTATGGATATTTGCCTAACGAAGTGCAGGTGAAAATTGCGAAAGAAATGAATATCCCAATTTCAGAAGTTTTTGGTGTGATTACCTTCTACTCTCACTTTTCCTTAAAACCAAAGGGTAGATATAATATTTCCATATGCATGGGGACAGCATGTTATGTAAAAGGCGCTGGTCCCATATTAGACAGGCTAAAAGAAACACTGAATATTGGCATTGGAGAAACAACCGAAGACGGTGAGTTTACGCTTGAAGCGTGCAGATGTCTGGGAGCGTGTGGATTGGCACCCGTTTTAACGGTGAGTGGCCAGGTTCATGGACGACTGACAAAAGACGATGTCGCTGGAATTATCGATAATTGTAAAAGTGATGATCGGAGGATTGCACAGTGAAAACGCTAGCAGAATTAGAAGAAATCAGAAAGAAAACGTTTGATGAAATCGGAATGAGAACAAATACTGATTCTATAAGGGTCGTTGTCGGTATGGCAACCTGCGGAATCGCAGCCGGGGCAAGGGAAGTCATGAATGCATTTGTTTCTGAAATCCAAAAAAGAGATATACACGATGTTAATGTTTCGGCAACAGGGTGTGTCGGTGTGTGTCGCTTAGAACCACTGGTAGATGTCATAGATAAAAACGGCAAAAAGGTGACCTATGTGAATATGACACCTGAGAGAGCGGCCAAAGTTGTGTTAGAGCATCTTGCAAATGGGAAGATTTGTTTGGATTATACTTTAAAAGAAGAGAAATAAATTTAAATTTCAAAAGGAGGATAACTAGATGCAATTGTTTCGTTCACATGTTTTGGTTTGTGGTGGTACAGGTTGTACTTCCTCAAATTCTGAAGATTTAATCATTGAATTAAATAAGAGTTTGGAAAAAAATGAACTTGATAAAGAAATTAAGATTGTTCAGACTGGGTGTTTTGGGTTATGTGAAGAGGGTCCCATTATGGTTGTTTACCCAGAAGGGACGATGTACTGCAAAGTTGACGTGAAGGATATCGAAGAAATTGTACAGGAGCATTTATTAAAGGGACGAATCGTCAGCAGATTGCTGGAACAAAGAAATGCAGTGGCCGAAGGCGAATACGCCATAGAAAAGTCTGGCTTTTTCAAAAAACAGTTAAGAGTTGCCCTTAGAAATTGTGGGATCATTAATCCAGAGTTAATTGATGAATACATTGCATTTAATGGCTATAAAGCATTGGGAAAAGCACTCACAGAAATGACACCAATGGATGTTATTAAAACAGTTAAGAATTCAGGACTCAGAGGAAGAGGCGGCGGAGGCTTTCCAACAGGTACGAAATGGGGCTTTGCCGCGCAACAGGATAATGAACAAAAATACGTTTGCTGTAATGCTGATGAAGGCGATCCAGGGGCATTTATGGACAGAAGTGTCCTGGAAGGTGATCCGCATTCCATCATAGAAGCGATGGCTATTGCGGGATACGCAATTGGAGCAAATTACGGTTTTATCTACGTGAGAGCAGAGTATCCTATTGCGGTAAAGAGACTTCAGATTGCCATCGATCAGGCCAAAGAGTATGGACTATTAGGCGATAATATATTAGATACCGGTTTTAAATTTGATCTTGAAATCAGGCTGGGCGCAGGCGCTTTCGTATGTGGCGAAGAAACGGCACTGATGACATCCATTGAAGGTAAAAGAGGAGAGCCCAGAGTCAGACCGCCATTCCCAGCTGTAAAAGGTTTATGGCAAAAACCGACGATACTCAACAATGTTGAAACACTGGCGAATATTCCCGTGATCATGCTAAAAGGCTCAGAATGGTTTGCAAGTATGGGAACAGAAAAGAGCAAGGGAACCAAAGTGTTCGCTGTTGGGGGAAAAATTAACAATACCGGTTTAGTGGAAATCCCTATGGGAACAACACTGAGAGAAGTGATATACGATATTGGCGGTGGCATACCTGATGGCAAGAAATTTAAAGCCGCTCAAACAGGTGGACCCTCAGGAGGATGTATTCCAGCTAGTCATATCGATACGCCAATTGATTATGAAACCTTAATTGAATTAGGTGCCATGATGGGGTCTGGCGGACTCATTGTAATGGATGAAGATACATGCATGGTGGATATAGCCAAGTTCTTTCTGGAATTTACAGTTGATGAATCCTGTGGAAAATGCAACCCCTGTCGTTTGGGAACCAGAAGAATGATGGAAATATTGGATAAAATTACTAAGGGCAAAGGAAAAATGAGCGATATCGATGAACTGGAAACCCTTGCAAGGGATATAAAGGCATCTTCTCTGTGTGCGCTGGGACAAACGGCACCAAATCCAGTGTTGAGTACCCTAAGATATTTTAGAGATGAGTACGAAGCCCATATCAGGGATCATAAATGTCCGGCAGGTTATTGTAAGAGCTTACTCGCCTATGCAGTCATAGAGGACAAATGTATAAGTTGTGGGAAATGTGCCAAGAATTGTCCGGTAAGTGCAATTAGCGGATCTAAAAAAGAAAAAATACCCTTTGTTATCGACCAGGATATCTGCATCAAGTGCAATGTATGCTTCGAAAAATGTCCAGTGGATGCCATAACAAAATAATTTACTATATATGGAGGTTACCAATGATTACTGTAACAATTAATAATAAAATATTGAAAGCTGAAGAAGATAAAACGATTCTTCAGGTAGCAACAGAAAATGGAATATACATTCCTACTCTTTGCCATATGGACGGGATTCATGATACGACTACACTAGTACAGCACAGTCTGCATAAGTCTGTTGACCTTTGTCACAAAGAGCAGAATCATGATACGTTTACATGCAGAATTTGTGTTGTTGAAGTAGTAGGTGCCAGAACATTGATCGCTTCCTGTGCAGCAATAGCAGCCGATGGCATGGTCATAAACACGGAATCAGAAAGTGTACTCAGTGCACGTCACAACATCATCAATCTGCTGTTATCCAATGGCGAACATAATTGCTTAGCATGTGAAAAAAGTGGGGACTGCAGTCTTCAAAAAATTGCCTATGAATTAGGAATAGAAACACCACCTTTCATTATGGAAAGCATAAATAAGGCGACAATAGACGATTCAAGTGTCATGATTGTAAGAGATAACAGAAAATGTATTCTCTGTAGAAGATGCGTTACCGCATGTAATGATATTGCCTGTAATGACGTTTTATCAGTTGGTTTCAGAGGCAGTGAATCCACTATCATCTGTGATAACAACATACCTATGGGAGAATCAACCTGCGTTCAATGTGGACAATGTGTTCAGGCGTGTCCAGTAGGGGCTCTTACCAATCGAAAATCCATAGGCAAGGCACGAACATGGGAAGTCACACATGTGAGAACGACCTGCCCATACTGTGGCGTGGGATGTCAGCAGGATCTTCACATGAAAGGTCAGGAAATTGTAAAGGTTACCGGAGTGGAAGATGCTCTTCCAAATAAAGGACGACTTTGTGTCAAAGGCCGTTACGGTTATGACTTTATCTATTCAGATGAAAGACTGACCTCACCTCTCATCAAAGAAAATGGTGTTTTCCGGGAAGCATCCTGGGATGAAGCTCTGGACTTAGTTGCTTCAAAATTCAAAGAAATTATTGATAGAGATGGTCCGGATGCAGTTGGAGGAATCAGTTGCGCGAGAAGTATTAACGAAGATTCTTACCAGATGCAGAAGTTATTCAGAGCCGCGTTTAAATCTCCAAATATTGATCACTGCGCAAGAGTCTGCCATGCACCTACGGTAGCAGGTTTGATCACTTCATTTGGTACCGGCGGAATGACCAACTCTATTGCTGAAATGGCTAACACCAATATGTTATTCGTTATTGGATCGAATATGACAGAAGCTCATCCGGTAGCGGCTACCTTTGTAAAAAATGGCCAAAGAAACGGCGCGAAGCTCATCGTTGTGGATCCAAGAAGAACTCGACTTGTTGATTACGCCGATGAATTTGCCCAAATAAATGTGGGTTCAGATGTAGCCTTCATAAACGGACTGATGAATGTGCTTATTACAGAAGATCTCTATGATAAAGATTTTGTAGACAATTACTGTGATAATTGGGAAGCATTAAAAGAAAAGGTTTTGGAGTATCCTCCTAAAAGAGTATCTGAAATCAGTGGTGTGTCAGAAGAACAAATCATCAAAATTGCCAGAATGCTTGCAGCAAACAAGCCGGGAATGGCAATGTATACCCTGGGAATTACTGAGCATACATGTGGAACAAACAATGTTATGTCTGTTGCAAACCTTCAGATGGTATTAGGGAATATCGGAAAAGAAAATGCCGGTGTTAATCCATTACGTGGTCAGAATAATGTTCAGGGAGCCTGTGATATGGGTGCACTTCCCAATGTATATCATGGCTACCAACAGGTAACCGACCCAGCAGCCAAGGCGAAATTCGAGAAAGCATGGAATGTAAAAGGTCTGCCTGACAAATTGGGATTAATGATTCCAGATATGATCAGCGGTTTAAAAACCGGAAAAGTGAAAGGTCTGTACATCTTTGGAGAGAACATTGTGGGAACAGAACCTGATATTTCTCACGTCATCGAATGTCTGGAAGCCGCAGAATTTATTGTGTGCAACGACATCTTCCAGACGGAAACCACTCAGTATGCAGATGTTATTCTGCCGGCTGCAGCCTGGAGTGAAGATGAAGGCACGTTCACCAACTGTGAAAGACGCTTCAGTTTGGTTAGAAAAGTAAAAGACGCACCGGGACTGGCAATGCCAAACTGGTGGATCTTTAAACAAATTGCCAAACGTTTCGGCCAAAATTGGGAATCCAATAGCGGACAAGAACTATGGGACAACGAAATTGGACCTTTGGCACCGTTTTTCCAGGGGATTACCTTCAAAAAACTTCAGGGAGATGGCATACAATGGCCATGTGACTGTGAAGAAAGTCCTGGAACACAAATATTACATTTAAATGGTGACTTTACCCGTGGTAAAGGACACTTAATGGCCCTTGATTGGACGCCTCCGGCTGAAGTGCCAGATACAGAATATCCTTTTACATTGAGTACAGGGAGACGTCTCTATCATTATCATACCCGAACTCAAACCGGAAGATGTAAAGGACTCAACGAGTTGTTGCCGGAAGAGTATGCGGATATTTCACAAGTGGATGCAGAAAGACTTGGCATCGAACACAATGAAATGATTATTGTAAAATCCCGTCGTGGTAAGGTAACTGTTAAAGCTCATATCTCTGACAGTATGCCGAAAGGAATGGTATGGATGACCATGCACTACTTTGAAAATAATTCAAATTGGTTAACAAATAGGGCATCTGATACGATTACAAAAACACCGGAGTACAAGGCTTGTGCTGTTTCTATAGAAAAAATATCTTAAGTTTGCAATACAATATTAACGGGAGTGTTGGCAACAACACTCCCTATTTCTTATAACCTGCCAGTTTAGTTATTAGTTCTAAGTACTAAGGATTATGTCGGTTTTTGTGATAGAACGGTTTTGCTTATTACTGAGAACTGGTAATTTATACTGAGCTATTAACTATTTTTAGAGGTAAAAAATGAAATTTGGCGAATTAACTTACAATGATTACACTGAAAGAATAAAAGCGTTTCATGGAACAGTGGCCCCTGGTATTCTTCTCGGGGGATTTATGGTAAATCTGGCCCAAGAGAAACTTCCAGAAGGCGGTTTTTTTGATGTCATCTGTGAGACTAAAACCTGTTTGCCTGATGCAATACAGCTTCTCACACCCTGCTCTATAGGGAATGGGTGGTTAAGAGTATTGGATTTAGGTCGTTTTGCTGCAGTCTTTTATGATAAATACACAGGTTTAGGCTTGCGTATTTTTCTGGATCGATCAAAGCTTGAAGAATGGGAAGAAGTTAAAACCTGGTTTTTAAAATTGAAGCCCAAAAACCTGCAGGACTCTGAACTTCTTTTTGCACAGATAAAAGAAGCGGGAACGTCTTTATTTGCCATTGAGCCTGCAAAAGTTCATAAGAATTATTTGAAAAAAAAGAAAATGGGAAAAACAGTGATTTGTCCCATTTGTAATGAAACATATCCAGAGGCTCATGGAAGCATTTGCCGGGGGTGCGCTGAAGAGCTGCCCTATGATTTAATTCAATCGAATGAGGATTTAGAGAATAAGAAAATTCTTTTATTAAATAAAACGTCCGTTGAAGAATCTGTAGGCATGCACTTACTGCATGATGTTACACGGATCATCTATAAAAAAGAAAAAGGTGTTGCTTTTAAAAAAGGGCATGTCATCAGTGAAGAAAACATACAAATGTTGCGTGAACTGGGAAAAAATAATGTGTTCGTTGAAGAACATAATCCTTTTGTCAAAGGATATAAACACGAAAATGAAGTTGCTTTAGATTTTGCGCAGCACATGAGTGGACAGGGCATCTGTTTTAATAAGATTCCTAAAGAAGGACGAATTAATCTTTTAGCTGAAATTGATGGCATATTTGTTTCGGATGAAGAACAGCTAGAGCGATTTAATATCTCTTCAGGCGTTATATGCGCTTCCCTGCCAAATTATAATTGTGTTAAAAAAGGGGATATTGTTGGAGCAACCCGAGCTATTCCCTTATATATTTCAAATGAAGATTATCTAAAGGCCATGAATTGCCTGGAAAAAGAAACACTGTTTACCGTGCATCCACTGAGAAAAGCGAAGGTGGGGATTTTAGTAACTGGCACAGAGGTTTATGAAAATTTAATAGAAGACCGCTATACAGAAATCATTCAATCCAAGGTGGAAGCCTATGGATGTGAAGTCGTTTCAAAAGAAATGGTTCCTGATGATATTGATGCGATCAGCAGTAAAATTCATGACATGATCCATTCAGGGGCAGATATGATTATTACCACAGCAGGACTATCAGTGGATCCTGATGATATGACTTTAGAAGCCATTATAAAGGCAGGTGCAGAAGATTTGCTTTATGGAATACCGGTTTTACCGGGTTCTATGTTAGTCTGTGCGGAAATTGAGGATGTACAAATCATTGGGGTACCAGGTTGTGGCATTTACAATGATCGTTTTAGTTTTGATTTATTATTGCCACGCCTCTTAGCAAACATAAAGATTACAAGTAGAGATTTAGCACGTATGGGTAATGGTGGACTTTTCTACAATTAGAATGATGTTGATTTCAAGAGTTAATTAAGGATGTTAATAAATATGGAAGATATTATCTATGAAGAATATGAAGTTTTAGAAATAAGTAAAGAAGAAGAGAGTTACAAATTAAACGCAGTCACTAAAAAAGTGATCACAGAAATTTCTCTTAAAATTATCGTTAATGAAGAAGAACTTGTCTCTTTATTGTGCCTTAACCAGCGCCAGGAAGAACTGGCTCTTGGATTCCTGTATAGTGAAGGCGTCATTAACTCCTTCGCTGATGTGGAAGAGATTTCGTATAATGAAAGGATGTTGGCTGTCATTGTGACGTTGAAAGAAGGGATTCTCGTTAATCGACAGGAAAGCCTGAGAAGTATCACTTCAGGATGTGGCAAGTGTTTTACCTATATCAATCCTCTTAAACAAAATCAGTATTCCATTGTTGAAACGAACACAATCTATTCAGTGAAAACAATCTTGGATATGATGAAGGTTTTCATGAAAAAATCGAAAATATTCAAGGATATTGGAGGGGTGCACAGTGTTTTGTTTTATACACCCGATTATCAGGTTTTAAATGAAGATATTGGCAGACATAACTGTTTTGATAAAATAACAGGTATCCTATTAAAAGATGGGCAGCTTGATTTGGCATTAAACAGCGTGGTATATGTGAGTGGAAGAATTTCGTCAGAAATAATGACGAAGATTGTACGACTCGGAACACCGGTTCTGGTTTCAAGGTCCACACCGACTTCAGCCGCGGTACGACTTGCAAAACAGTATAATGTGACTTTATTAGGTTATGTCAGAGGCGATAGAGGATTTGTATATACGTGTCCCGAAAGATTGGAAATTTAATTGGATGATGAATAATTTCGGCAGAAACATAAGGATGAAACAAAGAGTTCTCTATTATAATGAAGAAAACTGTAAATAATTTTGGTGAACCGTTGCTTTTTTAAACCTTCTGGATGAATAGTAATATTATTCCGGAAGGTCTTTTTTTATAAAAAATGAAGTGATTAAGGAAAAAAAGTTATTGACAATACTACACGAAACATATTATCATATGAATATAGAGTTATATGATAATAATAATAGAAAGGAATACAATGGAAATTTTACAGGAACAGTTAAAAGCCAAAAAGGCAGCTATTTCTTATGCGGTGCTGACGGTAACTGAAACAGAAGGCACATCTCCTTGCAAGGTCGGCAAGAAAATGTTATTACTTGAAGACGGCAGGACTTTTGGGACGGTAGGCGGCGGTGAATTTGAACGCCAGGCACTTGAAGAGGCCAAACAGGCCATTAAACGCAGACAGAGCTTTTATAAACGATACACCCATATACCGACCTATGAAGACACAGGTTTGGGGTGCACCTTTAAAGTGAGTTTATTTGTGGATGTCGTCAGTCCCCGATTACAACTTGTGGTTTGTAACGCCGGACATGTAGGCAGTGCGGTGTTACGTCTGGCCAGGCTTCTTCATTTCGAAACGACACTTATTGACACCCGTTCACCCGATCTGATACAGGATAAAATAGAACTTGCGGATCGCTTTATCTCATGTGAGATCTTTGAAAAAGCCATCTTGGAAGCGGACATTCCTGATGAAGCTTATTATTTATGTTGCGCATCCACACATACTCAGGATAAATCCGCACTTAAAGGTGCAATGCAAAAGAGTTTCGGCTATGTAGGTATGCTTGGCAGCGTTAAAAAGACAAAGGATATTTACAAACAGCTCGAGGAAGAAAGCATCAGCAGGGATTTACTTGAGCAAGTCCACACCCCTGTCGGGTTGGATATCGGGGACATGTCACCTGAAGAGGTTGCTTTTTCCATACTGGCAGAGATGTTGATGATAAAAAATGGTGGCACGGGCAAACCTTGTAAAGATCGCAGAAATGAAGAAAAATAAACGTTTGATGATTAAACAATTAAACTTAACAAGCATAGAACCCAAGAATCCCTCTTTGTTTAAGGGGGTTCTTGGGTTGTTTTTGTAGAATATATTTAATAATCAACCTGAAATCGACAAGAAGAGGGAATTTTTTTACAGGCCCCGTCGTTTAATTTCTTCACTAACTTGATCGATGCATTTCTGCAGCCTCAAGCTTTCATCATTATATTCCGCCATTTCTTGAGCTACTTTGGAACTGGAAACATGCATGCCGGACTGCTTAAAAACAAATCTTTTTTCATTTTCACTATCTTCCAGGTCTTCCTTTAAACAGACTAATTTATTTTTGAGCTCTGCGTCATCTAATTTATCAAGTTCATCCATAATTTTATCTCCTTCTCATTCTTACTGTTCCGCTTTTTTTTCTATCATGAATCATTTCCCTAAGATCTCAGTTACATTTATGTTTGCGGCAACCGCCGCAGTTACATGATTTTTCAAGGCTATCACAAAGCCTGTAATTTCCACCTTCAATTCTAAGTACCCTACCATTCACTAGAGACTCTGCAAGTTTTTTTCTTGCATCATTATACATGCCCTGAACAGTTGTGCGCGCAATTTTCATTTGGCTGGCGCACTCTTCCTGGGTAAATCTTTCTAAGTCAATCAGTCGTATTGTTTCATATTCTTCGACGGTCATTGTTATTATTTCATTGTCTGAATTTGGTGCATTAAGTGGTCCAAACAAGTTGCTCTCTGGCAAGCAACAAACGTTTCTCCACTTTCTTGGTCGTGGCATAATTCATTCACCTCAATTTGGTATTAAAGTAACAGGGGCATTCCCCCAATACTATAAATTCGATTTATAAACTCTTAAACTGTTTGTCAATAAGATCAAGCTAATTTCAAGCTGCTCTTAATGGCATGTGCAGTACACCTTAATTAGTGATTGACATATATTATTTTGTTATAATTGTACTACATTTTAAACATATGTCAATAAAAATTTAGTATAAATTTAAAATTATGATTGAAATGGCAGGATTAAACATGGTAAAAGCCAGTTCAGAAAAGATACACCGATAATAGTATGCAATAACAAGCAGTTTAAAGATGAGGAAGAAGGCATCAAGCAGAGAATTGCCTGAGCAAGTCTATACCCTTGTTGGGTTGGATATCGGGGATATATCCCCTGAAGAAGTTGCTTTTTCCATACTGGCAGAGATGTTGATGATAAAAATGGCGGCACTGGCAAACCTTGTAAGGCGTGATAGGTTGTTGCAATTATCACAGACAAGTGTAGACGAAAATTATATAATGTGCCTATATTAACGTAATGATTGTTTGTTGATTAAAATAATTATATCTAAGGAGATATCATGGAATTAAGACGAATTTACATAGAACTCACAAATCGGTGCAACCTCGATTGCGAAATGTGTTTCCGACATACCTGGGATTCGATTGAAGGGGATATGGATTTAGAATTACTAAAGTCCATTCGTGAACAGATTAAAGAGTTTCCGTCACTTGAAGAAGTATTTTTTGGCGGCATTGGAGAGCCAACCGTATATCCGCATTTTAAAACGGCAGTTGATTTGTTTGAAGAGTATAAACTGTTAATAACCAGTAATGGTATTATGAGTGAAGAAAATGCCAAATTATTGTGCGACAAATTCGAGGAGGTTTATTTCTCAGCGGATCAGTATCATGAAGATACTCAGGGGGTAAAGGATCAACTCATTAAAACCTTTGAATGTTTTTCGGATTATCTCAAAAGAACCAGTTCAGCAACTCCAAAAGTAGGGGTGGCTTATGTTCTCACCAGAAGCAACTCAGAAGCGTTATTTGATATTCTGAAGATGATGCGTCATTACGATTTCTACCGTCTATCATTATCACATCTTTTGCCTATAACAGAAAAGGATAAAGATGACATATTCTATACCCGTTATGAAAATCCAGAAGGAAAAGCTTTTTTAGAAAGGATTTTTAAATACCGTGATATTAAAATTACAATTCCTGATATGGAGTTAAAAACTGAACGACGTTGTACCTTTATTGACAAGGGCTATATTTATATTGATTTTACCGGAGAGGTTATTTCCTGTTATCGGTTGGCAAATAACTATGATGAATATGTTTTTGGCGAGAAAAAAAGAGTTCTAAAACATTCATTTGGGAATATAAAAGAAAAAACCCTTAAAGAAATTATTGAAGGCCATGACTATCAAACCTTTTGGAATGCGGTTTATAATAATCAGTTTCCCTGTTGTATCGATTGTGATTTAAAAGAAGGATGCAGTCTGGCAGAGGATACAAAATACGATTGTTACTTTAATACACCATCTTGCGGGGATTGCTTGTGGTCTAGAAATTTAATTCGTTGCCCATAGCATTTATATTAGGATTTAAATCAGTACCCGATTGGGTGTGGGAGACCACCGCCAGCGGGTATTTTTTTATTAAATTAGCTTGACAACAATAAAGATAGGGTGTAATATAATCATATACTTATATGAGAATATGATTATATAAAAATAGTTCTTCCAAATAGGAAAGGAGCCGGCAATGAACCATTTAGTAAATATTTATAGAATCCTGTCAGATGAAACAAGACTTCGAATTATTATTCTGCTCGCTCAAAAGGAGCTATGTGTCTGTGAGCTGAGTCATATCTTAGCGGTTTCCCAGCCAACGGTATCAAAAAATCTATCAAAGTTAAGAGACATGAATTTAGTTACGACAGAAAGAAAAGAAAAGTTTATTTTTTACAAATTAAAAACCGAAAATGCCATTTTAGAACGTACCGTGAAAGGTATTTTAGACAACCTTGATGATTATCCTCAACTTATCATAGATAAGAATAAGTATGTGGATAATAAAAAAATCCAGGATCAATGCTGTATGAGCCGTAATGGACAAGAAAAGAAAATAATCTAAAAGACTTAAGGAACAGATCATATGTTTGTTTTTGAGTGAAAAATGTTTTTTAGTTAGATACTCATTTGATAACGATTCGCAGCAAATACATAGAAAATGGAGTTTGAAAAATGGAAAATAAAAATAAAATGATCATGGTGCTTGGATTAATGGCATTTTTGGCCAATGGCGATAATTATGCCGCCGCACCACTGATCATTAATATTGCAAATGATTTGAATCTAACAATCAGTGTGGCCGCCATGTCTGTTACAGCCTACATGCTTGCCTTTGGTGTGTTTACCTTAATTTTCGGGCCGCTTTCGGACCGATACGGGAAGGTAAAGATTATTAATATTGCGGCATTTGGAACAGCGGTCTTCAGTATGTTGGGTGCCTTTTCCTTTAACCTGCCATCTCTTATCTTCTTTAGAGCGATGAATGGTGCTTTTGGAGCCGGCATCTTCCCAGTAACTTTGGCCCTTGTGGGACAGAGTTTTGATAACGAAAATCGTCAGAAAGCCATTGCGAAAGTTATGGGTCTGATGTTTCTCGGGGGAGCAACCGCTACTGTTATCGGTGGTGCGATTGCCTATTTTGGTTCATGGCGATTGGTATATATGATCTATGGCGTTGCCGAACTGATTATTGCCATTGTCATGTTTAAAATTCTTGAACGGGATCAACCGGTGATTAATAAGCTTAACTTTATTAAAGCCTATAAGGAACCACTGACAAATTATCGATTTATGAGATTGGTCATCATCATTTTCTTTGTGGGATTCAGTGTCTTTGGCAGTTTCACCTATTCTGGAAAACTTCTTCAGGAAGTTACAGGCTATAACATTTTGATTGTAGGATTGATCCTATCTCTCTTTGGTGTCGGTACTGTTGTGGGAGGCCGGATCGCCCCGAAGATGAAAAAAATTCTCAGACATGGGTTTTTAGTTTCGGCCGGGGTCATTGGCGGGATCTCCCTTTTCGCCCTTTCAGCCTATCAGAATATATGGATCCTTTCCCTTGGGCTTTTAGGTTTTGGCATTGCTTTTATATTCCTCCAATCAACACTGATTACAGCAGCCCAGGAAAAACTCCCTAAAATGAGAGGTACTGCCATGTCCCTTGCATCTTTTAATATGTTCGTAGGAGGGGCTGTGGGCACGAGTGTGAACGCCGTGATTATACAAACCTATGGGGTTTCAACGATTTTTTACAATGCAGCCTATATTATCTTTATTGTCAGTATGCTGGCGGCAATATTCATTGCACGGTTTGAGATGCGGAAAAAACAAGGTTACTATGATGATTAAAATAGAAATGGGAGAAACGCAAAAGCTACTGAAGTGGCTTTTGCAAAGGTTGGTGAAGCGTAGTGTCTGAACATGATCATAAACACAATCATTCAGAAGCCGGACATACCCATGACGTTTCAAACTTATCAGGCAAAAAAATATTCTGGGTGACGGTGTTAAACGCAATTATTACCATAGCCGAAATCGTTGGAGGCATCCTTTCGGGAAGTCTGGCGTTATTATCCGATGCGGTCCACAACTTAAGCGATACAGTTGCCATTGGTTTATCCTATGTTGCAAACAGGATAGCCCAAAAGCCTAAGGATGCTAAAAAGACCTTCGGATATCAAAGGGCTGAGATTCTGGCAGCCTTTATCAACGCAACTGTATTATTGGTATTATCAACGGTGTTAATAGTAGAGGCGATTAAACGATGGCAGTCTCCTGAGAGCATTAATGGAACCTTAATGATCATCGTAGCGTCCATTGGGCTCGTTGCCAATTTTGTTTCCGTATTTTTGCTGGAAAAGGATTCCCATGAGAACTTAAATATAAAATCGAGTTATTTACATCTGCTGGGTGATACCGTGTCATCGGTTGGGGTTTTAGTTGGTGGGGTTGCTATTATGCTATGGGGAGTTGTTTGGATTGATCCACTCATAACCCTATTGATATCCCTCTATATTATCAAAGAAACCTGGCACGTCATCAGAAAAACGGTTGATATTTTAATGCAGTCATCGGCGCCTCTGGATTATGAGGCAATAAAAACAGGGATTGAAAAAATGGACAAGGTAAAAAACATTCATCATGTTCACTCTTGGATGACCAATGAGAAAACCATCTATTTTGAGGCCCATGTTGATATGGAAGATATGCAACTATCCGAGGCAGAAAAAGTGAATGAAAAAATAGAAGATTACTTAAAGGAGAATCACGGGATCAGTCATGTAACACTTCAAGCAGAAGTTGATAGATGCAGTGATAAGAAGATGTTTAAAATTTAAAAGATAATATTAGGATTATAAAAAGAAAGGAATTTTCAAATATGAGTCTGCAAGAAAAAACAATTGAATTGGTGGCTATTGGTGCTGCGATAGGAGGAAATTGTATCCCCTGCTTGGAGTGGCATTATAAAAGATGCATCGAACTAGGTATACCTAAGGAAGAAATTCAGGAAGCTATTGATATGGCTAAAAAAGTAAAAGAAGTGCCAATTAAAAAAATATACGAAGTAGCAGAAAAGTTGATTAGTAAAGCTTGAGACCAATATTTCCAATATGGAATAGTAATCTTATTATTATACTTGACTCAATATTATCATAGAAGTATAATGATATTATCCATAAGGAAATAGTTATATAATGAAATGATGAGGTGAGAAAATGAGTCAAGAATTACCAGGTTTTATTATGTGTGTGTGTACGGGAAAATGCCCGGGATTTCAAGCCATGGACATTTGGGATTTCATTAATCAGGTTCGGATCGAATTGCCGGTAGAGTATGCGATCATTCATCCACAGTTATGCGAAGAAGATGGGGATCGCTTCCTGGCAGATTTCTTAAAAGCTCACAGAAAAGTGATTATTGGTGCCTGTGCTCCAAATATGCAGCGCAAAATGTTTAAGGAGGCTTTTAAAGAAGCCGGGCTTAACGTCGAAACCGATGCAGTGATGTTGGATATACGGGATATGACCAATGAACAAGCTTTTGAAGTGGTGGAAAAAAAATTAGAAGAAATGGGATATGAGGTATAGATATGAGTGAATCAACTTTTATGGGAGTGGAACGGGATCGTATCGATTGGTCTCCCAGAATCGATTATTCGAAATGCAACGATTGTATGGATTGTGTTAAGTTTTGTCCCCATAAGGTTTTTGAAGTCAATGAAGATGAGACACCAAAACTGAAGGTCAAAAACCCAAATAATTGCGTCGTTTTTTGCAGAGCCTGCGGAAAGACCTGTGGGTTGGATGCAATTAGCTTTCCGGATAAACCGGAAACCACTCGGCTGATTAAAGCAATACGAAAAGCCGATAAGGAGGCAGCATCCCATGAGTAAAACAGTATGTGTGTTACCGTGTAATGGTTTGGACAAATGCGCAGGGGACATATCAAGACGCGTGGCTTTAAAACTCACAGAGTCCGAAGGGGTTGAACTCATCTGCCCGGTACTGCTCAATCAAAATAAAACCCGTTATGACAAAGTTTTGGAGGAGGGGTTTCTTTCTGTCATTGATGGCTGTAATACCCGATGTGCCAGTAAATTAGCAGGCAGTTTGGAGATTCCCATTAAAGAAAAAGTCAATGTGAGCGAAGTGGCAAAAGCTCAGAATATTAAACTGGGGGCGGCAATCCGGGAAGACGAAGAAACCGATGCTCTGGTACAAGCTTTGTTGGAGAAAATGAGTGGTTCAGAAGAAAAACAGGCTGAATCCGAGTTTGTCGTCCCTGAATCAGTAAACTATGATTCATTTACCCATGACAAGTTTATTTTCAAAGTCCCTAAGTCAGGCTATTATTTCAATGAAAATGACTGTTGGGTTTCCATTTCCGGAGATGTTGCCAGGATAGGCGTGACGGATTTTGTTCAGCAAAATCTTTCCGATATTCTTTTTGCTGATCTACCGGAAATCGGGCTTGCCGTTGAACAATTTGATGATCTTGGAAGCATTGAATCCGGTAAAACTGTTTTTGAAATTGTTTCCCCGGTATCAGGAACTGTCACTGCCGTCAACAAGGCTTTAGAGAATGCACCTGAGCTGATCAACGAAAGTCCCTATGAAATGGGTTGGCTGGTTGAACTTAAACTGAGTAATTTTGAAGAAGATAAAGAATTGCTCCTTGGGTTTGAGGCCTATTTTGAAGTGATGAAAAGAAAGGTAGCAGAAACTAATGTCTAAGATTAAAGTGATTCCTTGCAGCGGCATTGGAAAAGTATTTGGTTTATTGGCAAGAGAATCGGTTTTAATGGTAACCCAGGAAAAATGTCCCAATGAAACGGAAACACTCTGTTTGGCCCATGTTGTCACAGGAGATGATGAAGTGGTGGCCAAAATAAAAGGTGCAAGATGTATTACCATGGATGGTTGTTCTAAGTATTGTGCAAAAAAAAGTGTGGAAGCAGCCGGGGGTGAGGTGGAACATAGCTATAAGGTTCCGGATTACATCAAACCACATCGCGGAGAAGATCACGGCACCGGAACTTATCTCACGGAAGACGGATGGAAATTTGTTGATGAATTGGCTGGGATCATGGCCAAAACTGTGAATGAAATGCAAGAAGAGGTGAAATAACATGGCCGATAAAAGAATTGGTGTTGTTGGGTGCAGTGGGGAAGAATGTTTAGGTGGGACCATTTCCCGTTTAGTTGTCCGTAAAATGTTAGAGGAGCTTCGCCCGGGAATTACAACCTCATTGTGTTTACCTCTGTTTATCGCAGGGGGTGAAGAAGAAAGACGATTTGCCGATAAATACCCTACCATTGCCATTGATGGCTGTTCAAAATGCTGTGCGAAACGCGCCATCGAAAAATTCAGCAATAAAGTTGCCGGCAGTATTGATATATGTCAAATTATAGGTGAAGAAGCCGCCATGGATAAACCATTGTCTACCCGAAATCTCACCGACAAACATTTGGAATATGTAAAACAAGTTTCAGATAAAACCTGTGAAATTTTCGATGGGCTTGTATAAAAATAATTGTAATAAAAGAGACATCAATTCGAAAGAATTGATGTCTCTTTTGGTAGACTAAGTAATTTAATAAATGGTTATCGTTAAAACTTATCCCGTAAACTCAGATGGATCCTCAAAACTCCAATCCAGAACCTTTAGAGTTAGTGGAAAAAATGAAAAAAAACAAAGATTGGCCCTGCTTTGTTTAGTTTTTAGAAGATATTTTTTTTATAATGACATTTAAACTAACGTATGATCAAAAAACGAACGATTGATCAAAAAACGAACATAATTTAAAAGAAAAACGATCAAAAAACGAACATGACAAAGAATTTTTGTTTCAAGAATGTGAAAAATAGGCAATTTTCATGTTGGCATGAACCTTGCTATATATGTAAGTATAGGTGAAAAGTTCTATGGGAGGACAAAACCTATATTGCTCAGTGTTTTGATGATTTGATACACGAAAGAGCAGACCCCTATTAAGCTCCCATGGATATCAAAATAATTTAATCGAAGGAGAATGTGTATGTTAAAGAAAACGCTATTTTTAAATGGTGTGGAACAAACTGTTATTGCCGATCCAGAAACTACTCTGGCCAAAGTAATAAGAAATCAACTTGGTTTACTGGGTACAAAGGTTGGCTGTAATAAAGGCGAATGTGGGACTTGCTCTATTATTATGAATGGCAAGGTCGTAAGATCATGTATTCAGAAATTTAAACGAGTTCCTGATAATGCTAAAATTACAACGATTGAAGGCGTTGGATGTGAAGAAGATCTTCATCCTCTTCAATTAGCATGGATGATACACGGAGCCGCTCAATGTGGTTTTTGTACACCAGGCTTTATCATGTCAGCAAAAGGTTTGCTTGATGAAAATGCTAGTCCTACCCGTGTAGAAGTTAGAGACTGGTTCCAGAAACATCGTAATCTATGTCGTTGTACCGGCTATGTTCCGATAGTTGATGCCGTCATGACTGCAGCACGTTTAATGCGTAAAGAAATTACCGTAAAAGATGTATGGTTTGACTTAAAAGAAGGCGATTCAATGTTGGGAACAGAAATGATTCGTCCAACTGCTGTTGCAAAAGTAACAGGGACCTGGGAATTCGGAGCTGATTTAGGCTTAAAATTACCAGAAGATACCTTACATATTAAATTAGTTCAGGCAGATGTTTCACATGCAAACATTATTTCCGTTGATACCGCAGAAGCTGAAAAAATGGATGGCGTTTTCAAGGTTATTACTGCGAAAGACGTTCCCGGAACTAACCGTATTAATGGTTTAGCTTTCCCACAGAATAAGGGAGATGGACTGGAACGTCCTATCTTAAATGATAAAAAAGTATTCCAGTTTGGTGATGCAATAGCTATGGTTTTGGCTGATACAGCAGAACAGGCTGAAGCAGCAGCGAAAAAAGTTGTTGTTAAATTGGAAGTATTGCCAGCTTATATGAGTGCACCTGCAGCCATGGCTGACGATGCTATTGAAATTCATCCAGGAACACCAAATATTTACTTTGAAACATTTAATGTTAAAGGCGAAGAAACAGCACCTATCTTGAAAAAATTACCTTATGTAATGGAAGATGATTTCTATGTCGGCAGACAACCGCATTTACCATTAGAACCAGACGTTGGATTTGCATACATGGATGAAGACGATAATTTAATGGTTCATTCTAAGAGTATTGCGCTTCATTTCCACCAGTTAATGACTGCAGAAGGCATCGGCGTTCCAGCAGACAAATACTTTATTGTTCAGAATCCAACAGGAGCAACTTTCGGTTATAAATTTAGTCCAACCATTGAAGGTTTACTGGGTGTTGCGGCATTTATAACAAAAAGACCTGTATACTTAGAATTCAATATGTTCCAACAGATTACCTATACCGGAAAACGTTCACCATTCTGGGTTCACTTAAAAATGGGCTTAGATGACAAGGGCATGATTCAAGCCATCGAATCAGATTGGTCAGTGGATCATGGTCCATATTGCGAATTTGGAGATTTAGTTACAACCCGTGGGACACAATTTATCGGTGCTGGTTACAACATTCCAAATATTCGTGGCGTCGGCCGAACGGTTGCCACCAATCATGGTTGGGGCTCAGCATTTAGAGGTTACGGTTCACCACAAAGCTTATTTGCTTCTGAAACACTCCTTGATATGTTAGCAGAAAAAGCCGGAATAGATCCATTAGAAATCAGATATAACAATGCTTATCGTGAAGGTTCTACCACACCTACCGGTTGTGCACCTGATGTTATCTGTTTGCCAGAGGCATATGATACAATGAGACCTTTATATAAAGCAGCCAAAGCAGCAGCTGAAGCTAAAAATAAAAAAGGCGGAGATATCAAATATGGCGTTGGCCTTTCAACAAACGTTTATGGTTGTGGTCTTGATGGCCCAGATTCATCAGAAGCGTGGGTTGATATCACTCCAGAAGGCGTAACTGTTGGAAATTCATGGGAAGATCATGGCCAGGGGGCTGACATGGGATCATTAACCATCGCCTATGAAACCTTACGACCAATGGGAATCAAACCAGAACAAATTAAACTGGTAATGAATAACATGCAATTAACACCTAACAGCGGACCAGCCGGCGGTAGTCGATCAAATGTTGTTACTGGTAATGCTATTAAAGTCAGCTGTCAGAATTTACTGGCATCTTTGAAAAAAGCTGATGGTACTTACCGAACCTATGATGAAGTAGTTGCTGAAAAATTACCTCTTCGCTATGAAGGAAAATGGTCAGCACCTAAAAATGCTGCACCAAATGAAACAGGCCAGTCAGATCCTTTCTCAACCTATATGTACGGTGTGCTTTTAGCCGAAGTATCTGTTGACACAACAACAGGGAAACCTCATACTGAAAAATTGACCTATGTAGCCGATAACGGTGTCATTGTTAATAAATTAGTTGTTGATGGTCAGTTATACGGTGGATTAGCACAGGGTATTGGTTTAGCATTAACCGAAGACTTTGAAGATTTAACAAAACATACATCTTTAGTTGGTTGTGGGATTCCACAGGTTAGAGACGTACCAGATGAAATAGTTCTTATTCAGATGGAAACACCAAGACCATTGGGACCATTTGGAGCTTCTGGTTGTGGAGAAGGTGTATTATCTGCACCTCATGCAGCCATTGCAAATGCTATTTACAATGCTTGTGGTGTACGTATCAAACATTTACCAGCATATCCAGAAAAAGTATTAGCAGGATTAAAAGCATTAAAATAATATTTAGTGTTAATGGATTAAGAGCATTAAGTCAATAGAATAATATTTAATGTTAAGGGAATTGGAAGCATTTTAGCTTCCAATTCCTATTTTTATAAGAGGGTAAGACAATTGATTCAGAAAAGTACTTACTAACCGGGAAACCATATATGGATTAAGTATTTATTGAAAAGTCCTTAGCTTGTGGTAAAATATCCGAAGGTAAAAAAGGATTATTGAATAAATATTTAATTGAGCCGTTAGAATACGGAGATAAGAAAAAGATTAAACTGAGGCCAGCCCTTAATAAATTATAAAATGAAGGAAGAGTGCAATGAGTAATTTGCTGTTAGCTATTAATAAGTCTTATGAAAATAACGAAAATTTTGTAATCGCCACAACTTTAGAAAAGAGTGGTTCAACTCCCCAAAATGAAGGGGCTAAAATGTTGATCAAACAGGATCTTTCCATTGTCGGTACCATTGGAGGGGGTTTGGTTGAAGCATTGACCATCCAGGCTGCGGCAAAGGTTTTTACCCAGAAGACATTTCGCATTGAAAAACTGGTTCTTTCCGATCAGTATAAAGGAAGCCTGGGTATGGTTTGTGGTGAAAATTTAAACATACTCTTAGAATATATGGATTATAATGATAAAAACAGGATGAAATTATTTGAGGAAATGACAATGCTTCAAAAAAATAAAACTGATTTTGTCATTATTACCAGAATACCCAAAGAAGAAAATAAAATCATGCATTTAGAAAAATGGATCTGTACGGAAACCGGTCTCTATGGTTTGGAAAGCGATGAAATTTTAGGAATTATAAAAGGGATAAAAGAAAATTTTGATGCCATAAAATACAAAGAACCTTTTTTGGAAAAGAACCAGTATTTTATAGAGCCATTTTTTAATAATGAAAATGTATATATTCTCGGCGCTGGTCATGTTGGTAAAGTATTGGCAGAGTTTTGTAAAATATTAGGTTTTTATGTTGTGGTCGTTGATGACCGCGAAGAGTTTGCAAATCCGGAACGATTTAAGACATCAAATGAAATAGTCGTGATTCCATCCTTTGAATGTTTAACGGATTATGTCAGAATAAACGAATATTCCTATGTTATTATTGTCACCAGAGGACATAGCTATGATAAAGAAGTGTTGGCGCAAATGCTGTTAACAGAGGCCCAGTACATTGGTATGATCGGAGGCAAGAGTAAGTGGAATCAGATGCAGCAAAGTCTTTTGGAAGAAGGCTTCACTCCGGGAGATCTCAAAAGAATTCATAGCCCTATTGGTTTACCAATTCACGGAAAAACAACCGAAGAGATAGCAATCAGTATTGTGGCTGAAATGATACAGGTTCGCAGAGAACCTAAGATTGACAAAATCGCTGAAGCTGAAAAGGAAAATGAATAATGGATATTCATAGCTATCTCAGACTTATTAAAAGTTCACAGGAACGATGCCACCAAATGGGGATCAAAAAGGATCAAATTTACAGCAAAAAAATGATTGATCAGTCCGAATTGCAAGTCAAATTTTCACAAAACAGAGATATGATTTTAACTGCTTCTACGTTTATGGAGCATTTAATTAAAATAGTAAAGGGTAAAAACTTTTTTGTATTACTGACAGATAAAGAAGGGTGCATTTTAAATGCCATCGGGGATGAAAAAATTTTATCAGAGGCCTTTGAGTTAAAAATGGTTCCAGGAGCCTATATGAATGAGGAATGCATTGGGACCAATGCCATGTCCTATGTCATCAAAGAAGGCGAACCTGTCCAACTGTCAGGGGAAGAACATTACATCAAATCCTATCATCGGTGGACATGCTCCGGCGCCCCAATCAATGATGCCAATGGAAATCTTATTGGCGTTTTAGATTTAACCGGGTATACTGAATTTGTACATCCTCATACTTTAGGAATGGTGATTGCAGCTTCTAATGCCATTGAAGAGATGTTAAAGGTAAAAGAATACAATCGCCTTCAAAACATGACCAATAAGCATATTAAAACCATTTTTAACTCAATGCCAGTGGCCATTCTTACCTCTGATTTAGAGGGAAAGATTAAACTTCATAATCAAAAAGCCATGGAATTGTTTGGTAATAAATATAAACAACTCATTGATCGGGAGATGAATGATCTTATTAACGGGTGGGATGACATAAAAGAAGCCATCCATTCAGAAAAAAATATTTCTCGTATCATTGATATTAAAGCCTTAAGGAATCGGTTCCCCTGTCATTTGACGGCGAGTCCTATTTATAATCCCCAGGATGATAGCATCGAAATCGTTTATGTTTTCGAAGAAAAAAAATCAAAAAAAAGAGAAGGCATCTTTCAGCCCTATTATACATTCGATAAGATTATCGGCGAAGAAGAAAAGATTACCACCGCCATAGATTATGCAAAAAAAATAGCTGATAGTCGATCGACCATACTTATTTCAGGTGATAGCGGATGTGGAAAGGAAATGTTTGCACAGTCTATCCACAATTACAGCAAGCGGATGGATGAACCATTTATTGCGTTAAACTGCGGCGCTATCCCCCCTCAATTAATTGAATCCGAATTGTTTGGATACGAGGAAGGCGCTTATACCGGTGCCAAAAAAGGTGGAAATATTGGGAAATTCGAATTGGCTAATAATGGCACAATCATGTTGGATGAAATCGGTGAAATGCCATTGGATATGCAAATACGGTTGTTAAGAGTATTACAGGAAAATACCATTACCCGGATTGGCAGTCCGAATATCATTCGAATTGATGTGAGAATAATTGCAGCGACTAACAAAGATTTAAAAAAGGAAGTTGAGTTGGGAAGATTCCGGAAGGATTTGTTTTATCGATTAAACGTGTTGCCTTTGTATCTGCCACCGCTAAAGGAACGCAATAGCGATATTCTGCTTTTATTCAGATATTTCATGAAAAATATCTCAGAGAAATGCGGAAAAGAAGTGGTGAAAATTTCCGAAGAGGCCAGGACACTGTTAACAAATTATGACTGGCCGGGAAATGTCAGAGAACTTGAAAATGTCGTCGAACTCATCGTCAATACAGAATCTTTTCCAATGACTTATTTTACACAAGATACCAGATTGGGGGAAAAAATTCTGCCCATTGGCGAACAAAGTACAGACTCAAGTGATTTATTGGTTGATGAAAATGATGAATTTTCTGAGATCGATTTTACAAAGCTGGACATGACAACGGTTGAAAAAGAGCATTTAACCAAAGTTTTAAAACTATTTGAGGGAAACATTACCCAGTCAGCCCAGGCCTTAGGGATGCAAAGAAATACTTTGTATAATAAAATAAAAAAGCATCACATCGAAATGTGATGCGAAGAGTGTTGACAAACCTCTTTCCGGACATTTAATTGATCGTTGTGTGCTGCATGATCGTACAGGCTACGCCTGTTCGCCATGATGCACACAACATGATGCAATAAAAATCCGGAAAGAGGCTTGTCTAATTACTTTGTTTACAGTCTAAGTATCACATATAAATGTGATACACTGGTTGTTGTCAAACCCCAAGTTTAAGGACACTATTTAATTTTGTTTTCTGCTCGTTCTCTTCTGACTTCTTTAAACTGGAAATTGATTTTTTCAAAAACGTCATCATATTTAGTTGCAAGTTCTTCCGGTGTAAGTTCAGTGAGATCCTGAGCTCCAAGATAAAGCATTGTCAGAGCGGATACACGGTTGTTCGGAAAAGTATTTAAATTAACGGCTGCCATTGATAAGTCCTTCTTTCTTTTATAATACCCTTATTATATCAGAAGCATAGAAAAAAACAAAATCAACTCAATCATTCAAAATAAAATATTTTTCTATGAATATGGAATGAAGTTATATATAATAATCACAAATTAAATATAAGGAGTCAAAGATGGAAAAACAGGTGGAAATTTACAATGCATTTGGAAAAGATAAGCCCAAGGTCGAACAGCCATTGTATCATATGAATTGTGCTGAGGTACTCCTTCGAGCCGCTAATGACAAGTATCATCTAAATCTGAATGAAGAAAGCTTTCGGATGCTCCAGGGATTTGGTGCGGGTTTTTATTCTGAACGGACTTGTGGCGCATTTTCTGGTTCGTTGGCTGCTCTTGGGGTATTATATACAGAGGAGCGTCCATCAGATCAGGCAAAAATGACCAGAGCGGCCAAACTGCTGGTCAAAGAATTTGAGGAAGAGTTTGGCAGCCTGAATTGTGATTATATTAAAGCGCACTGCAAAGATCCTGTGTCTGGTTGCAATCCTGTAAAAATCCGTGCTGCAAAAGTCTTTAACCGAGTGGTGGAAGCCATGGAAAACGAAAAATAAATTTAATGGAGGTTTGGACATGAATGAAGACAAAATGAAGTTGGTGGGAGTCGATTTACTGGAACGCGTTTATGGAAAATGGTGGCTCATGCTGCTGGATGGGCTTATACTAATTGCTTTGTGTGTTATGTCATTTGTCATTGGAAAATTGACACCCGAAATATTTGTATATGTTTTGGGAGTATATCGAGGCATAATGGGTATTGCCTATATTATTTCATCACTGATAGCTAAAAAAAAGTATGGATCAAGCATAAGTTTTAGCTTAGGACATGGACTATTTGACTTGGTAATTTGCGCGGTATTTTTGTTGGTTCCTAAGTTTATTGCATCATTTTTTATTATTATTATTGGTATATGGGCCATTATGACCGGTATTTTTTTATTGATTATTTCTGGGAGCACATATGGCTTAGGTAAAAGCACTAAGGTTGTCATAGGGATCGGCCTAATCGCCTTTGGAATCTATGCCTTTTTTGATCCATTGAGCCTGGCTACTATTTTTATATGGATTATCGGCCTGGTATTGGGGATTTTTGGTCTTTTCCTGGTGATTCAATCCATCAAAATGAAGAAGGTTTATGCTAAAATAAAGCTTGAAAATAAAGGGTATGATGATTATCGTATTGAATAAAAACTAAATTGAATGATAGTCACAAAAAGAGTAGATATTTGCAAATATTTACTCTTTTTTAGTTGTCGATACTATGCTAAAATCACAAAAAAAGAGATAAAGGAGAAATGGATGAAAAGCAATAAAAACAAAAGAAAAAAACCTGGAAATATCAGAGGATTCACCCTAATGGAAGTGATTGTAGTCATCGCCGTTTTAGGGGCATTGAGCGCCCTGGCATTGCCAAAGTTTACTGGAGTTCTGGCAAATTCTCAACTAAAAACAGACCAGGCAAACGTTCGTATTGTCCAAAGTGCATTGGAATTGTATCGTGCGGAAAATGAAGATAAATTGCCAGCAGGCATTACTACATTTGATGCCCTGGTCACGGAGCTTAATACCGCAGGCAATTTAAAAAATGCCACCATCACATCAGCATCCGGTGGAACTTTCGCTTATAATTCGACGAGTGGGATTGTTTCATTTACAGCCAAGACAATTTAGTGAATGCATTTAATGAATTTGTTTTCAATGAAAACGTTTAAACACAGATTCGTGTTTTACCAGAGAGGATTTACACTGGTAGAACTTATGGTAACCTTGGCGATTCTGTCATTACTGACTGTTTCAGTCGCTGCCATCGGGCTGGGAAATTCCCAAAAGGTCAGCCAGGCTGCTTTTAATGCTGAGTGTGAAACAATCCTGTACACCCTGCTTGAGCATAAAAATGAGGCGATGATGGATGGACATCGTCGTCAGGTGCGTTTTTTTGAAAATGGAATGATTGTTAACTGGACAAATGAAGAAGGGTTTCAAGCAGATCCAATCTCACTGAAAACATGCTCTCTTGCAACTTCCTATGTCCAGACTAATCCCTTACAATTAAAAAGTGTCGGTACGGTTTCCATGGGGGGAACAGTGAAACTTACCAGCCATGCCGGTGCAGTTCGCATAATAACAATTCAATTGGCGAGTGGAAGGATTTATCTGGATGAACCTTAAAAATGAAAATGGATATACCCTGGTAGAAGTCATTATTGCCATTGCAATTTGCGGCTTTGGCCTGGCCACTATTCTGGGTCTCTATGGTATTGGCTTTGAAACATCCATGGTTTCAAAGAACATCCTGGATCAGTCCCTGGAGATTAACAGCATTTCAGAAGATATCCATGGGACATTAGAACAGGAAAGCCTGATAACTTTATCAGACAAGGTAGCGGAGACACTTAAACAATATCCTGATTATACTTTGGAAGAAATTGTGACCGATGACCAGCCTGACTTATACATTATCGAAATTTCACAACAGGGTCATCAGCGCGCGAAGAAATCATTTTTTATTAAAGTCTATTGGAGGATACCTTGATTAAGCGTGTTCTGAAAAATAAAAGCATGGGATTTTCTCTCATTGAAGTAATAACCAGCCTGGCAGTGATTTCCCTGGTCTTTATCATGCTTTTATCCGGGTTGTTTTTTGCAAATACGGCGAATAAAAAAGAGCATATTAATCAGAAGCTTTATCGCGATGAGCGATATCTTAATCTTTATATTCAAAAACAAGTGTTGGAATCCGAAAAAATAATTTTCAATGAGGCGACAGGAATTGTTTATCTTCGAGATCTGGAAACACCAGACCTTTATTATAATTATTATACAAACAGCAATGGTCTGGTCTATCGTATAAAAGTAAAGAAAGCCACGTTAATGGATATTGGCGGCGGAAAAAGCCAGTTTGCTGACAGCATCCAGGATTTTTCTCTTTCATTGACACCGGATAACGCCATTGCTCTTCATTATACCTTATCCTATGCCGGGGAAAATATCCAAAGGGAAACAACCATCCAACATGGAAAGACGGTGGAGAAACGGTGAAAAAGTTAATGAATAATCAGAAAGGGTTTGTACTGCCTTTGGTCCTGGTGTGCCTGGCCTTACTGACCAGTGGGGTAAGCATTTTTCTTACCCGGGAAAGTGCCGAGCTTAAGGCCAATGTGATGAATCGGGACTACCAGCTTTGTGTCTTCACTGCCAAAAACGCCATGGCTGTTGCCCAGGCATCCCTGGGTGAAGATCTTAACTATGCCGGAACTGAGGGATTTGCAGAAGATGAAAATGGCGGTACTTACAGCATTGAGATCAATGAAATGTCTGAGAATCAGCGGGTTTTTGAAATAGAAAGCCGCTATAAGACCTTTACAAAGAAATTTACCCTGGGATTGGCGATCATCCCGGACAGTATCGGACTTAATAAACCCGAAATAAAGCAAGTGAAATGGATAATGGTGGGGCCATAGTGAAAAGACAAAAACGATTATGGGTGGTGGACCTGGGAGAGGCTATTACAAAAATAGCTTTCGGAGTTCCAGATGAAAACGGGGTTATACTTGTTGAAAATTATTGGATAGAGAAAACCCCATGGGAAGTGTTCAGAGAAGGATCCCCTGAAAAAAAATTGGATCTTGTCGTCTTTCTGAGGGATCTTTTCAGAAAACATCATCATTGGGATGAGCTCAAGCTCGTGTTAAACCATCGGGCAATGATTCTGGCATCATTTACCTTTCCGATGATGGCGGTTGAAGAGGTTCTTGAAGCCGTTCATTGGAAGATGCAGGTTATGATTCCAGAGAAATTTGAGGATTGACGGCTGGATTATTTAGCCCGAGAACGGACTGATGTATTTGAATATTTAGGGATTGATGATAAAAAGCTGGATGTACTGGGTATTGGCATTCCCAAAAATGTGCTGGCTGATTATTCCGAGGTTTTTAAAAGAACGAAACATGAGCTTAAAATCATTGAGCCCCAATTCCACGGGCTGGGGAAATTTTTAATAAATCATGGTGAGAAAAACAACCTCATTCTGGATATAGGATACACAAGCACCCGGATTTTGTTTTATGTAAATGGATTTCTAAAAGAAGAACGTCACATTGAAACGGATCAGGCAAATGATTTGGAAACATTTTTGGCACCCATTGCTGAAGGGGTTTTGGAAAGCTTTCAGTCGCCATTATCTCTTGCTCGAGGTTTTGAAAATGAGACTATTTTCTTATCGGGAGGGGGGAGTCTTATTCCGGGAGTCATCGGATATCTCAGCGAAAAAATAAACCGAGAAATAGCCAGGCTTTCGATCTTTGGAAGAGACTCGGAGATGTTCAAGTTTCAAAAAGAAATACCGGAAGAAGATCTTTGTCTCTTAATGCCATGCCTCGGTGGCATGCTTGGATGGGAAAATAAAAAGGAATGATGGTGAGATTAAAATATGAAGACGGAAATCAACCTCCTGCCGATTCAAATCCATAAGAAAAAGAGAAAAAAGTTTTCAAAAAAGAATCCTTTTTTGAGCATCGTTCTGGGAACACTGGCTTTATGCTTAATCATCTACGGAATTTTGAGTGTTATGAATCAAAACCGCTCAGAAGAAATAAAACAGGTGGAAGAAGTCATCAAAAATCAAAGCGGTTTTCGAATCCCTTATGAAAATTTAACAGCTCAAAACGAAATATTGGTCCATCGTGAAAAGCTGCTGGAAGTGATGAACTTAAATAAAGAAATGCCTTTGAAAGTTCTTGTGGGTGTTCAGGATGCGGTTCCTTCAGGAACGGAAATTGTTGATTACCAGCTCAAGGAAAATGTCTTAATACTGACAGGAAACACTCGAAATCAGGAAGAAATTCTGGCGTTCAGAAAAGACTTAATGGGATTAGGCCTTTTTAAAAATGTGATCATCCAAAATACCATAAAAAAACAAGTTGTGCAAGGTGCCGGCAACGATGTTATTGGGGTTTCGAATAAAGAAAATGTCTGGGATTTTATCTTTGAGATTGAGTTATTGGGAGTCGAAGCATCATGAGCAGAAGAGAATCCAACAGATGGGTGAATAATAAAGATAAAACTAAAAATCATGGGTTGAAGCATACCATTGAAAAAGGAATTATTCTGGGAGCCTTTTTTGTGATTATATCCGCTCTTTTTTTGGTTCCGAAATATGAAGCTTATCAGATAAACAGCGATCTGCTGAAAGAAAAAAACAGAATATCCATGGGATATCCCGAGGAAATGACCGAAGCAAAATATCTTGCTGAAGTGGCAAGTATCCGCGTCAACCTGGAAGAGTGCAACAAAAACATACCGGAAAACATTGATCCAGCCGGGCTATATGAATCCATTGTTGATATGGCAAAGAAAGCAGATATTGAATTGGCATCAGTAGCGTTTGAACCCATTAATACCGAAATTGAAGATTTCATGGGACTCCAAATGAGAACAGATTTTCTGGAAAGCAAAAATAAAATGATTGTTGGGCCGGATAAACGAACACTTGCAAACTGCCCAATTACGGTTGTTTGCATTGGGGATGAACCCGGCTGTATTCGCTTTATTCAGGCAGTGGAAAATCACTGTCCAATCATTAAAATTATTGATATGGAAATCAAAGGAGAAGATCCTAAAATTAAAACCATGACATTAAATTTGGAAAGCTATGGAACCCTTGATCAGGCAACAACTGAAAGTATAAAATAACCTTGATTCCGCTTTAACCTGAATAAAAAAAGAACAGGATTGTAATACCCTGTTCTTTTCAAAATTAATTTTGAAGATTCTTGTAAATTTCATTTAAGCTTGATTTGAGATTAGAAAAGAGACGCTGCAGTTCATTAACTTCCTGGTCTGAAAACGCATTAATAGCAGTATCGACAGGTTTAAATAAGTCATAATGGGCATCTTCCAGCTGATCATAAATAGATTTTCCGGTTTCGGAAAGCATGAAAACAACTTCCCGGATATTAGTCAGAGATTTTTCCTTGGTAATCAGTCCTTTTTCTAAAAGCTTCGTTGAACATTTTGAAACGGCGCTTTTTGATATGCCCAGTTTTACAGCAAGCTGGGTTAGGTTAATTGGGGAGAAGGCTCCTATCATGTCAAGAGCTTTGAGTTCTGATGGAAATAAAGAATGCACACCATCAAGGGCATTATAAGTTCGTGGCAATACAAGAATATTTTGATAGAGACCGGCGCAATCAATCATTTCTTTTTTAAGAGATGCAATATCAGCATCATCACCTGTCTGGACATTAGAAATGATGGTTGGGCTTGATTTTTTATGAACAACCTCTAATTTATGGTCCTCGATAGCGTTTTTCTTTTTAAGTTCCTTCTTAGAATCCTTAGCTTCTTTCAAGTCAGACTTCTTGCTTTTTTTGTCTTTTTTCAAAATATCACTCCTTCCAAAATGAATATAAATTGTTTTCCAGGGCGATGGTTATATTTACCCTGTTAACTTACATTAATCATAACGAATTACTCGGTTAAATGCAACAAAAATCATCATCTGGTCCGGGCTTTTATCTTCTTTTTAGATTGCTTTTTAGGCAGTTTTTAGGTAAAATATTAAAGTAAGAGATTTTGTTTTATAATAACATGTTCGAACAACTATTTTTCTATTAGGAGGAAAAGGATGAAAAGAAGATTAGGAGTGATTCTCCTGGTGTTGATGATGATTATTGTCAACGCCGCAGGATGCAGTTCTGCCGGTACCACATCAGATAAAAGTGATGTGATAAAAGCTGGCTTTATTTATGTAGGACCGGCTGATGATGGTGGATGGTCTCAAGCCCATGATCAAGGTCGTGCAAAAATGGTGGAAAACTTAGGTGGTAAGGTTGAAACCATCGTTAAAGAAAATGTGCCCGAAGAAAAAAGTGCAGTTGTCTCAACCATTAGAGACATGGTTGATCAAGGGGCCACGATTATCTTTGGTACGAGTTTTGGTTTCATGGATGGTATGGCAGAAGCTGCCAAAGAATTTCCAAACGTTAAATTTGAACACTGTTCAGGTTATACAACCGCAGAAAATATGGGAACCTATTTTGGTAAAATTGAGGAACCACGATATTTATCAGGTATGGTTGCAGCTTCGGCAACTAAATCAAATAAAATCGCCTATGTAGCAGCAATGCCTATTCCCGAAGTTATTCGTGGGATCAACGCCTTTGCTCTCGGTGTTAAGGCAGTAAACCCCGATGCAACGGTTAATGTCTCCTGGACCAATAGCTGGTATGATCCAACAGTTGAAAAAGCAGCGGCTGAAGCCCTCATTCAACAGGGATGTGATGTCACTGCTCAGCATCAGGATTCAACAGCGACCATGGAAGCTGCTAAAGAAGCCGGAAAATTATCCGTCGGTTATGATTCCAGCGCAGCAACAACCATGCCTGAAGTCTATATGACTGCACCGCTTTGGGATTTTAGCAGATATTATACCGACAGAGTTCAGGCAGTTATTGACGGCACCTGGACATCCGATCAATATTGGGGCGGTATGAATGAAGGTATTGTTTCACTGGATCCTCTCACCGCACTTGCACCAGCTTCTGCTCAGGCAAAGGTCACTGAAGCTGAAAACGCAATTAAAGCCGGAGACCTTAAGGTTTTCGCCGGAGAACTTAAAGATCAGACTGGCACTGTTCGAGTTCCCGCCGGTTCTACAATTACCGATGAAGCACAATTAAGCATGGACTGGTTTGTCGATAATGTGGTTGGTACTTTAAAATAGTCAGAAAAATATGATGACGGGCAGAGTCCTTTGGACTCTGTCCGCTGTTTTTATAGCAAGGGTGAAAATATGAATAATGATTATGTCGTAAAAATGGAAAACATCACCAAGGTATTTGGAAAAGTCAAAGCCCTGGATCATGTGGAATTTTCATTAAAAAAGGGAGAAATACATGCCATATTAGGTGAGAATGGGGCAGGGAAAAGTTCGCTGATGAACGTTCTTAATGGCATTTATGTGCCAGATCAGGGATGTATTGAAGTGAATGGCCAAGCCGTTACCATTCATTCGCCAAAGGACGCCCTGGAATTGGGCATCGGCATGTTACCACAGCATTATAAATTAGTGGATGTTTTTACCGCTCTTGAAAATGTTGCAGCCGGAAGTCGAAAGACAACCCCTTTTTTAAATAAAAAAAAGATTTTAGATGAAATGGGGAAATTGATCAACCAATTGGGAATGGATATTGATCCCAATAAAAAAGTCTATGCAATGTCGGTAGCTGAAAAACAAAGCCTTGAAATTTTCAAGGTATTGTATCGTGGTGCGGATATTTTAATTTTAGATGAACCCACTGCAGTGCTGACCCCTCAGGAAATAAAAAACCTCTTCCAGATTATTAAAAAAATGGTAGGGGTGGGTTGTTCAGTGATTATCATCACCCATAAGCTGGATGAAGTCATGGAAATCAGTGACCGGATCACCATCATGCGAAAAGGGATGACCATTGAAACCGTTAATAAAAAAGATACCAATAAAGAGGCATTGGCAGGTCTCATGGTCGGGGATGTTATGGAACTCAATGTGCCCTGGGTTGAGGTACAGCGTGGAGAAAAAAGTCTGGAAGTGAAGCACATCACAGCCATCGATAAAAACAAGGTTCCAGTACTTAATGATGTCAGCTTTGATCTCTATGCCGGAGAGATTCTCGGGGTTGCCGGGATTGCCGGAAGTGGACAGAAGGAGTTGTGTGAAGGAATTGCCGGATTGTATCCCATAAAATCCGGGGAGATAATCTTTGATCAGACAAATATTATTGAAAAAAACCCGGAAGATATTAACAAGATGGGAATCAGTCTCAGCTTTGTTCCAGAGGATCGCCTGGGAATGGGATTGGTATCATCCATGGATATCATTGACAATGTCCTTCTCAAAGATTATAAAAATACAAAAGGCATGGGTATTTCCAAAGTCATATCAAGGAGAAAAGCCAAAGCACTGGTTGAGAAATTAAATGTATCGACTCCTGCCATTGAAAATCATGCGGTGAGCCTTCTCTCCGGAGGAAATATTCAAAAAGTGCTGCTTGGCCGGGAAATTGAGCTGGAACCCAAATTGATGTTGACTGCTTATGCTACCCGAGGTCTTGATGTCCGGTCCTCCCAGATTATCTATGATTTATTAAATATTGAAAAAAAGAAAATGATCCCGATCCTGTATATTGGCGAAGATCTCGATGTGCTGATGAGTCTCTGTGATCGGATCATCGTTTTGTGCGAAGGCAAGGTCACAGGGATTGTTAATCCCAGGAATACAACAAAAGAGGCCATTGGTTTGTTGATGTCTGGGGTGATGGAAGAAGGTAAAGAAAAATGATTCATATTATAAAGAAAGAAGTTCCTAAAACAAGGGATAAAATATTAATACGAGTCGCTGCAGTCCTGGCCGCCTTATTGGTTGCTTCCATTATTGTCGTTTTTGCCAACGCCGATCCGATAAATTTATATGTTGGCATCATCCAGGGATGCTTTGGAAATCTTCATCGCTTTGCGGCGACGATTCAAAAAATGGTTCCGCTGCTGGTGCTCTCATTAGGGGTAATGGTTGCCTTTAAAATGCGATTTTGGAATATTGGTGCTGAAGGCCAATTTTTTATGGGAGCGGTAGGTGCGACCCTTGTTGTCAGACTGCTTCCAAATATGCCAATGCCTCTGATGATTATAACAATGGGCGTCTTTTCATTTGTGTTTGGTGCCATTTGGTTATTGATCCCGGCTTTTTTCAAGGCCAGGTTTGGAACCAATGAAACGCTGTTTACCTTAATGATGAACTATATCGCTCTTACCATAGTCACAGCTTTGCAATATGACTTTTGGAAGGATCCAGGGGCGAATGGCATGCCTAAAATTGCTAATTTTCCAGACAATGCCCTGTTGCCTGGCATCAGCAGTTTTAATTTAAGTATTGTATTTGCAATTATTCTCGTCATCCTGGTCTATTTCTTTATGAATTATTCAAAAACAGGGTTTGAGATTACCGTATTAGGTGAATCTGAAAACACCGCCCGATATTTAGGAATCAATGTTTCGAAAACAATTATCATTGCAGCACTTGTCAGTGGCGGGCTGTGTGGTCTTGTGGGAATGTTCCAAACCGCAGGAATCAGCGGAACCCTGTCAGTGGGAATTTCAGAAGGGCTTGGTTTTACGGCAATTATCGTAGCATGGCTTTCCGGGCTCAAAGTGCCATTTATAGTAATGAATTCCTTTGTATTTGCGGTGTTACTTCAAGGCGGGTCATACATTCAAACGGCTTTCCAGATTCCGGGTTCTTTGGCGGAAATGATCCAGGCCATTATTCTTTTCTTTATTCTTGGCTCTGAATTTGCACTGCACTACCGGTTTGTATCAGATAAAAAGACCCAGGAGGTTGCCTAAATGGAGTTTGTATTTTTCTTAAGTGCGGCGGTTAAAGCCGGCACCTGTTTACTGTATGCAACCCTGGGAGAAATTATTTCTGAGAAAGTTGGCCATTTAAATCTTGGGGTTGAGGGAATGATGCAAATAGGGGCCGTTATTGGTTTTATTGCCGGTTTTACGTCTGGAAACCCTTACATAGCAGTGCTTAGTGCCGCTCTAGCAGGCGCTGCGGGTGCCCTGGTTTACGGTTTTCTCACGGTAAGCCTAAAGTCAAATCAAGTGGTAACAGGGCTTACCCTGACCATTTTTGGAATCGGATTTGCCGCTTTCTTTGGGAAGGCATTTGTGGGGAAAAAAGTTCCAGAGGCCATCACAACCTTTTTCCAATCGGTGAAGCTGCCATTCCTGGGAGATATTCCGTTTCTTGGAGATATATTTTTTAATCAAAGTGTGTATGTCTACTTTTCATATCTCCTGGTCATTGGTGTTTATATTTACCTTTACAAAACAAAATGGGGCCTTAATACTCGGATGATTGGGGAAAACCCAGCGGCAGCTGATGCCAGTGGTATTCCGGTTGATCAATACAAATATTTTAATATTGCCATTTGTGGAGCCCTTTGCGGATTAGGCGGTGCCTTTTTATCCCTGGTATATATCAGTATTTTCCCTGTGAATGTGGTTGGCGGCCGAGGTTGGATTGCAGTAGCCCTGGTTATTTTTGCCATGTGGAATCCGGGAAAAGCAATGTTGGGTGCGTATTTCTTTGGAGCTATGGACATTGCAAGCTTTTGGCTTCAAACCTATAATTTTCCGGTTTCCATTTACTTTTTTAATGCCCTGCCTTATTTGGCCACCGTGTTTGTCCTCATTTTTACATCCATGCGAAAGCGTGAGAATAAAAAAGAACCGGCATGGTTGGGAAGAAATTATTTCAAAGAAGATCGATAATAGCAGAGGTTCCAGGCGATTGATAATCGCCCCTACAGTTTGAAATATTGATGGCAAAGAGTTAGTTTTAGCCAACCCCGTAGGGGCGGGTAGTACCCGCCCGAACGTAATGGGAAATAGAAATAAGCAAAAAGTTTGGCAAATTACTTTATCCCAGGTTTTAGCCGTCTTTTTAAGACGGCTCTTTTTGCACGAATAGGAAATTATGGTATAATAAAAGCTAAATTAAAAAGGAGCCAGAGAATTATGAAAGAATTAATTTGCTCAACAGCAAATACTCACACATACCCCATCATTATTGAAAAAGGACTAAAGGATCGATTGTCAAAAATGAAGGCACTTTTTTCTGAGTATCATAAGGTTATGATTATTACGGATAAAAATGTTGCAAAAGAATACCTGATAGCAGTCGAACGCCAGATACGACTGGCAGGCCCAAAGGTTTATAATATTGTTATCCCCCCCGGAGAAAAAAGTAAATGTCTGGACCAGACTTCAATTATTTACAATGAATTAGTCAATTGTAATATGACAAGAAGTGATGCCATCGTCACCTTAGGCGGCGGTGTCGTTGGAGATTTAGGCGGTTTTTGCGCAGCAACCTTTCTGAGAGGTATTGATTTAATCCAAATACCCACATCTCTGTTGGCACAGGTTGACAGCAGTGTCGGGGGAAAGGTTGGAATCGATTTGGAGTATGGTAAAAACCTGGTCGGCGCATTTCACCAACCGAAGGCAGTACTCATCGATCCTCTTTTTCTTGAAACCTTGGAAGATCGCTACATGGTGGATGGTATGGCAGAAGTGATTAAATACGGTTGCATCAGCAGTGCGAATCTCTTTGTAAAATTAATGGGCTATACCTATCATGAAGATCTGATTGAAGATATGGAAGAAATCATTGCCAGATGTTGCACGATTAAACGGGATGTGGTCGAAGAAGATGAGCACGAGCATGGACTCAGGCGAATACTGAACTTTGGCCATACCGTCGGCCATGTGGTGGAGACATTTTATAAATTTAAAAAATATACCCATGGCGAGGCAGTTGCCATCGGCATGGCTCAGATTACTAAAAAAACCGTTGAGGATGGCATTTCCCAGCCAGACACCTATACAAATATTATTGAGATTTTAGATGCCTATGGATTGCCGTCAAAACTTCCGAGCATGCCTTTAGACAAGGTCCAGGAAATTCTTTTCACTGATAAGAAATTTGAGAATGACGCCCTTTATATTTGTGCTTTGAAAAAAATTGGTGAAGCTGAAATAGTGAAAATTCAAAAAAAACAGGCCATAGAACTCTTTAGATAAAGTATGGTGCTTCAGTAGAAAGAGAAATAGAAGCAATTGCGAAAGTACCGTGAGCATCGCTGTCTGTTTACATGAAACAATTTTTCCACTATACGTCGTACAGTCTAACGACTGTTCGCCTATACGTTATAAAATCGTTTATGAAAACTGACATCAAAGCAGTTTACGGTTGTGTTTACAAATTTTGAAATTACCAAGGAAGAGAAATAGATAAGGATAATATATGAAAACAATTGAGATTACCCCAAAAAAACTGAGTGGCATCATAAAGATTCCACCTTCAAAAAGCGTGAGCCATCGGGCTATTATTTCAGCAGGATTGGCAAAGGGAGTCAGTGAAATCTCCAATGTGCTTTTATCCCAGGATATGATTGCAACCTGTCAGGCCATTGAGGCAATTGGTGCAGTAATAGAATATCGAGAAGAATCAGATTACCGTGTTACCTTAATCATCCAAGGGTGTGAGGAAGTCATTCTAAAGACTGATACGATAGACTGTAACGAGTCGGGATCGACTCTGCGTTTTATGATTCCAATTTTATTACTGCAAAACCAAAGCGTTATTGTCACTGGAAAAGGGCGTTTAGTGTCCCGGCCAATGACACCGTATTATGAACTCTTTAAAGAAAAATTGGTCGCTTTCGAGCACCTCACTAAAGGGCAGGATTTGCCGCTGGCCATCAAGGGCCAGTTAACACCGGGAACCTATGCCCTTGATGGATCTGTGAGTTCCCAGTTTATTACCGGGCTGCTTTTTGCATTGCCCCTGCTTTCAGGAGACTCTGTCATTGAAATGACCTCGGCCCTGGAATCCAAACCCTATGTTGAAATTACAATCGAGGTTCTGAAATCATTTGGAATCACTGTTATAAATGAAGATGACCAGCGCTTTTATATTAAAGGAAATCAGAGTTATAAATCCTGCGATTATCGAGTGGAAGGCGATTTTTCCCAGGGAGCCTTCTGGCTGACCGGAGGAATCATTGGAGAAACCATGCATTGTATGGATTTAAACCTGCATTCCAAACAAGGAGACAAGGTAATTGTTGATATCGTAAAGGCTATGGGTGGTATTCTGGATATCAATTCAAAAGATATCCTGGCAAAAAACATAAAAACCCATGGGGTGGTCATTGATGTTTCCCAATGTCCTGATTTAGTACCCATTCTCGGAGTGCTTGGGAGCCTCAGCACCGGAACCACAAAGATCATCAATGGGGAACGCCTCCGGTATAAAGAATCGGATCGACTCATGGCAACCGCAGATGTCCTTAATACTTTAGGTGGTAAGGTCACCGAAACTCCGGATGGCCTCATTATTGAAGGAGTTGAAAAGCTCACCGGCGGCCGGGTGAAAAGTCACAATGACCATCGAATTGCCATGGCAGTGGCCATAGCCTCCATTGTTTCCGAAGGAAACATCACCCTTGAAGGGGCAGAAGCTGTAAATAAATCATACCCTCATTTTTGGGATGACTTTAAAAAAATGGGAGGTGAATTCATTGGGATCAACTTGGGGAAATAAACTGAAAATTTCAATTTTCGGAGAATCTCACGGGGAAGGCATTGGTGCCGTCCTGGATGGATTACCGCCGGGGATTGATATTGATCTTGAGAGAATCCAGCATCAGCTTAATCGCCGGGCGGCTAAAGGAAACTCTTTGGCAACCCCCAGAAAAGAAGGGGATCAGGTTGAGATTCTCAGTGGGATCTTTAATGGCAAAACAACAGGAGCACCGTTAACCGGTCTGATCCGAAACGAAAATACACGGTCCGGGGATTATTCAAAAACCAGGGATTTAATGCGTCCCGGACATGCAGACTTTACCAGTAACATACGCTATCAAGGCTTTCAGGATTATCGCGGGGGAGGACACTTTTCCGGGCGGCTTACCGCACCAGTTGTTTTTGCAGGTGCCATTGCCAGGGAAGTTCTGAGAGTCATTAAGCCGGAAATCATCATTAGCAGCCGGATTGTTTCCATTAACGGGATCAGTGATAGGGTATTACCGCATTGGGAAGATTACATGAGTTTAGGAAAGGGATTTAAAAATCCTGCTTTTCCACTTTATACCCCTGAACTTGAAGAATCCATGAAAAATGAAATCATTGCTGCCATGAACGACCATGATTCCGTAGGTGGCATCATTGAAGGTTTTGTAACAGGTTTAGAGCCAGGCATCGGAAATCCCTTTTTTGAATCCATTGAAAGCCGTCTCGCCAGTTTACTGTTTTCGATTCCAGGGGTAAAAGGGGTTACCTTTGGCGCCGGATTTGATCTGACACAAAAACGAGGATCCCAGGTCAATGACCCGATGGTTATTAACAGTGGCAAGGTGGAAACACTGACCAATAACAACGGTGGAATTAACGGCGGTATTTCCAATGGTATGCCATTGGTTTTCCAGGTCGCAATGAAGCCCACACCATCCATTGGCAAACAACAGCAAACCGTTAATTTGGCAGCCATGGAAAATGCATCGCTGGAGATTTTGGGCAGGCATGATCCTTGTATTGTAACCCGAGCCTTCCCGGTGGTGGAAGCCGTCACTGCCATTTGTCTGACAGATTTCTTAATTTAGATTTTTAACCTGAGGAGGCCAACATTGAAATCACTGGATACGATTCGAAAAACAATTGATGAGATTGATGGTGAGATCCGTGTGCTTTTTGAAAGGCGAATGGATTGCATCAAGGCAGTTGCTGAATATAAATATAATAATAATGAAAAAATATTCGATCCCAGCCGCGAAGAAGTGCTTATAAAGAAAAATTTAGAGGAACTTAATAATAAGGAATATCGAGCTGTTTACAAAGAATTTTTGCAAACATTAATGAATAGCAGCAAAGAGTACCAAAAACGGTGGATTAAGTTTCAGCAGGACAGAGAAAATGGGCAGTAACAAATGAATATCACTATGGATTTGATCGTCTGGAAAAACAAATAGAAGAAAAAAAAAATGAAAATTAAGAATCAGAAGAAAAAGACGAGTCATTAAGGGACTTAGAAGATATTGAAGCCATTGAAGCCAATAATATTATGACAGAGCCGATTGATGAAAAAAAATAGCGTCATTAATAAAAGGTTTTTAAAAATCAGACATAATTATATGTATTAATCCGTTTAAGAAAGCAGAAGGTATATGAAGAAATTTAATAAAATATTAATAGCGAATCGTGGCGAAATTGCCATTCGTATCATTAGAGCCTGTCAGGAACTGGGAATTCGTTCAGTGGCTATTTACGCTCAGGAGGACAATCTTTCCCTTTTTAGAACGAAAGCAGATGAGTCATATTTGATCACCGGAACCACAGGACCGGTGGAAGCCTATTTGGATATGGACAAAATTATTACGCTGGCAAAGAAAAAAGAAGTGGATGCCATTCATCCCGGTTATGGATTTTTGTCGGAAAACCCTTTGTTCGCAAAGCGATGCCAGGAAGAAGGCATTGTATTTATCGGACCAACCCATGAAATGATGGAACAGATGGGGGATAAAATCCAATCGAAAATTGTGGCAAAAGCTTTAAAAGTCGCAACCATACCCGGAGTGGAAAAGGCCATTACATCAGATGAAGAAGCCGTTGAATTTGCCGAAATAGCCGGATATCCGATCATTTTAAAGGCTGCCTCCGGTGGCGGCGGTCGTGGAATGCGGATAGTTTACGATAAGAAAGACGTATTAAGGGAATTCCATTCTGCCACCAGTGAGGCAACTAAGGCTTTTGGCAATGGTACTATTTTTGTGGAAAAATATTTAGAAGAACCAAAGCATATCGAAGTTCAAATTTTAGGGGATAATTATGGGAATGTTGTCCATTTATACGAGCGGGATTGCTCGATTCAAAGACGGCATCAGAAAATTATTGAATTCACCCCGTCATTAAGCATTAATGACGAACAAAGACAAGCCATTTGCCGGGATGCCATTAAGCTGGCAAAGGCTGTTAATTACCGTAATGCCGGAACCATTGAGTTTCTGATCGATAAAAATGGGGATCATTATTTCATTGAAATGAACCCCCGGATTCAGGTGGAACATACCGTTACCGAACTGGTCACAGGCATTGACCTGGTTCAGTCCCAAATTCTCATTGCCCAGGGTTTGCCACTTCATTCCGATGAAATCGGAATTCCAAATCAGGATGCAATACAACCTCGGGGAGCCTCTATCCAGTGTCGAATTACCACAGAAGATCCCAGTAATCACTTTATGCCTGACACCGGCCGACTGGATGTTTATCGAACCGGTAGCGGCAATGGCATACGGCTTGACGGCGGCAATGGTTTTACCGGGGCAGAAATTTCCCCTTATTATGACAGCCTTCTGGTAAAAAGCACGTCTTTTTCCAGAAGCTTTGAAGATGCCCGTCGTAAGGCCGTTCGCGGACTTATGGAAATGAATATTGAAGGCGTCAAAACCAATAAGGACTTCTTAATTAACGTCCTTCAGCATCCACTCTTTGTTAGTGGGAATTGTGATACAAAATTCATTGATGATCACTCTGAATTATTCAATATTGAAGAACAAAAAAGTGAAGCCTCAAATATTCTCCAGTATTTCGGGAATATTATTGTGAATGAAACATTCGGGGATAAACCGGATTTTGATGAGCCCTTTATTCCGGAAATTCCTGTAAATTTAAATCTTCGCGGAACAAAACAGATTTTGGATGAACAGGGACCGGACGGTCTGGTTAAATGGATCAAAGAACAGGATAAACTTCTGATTTGTGATACCACCCTTCGGGATGCCCATCAATCTATTGCCGCAACCCGTGTGCGAAGTCGGGATATGATTAAAATCGCCCGGGAAACCGCAGCTTTGGCACCTGATTTGTTTGCACTTGAAATGTGGGGAGGGGCAACCTTCGATGTTTCCTACCGATTCCTGAAGGAATCACCTTGGCGTCGTTTGGATGAACTCAGAAAGCGCATCCCCAATATTTTATTCCAGATGCTGCTTCGAGGAGCTAATGCTGTCGGATACAAAAATTATCCTGACAATGTCATTCGTGCCTTTGTCCAGCAATCCGCAAAAAGTGGCATTGATATTTTTCGAATCTTTGATTCCCTTAACTGGATGGAAGGTATGAAAATTTCCATTGAGGAAGTTTTAAAAACCGGCAAGATCGCAGAAGTCAGCATGTGCTATACCGGTGATATTTTGGATAAATCACGAACAAAATATGATCTGGATTATTATCTGAAAATGGCCCGTGAAATTGAAACCACAGGGGCACATATTCTAGCGATTAAAGATATGTCCGGTCTATTAAAACCTGGAGCAGCCCACAAACTCATAAAAGCATTAAAGGAAGAAGTGAGTATTCCCATTCATCTGCATACCCATGATACCACCGGGAATGGTGTTGCCACGGTTCTCTTTGGGAGCATGGCAGGAGCTGATATTGCCGATGCGGCATTTAATGGTCTCAGTGGTTTGACTTCACAGCCAGCCCTGAATTCCATTGTTGCAGCCCTGAAAAATACACCAAGAGATACCGGTTTAAGTGAAGATGAAATTCAGATAGTATCGGATTATTGGGGAACCACCCGTCAATTGTATGGCAAATTTGAATCAGAACTTAAATCAGGCTCAACGGAAATTTATAAATATGAAATCCCCGGTGGACAATACTCAAATCTTCGGGGTCAGGTGGAAAGTTTTGGCCTGGGTCATAAGTTCAGAGAAGTCAAAGATAAATACATGGAAGCTAACCTGATGTTAGGTGATATTGTAAAAGTAACGCCATCCTCTAAAACCGTTGGGGATTTAGCCATTTTCATGGTTCAAAATGATTTAACCGTGAATAATATCCGGACTAAGGGCAAGGAACTGGCATATCCGGATTCTGTGGTGGATTTTTACAAGGGAATGATCGGTCAGCCTGAAGGAGGATTCGATCCGGAACTCCAAAAAATCGTTCTCAAAGGCACCGAGCCCATTACGGTTCGGCCAGGTACCTTACTGCCGGACGAAGATTTTGAAAGACTGCGCACGGAATTCATGGAAGAGTTTGATTATATTTTAGACGACCGTGAAGTTCTCAGCGTTGCCCTTTATCCAAAGGTCATGCGGGAATATGTCGAATTTCTTCAGGAAACCGGAGATTTCATGCGAATGGAAAGTCATAACTTCTTCTATGGCCTTAAAAAAGGCGAAATCTCCGAAGTGGAAATGGATGAGGGAAAATGTTTCATTATTAAGCTTGTGAACATTGGATTACCAAATGATGAAGGCATGCGTTCAGTCATGTTTGAGGTAGACGGTTTTCGTCGGGAAATCCATATTGAGGATCGGCGAAGTCTTTCAGCAAAGGAAAAAACCACCATGCTTAAGGCAGATCCGAAAAATAAAAAACAAGTCGGATCAGGTATTCCGGGTACAGTCCTGAAAGTACCTGTGAACGAAGGCGATGCTGTGGTTAAAAACCAGACTTTGGTTATTGTTGAGGCCATGAAAATGGAAACAGAAATGGTGGCCAATGAAGATGGCATCGTTAAAAGAATCTATGTTTCAGAAGGCCAGAGCGTTCAATCAGGAGAACTGGTTGTCGAAATGGAATAATAAGTTAAACCTCTGTATCCCTTATTTAAAGGGTTTACAGGGGTTTATTTTTGTCTTTCCTCAAATTTGGCTCTGCTTTTTAAAAGTTCCGGTTTTTCAATGCCTTCACCATGCTTATTTGGGTAAAACCATAAGTATTGATGAGGTTTCGATCTTAATCAAATAACGCAATAATTATATTGACAAACATCGATATGGCTGATATGATTTATGAATCATATCGATAACATTGATGCATATAGATAAGTAATTGGAAAATTCATAACACAACCGTAAATTGTTTTGATGCCAGTTTTCATAAACAATTTTGTAACGTATAGGCGTACAGTTCAACGAACTGTACGACGTATAGTGGAAAAATTGTTTCATGTAAACAGGCAGCGAAGCTCACGGTAATTTCGCAATTGCCTATGATATATAAGGAGGTGATCTTATGAATCAATCATATGCTGATTATGTTCCGGCATTTAAGGCAATATCAGATGAAACACGATTAAAGATTATTGATATGTTATCCTGTGGAGAAATGTGTGCATGTGATATATTGGACGAATTCAAACTATCACAATCCACGCTCAGCTATCATATGAAAATTTTGTCTAAAAGCGGCCTGGTCAATGCTACTCGTGATGGTGCATGGATGAGATATACGCTTAATAAAGACAAAACAAATGAAGTGCTGGCCTTTTTAACTGGCATCACAAGGGAAAAGGAAGATTGCATTTGCAAAAAATGCGAAAAAGATTTTCATATCTAATTTCACAAATTAACGAATAATTAAACAAGTAGAAAGGGATTGAAATGGAAAATATAGAAAAACCGAAGTTATCATTTTTAGACAGGTTTTTAACATTATGGATATTTATTGCCATGGCAGTTGGCATTTTGGCAGGTTATTTATTTCCCGGCCTTGCAGAATCACTGGGGGGACTCAGCACTGGTACCATATCCTGGCCGATTGCGATTGGTCTGATTGTTATGATGTATCCGCCGCTGGCAAAGGTAAAGTATGAAGAAATAGGGAAAGTAACAGAGAATAAAAAAGTTTTCAGTTTTTCGCTTATTCAAAACTGGGTTGTCGGGCCAATTTTAATGTTTGTACTAGCACTGATATTTCTTGGGGATAAGCCTGAATTTGCCATTGGACTGATTATCATCGGTCTGGCACGATGTATTGCCATGGTTATTGTCTGGAATAATCTTGCCAAAGGAGACTGCGAATATGCAGCTGCTCTGGTAGCACTTAACTCTATTTTTCAAATACTTTTATATGCGGCATACATTTATCTGTTTGTAACACTCATTCCACAATGGCTGGGGCTTTCCTGGGGTGGGCAGGTTGTCAACATATCAATGTCGGACGTCGCCAAGAGTGTGTTGATATATCTGGGGATTCCTTTTGCAGCAGGTTTTATCACCCGGTTTGTATTAATAAGGGTTAAAACAAAAGAATGGTATGACACTGTATTTATTCCTAAAATTTCACCACTGGCATTAATCGCTCTGCTGTACACAATCGTTATCATGTTTATCACAAAAGGAGAACAGATTATAAACAATCCGTTGGATGTGATAAGAATTGCAATACCCCTTTTAATATATTTTGCAATTATGTTTTTTGCCAGTTTTTATATTTCCTATCGCCGGGGTTTCAGGTATGATCAGACAGTAACATTGGCTTTTACGGCAGCCAGCAACAATTTTGAGCTAGCCATTGCAGTTTCTGTAGCAGTATTTGGGATTGCCTCTGATGTTGCTTTTACTGCAGTAATAGGTCCGTTGGTAGAAGTGCCGGTGATGATCGGGCTGGTAAATACAGCGCTCTTATTTAGACGCAGGTATTTCGATGAGAATGGATTACCCAAAAAAGGTTAGACACTTACAAACAAAAAGATAAAAGAAAAGGAGTTGTCATCCGATTGTAAATCGGATGGCAACTCCTTTATTTTTTGAAGTTCATTTAGGGAACAACGGTAACAGAAACGGGTAGACTCACTGACGTTACCGGCGAAAAACCGGCTTGTGTATTTGTGATTTCCACATAATAATAGGTGGTGCCCAGGTCAGCTTTGGCACTGGTGTCGAGTTTCGGACCATTTGCCCCGGCAATGGCTAACCCATCAGCATTTACTTCGCTTTTGTTTTCAAACCACTGGTAGGTAAGGGTCCCTCCATTTAATACGCTTGCTGTGACCGAAAGGGAGACAGGTGATGATGGAGCGATATTGCCGGCACCCAGGGGTTGAGTGTCTATTTTTGGTAATTCCGCAAGAGCGGTTGGAATAGCCTCATTGGCACCGGTGACAACCGTACCCGGGAATACCGCCACTGGGACTGCATTTTCAGCTGCAATATCACAATAATAGTAAGTGGTACCGGCAGTGGTAGATACCGGTGGATCATAGGTTGAACCAGTGGCTCCGGGAATATTGGCAGTGATATCATGTCCAAGGGAATCCTTTGTTTTTTGAGACCATTGGTAACTCAGTGTTTTTCCTTCGGTAACCGTTGCATCAACCTTCAGTGAACCAGGATCACCATTAAGATAGATACGTTGGGAAGTCATCGTTGATGTCACCGTAATCACCGGTTGAGGTTTGACCGTTAACTTAATCTCAGGCTTTATCGAATCGTTATTGACATAGCCCCCCGGCATGGTTAATGTTCCGATATAAGTGGTTTCACCGACCTTTTTAGTATCAGCGGATATTGGGTTCCAGTTAACAGAACAAGGCAGGGTTTCGGTACCGAAACCCTGGGCAATCACAATGATTGGAAGGTTATAATCGGCATTATAAGCAATGGTTTTTGCAATGTTATTATTGATGGCATCCAACGTATCGATCATGGTGACCGCAGTGATATTGGTCATCACCGTTATCTTACAGGATCCAATGGTAAGGCCATTAACAGATCTGGCTCGAATGGTCACATCGCCATTTGAAACAGGGGTTACTAAACCATTGTCAACCGTTGCGATTTTCGTATCGGTCGATTCCCAGGTAATGTTTTTATTCGTGGCATTTTCAGGAAGAACCGTTGCTTTTAAAGCCAGGGTAGTTCCCATCAGCAGATCAGCTTTAACGGGATCAACCAATATCTGAGATACCTCAATGGTACCAGGCAGTGCCGGTACTAAAGGCAGGGGTGGAATTGGGGCGCTTTCAGCAGGAATTACCGGATTGCTCAGTGGTTCCCCGGGTAGCGGTGAAATTGGTGTATTTTCAGCAGGAATTACTGAATTGCTCAGTGGTTCCACAGTCATGGTATCGTTAAAATTGTCAACCGAATTCTGTTCGGAAGACCAGAAAGCATCGGTGTTATCTAAAATTGTTGTTTTAGCGGTTTTAGCGGTTGCCGTGGAGACCATATACCCTCCCGTGGGATCGAGTACCACGGGTTTTGGGGTAATGGTGATAACACCGGGAATAACCGATCCGGTAATATTTGCTTCATTATTGGTGGTAACACTGGTGACACTGCCTTCACCGCTAATTTCCACTTTGGTATCGGTAGCCATGGCTTTAATGGTGGCATTATTCCCGAGAGTAACAGTGCTCCCTGCTGCTGAACCAGTGATAAGCAATGCTCCGACATCTGCATTAAAGGTTAAATCGACCTTCGCTTCGGTTTGTACCTTATCCACAACCGCGTTGGTGATCAGAGTTGACCCAACGGCATCCGGACCAAAGGAAACTGTTTTTGCAGGGGTGTTAAGAACAATGTCAGCGGGACCTTTCGCCAGGATATTTTCAATGATCCCCTTATCCTGAGAGGTGATTGATGTTCGACCAGCCGTTTCTTCAACGATCATATTTTTAATCTGACTATTACCATCAGCAACAATGATACAGGCTTCCTTGGCATCCAGTGTTTCAATTTTAGCATCTCCGAGTAAAACAATCTTTACGCCTTTTTTCTCAACGGAGATGCGCTGGTAAGATCCGCCATCAAAATAAATGGTATCCCCACCACCTTTGATCAGGACCTCGCCTTTAACATCACAATTGGTAAAATGGACAGCACCTTCGCCAACAGCTTCGTCAACAAGGACGTTTCCAGTGAAGGTGGTATTTTCGATGGTTACACCGGCAACAGTAATTTTCCCATTCTGATAGGTTGCTTTTTCGTTGTAGGTACCAGCCGCGTTATAGGTTTTCATTTCATTCGATTGTTGGCCACTGCCTCGGAAAAATAAAATAGCGGTAATAAGAATAAGAATGATTAATATAATGGCAATAATTGATTTTTTTTGCATGATTTCCTTTTCCATTTCTTTATTTTGTGGTCTTTTTTGATTTAAATCAGGTGTAAAAATTGTATCACAATTAGTTGAAAATGTAAATACAATGTAAACAAATTGTAAAATAAAGTTTTAAATCTCAAAGGTTATATTATTATATCCATTTGATTGGTAGCCAGTGTCATTTTATTGATTTTTTATACCCGGAGGTTGAGAAAAAATAGCTTTTTGTTTTTCATTATCGGAATATGGATTTAGAAAAATAATAGCAGCGCTTTAAAGTCATCTGCTGATTTAAAAATGCCGAATTTTAAACTATTGCGTTGAAGAAATTACTATGATATTATAAATAAAAATGCTGATTATTTCCATTATACGTATCAAAACAGTGGGCTTTTTTTTTTCCTGTTTTGCTACAGATAAACGCATTAATCCATTAACTGTTTTTGAAAAAGGGAGTCAAAATAGTTCAATAATTTTTCTGCAACAATCCATATTTAAGTCTGAGAATACAAAGAAACATTGGCTGTCCAATGGAAAATTAAGAGAAAGAGGAAAAAAATGAAAATAGAAATAAAAAAAGAAAATGAAACGCTTGTGATTGATTTGGAAGGTCGTTTAGATACAAATACCGCCCCAGAGATGGAAAAAGAATTAGAAGCGTATTACAACAAAGAAAACTTTCATATCATCTTAAATTTTGAAAAACTGGATTTTGTCAGTAGTGCCGGGCTGAGAGTTTTGCTTTTGATGCAAAAAAAAGCCAATGCTTTAAAAGGAAAAATGGTTATTGAACATGTGAAGCCAGAAATACAGGAAGTATTTACGATGACTGGTTTTTCCGAAATTTTAACAATCATATAAAGGGGCTGGATATGGAAAGAATTTTCGCACAAAAGGACTTCAACATATTAAATGGAGAAAATGAAAAAAGCATTCCGGAAATTTTAAAAGAAATGCCCCCGCAGCAATTAATTAAGTTCTTCCATTTCATGAAAAAAAATCCTGAAGTCACCCAAAAGGTTGTGCTTCAGGATATTTTAAAACATGCGGAAAAAAGTGAATTTGGTAAGGCAATGGGTTTTTCAGAAATGAAAACCATTGCCGAATTTCAAAAGAAGGTGCCAATATCTCAATACTGTGATTATGAATCCAGTATTGATGACCTTAAAATGGGGGCGTCAGATGTACTGTTTGAGGGTAAAACTGCCAGCTTTATTGCAACAAGCGGATCGTCAGGTATTCCAAAGTTAATTCCCGAAAGCAAAAACGGTGAATTGGTCAAAGCCATCGTCTCCGAGATACGTACCCTTTTACTGTTATCCTTAGCACCGGAGATTCTTGCTCCGGATAAAAAAATATTAGCGATTACAAATCCCAACGAGTACGATAAAACACAAGGAAATATTCCCATCGGATCCGCTTCCGGGCAGGCAGCTAAAGATATGCCCGGAGAGATGCAAAAAAAAATGGTTTTACCAATAGAATTAATGGGAGCAAAGAATCTCAGCAATGAAGCCACCGATTATCTGACCATTTTATTTACCCTTAAAGAAAAGCAGTTAGCGGCGGTAGTATGCAGTAATATCGCCCATTTTAATATTCTTCTTAATAAAATGAATACGTTTAAAGATGATTTGTTGGAAGATATTAATTGTGGGCAAATCAGTTCAACGGTTTTAATTCCCGATGGTTTAAGAGAAAGCTTAAACCATCGGCTCAAACCGGATCCCCAACGCGCTCAGGAACTGAGAGAAATTTTCGAAAAACATCATCAACTGGATATTCCAAGCATTTGGCCCAACTTTTCAGTGGTCTCCTGCTGGATGTCAGCAAGTGCACAAAGAATCGTTAAAGACATAAAGATGCGTTTGCCGGAGTGGGTAAAATTTTTAGAATGGGGTTACGGCGCCAGTGAAGGAAAATTTAATATTCCCACAAAACCCAATGATCCAGCCGGGTTTTTAGCTTTGTTCGGATACTTCTTTGAATTTTTGCCGCAGGGAAATGAAAATACTCTTCAAGCCCATGAATTAAAACAGGGAGAGTATTATGAACTCATTATTACTTCCTATTCAGGATTATACCGTTATAACATGAAAGATATTGTATATGTTGAAGAAATGGAAGACCAGTCCCCGAGGATTGTGTTCATTTCAAAATCCTCGGAACGCCTGCAACTGGATAATCTGGAACTGATGGCATACGAAATGGATGCAGTGATTCAGAAGATAACTGAGGAACAAAATGAGGAAATTCGTTTTGTTCAGATGCTCACAGATAAAAAAGAAAAAAAGCTGGTGTTTATTATTGAACTCCTTTCCCGGGAAATTTCAGGGGAGTTATTTAGAACAGCATTGGAAAACCGTTTAAGGTCAGAGAACAGCGTTTATCAAGAGAATCGCCGGTTAAAACAATTTGCACCCCTGGAGATCATCATTATGAAGCAAGGGTATCGAGATTCCTTATTTACACGTTCCATTATGGCCGGAAAAAATGTAAATCAGACAAAGCTGAAAATAATGGTAGATAACTATCCGGAAAAAGAAAATATAATCAATTGGATAAAGGAAGAAAATTCATGATTAAAATAATTCCAAAACTTGTCTATTCTCTTAATGTTAAAAAGGGATATCAGAAAATAAAAATATTTGATGAATTAACGAAAAATGCCCCGGAGATTAACAAGTAATTAATGCTGGATTTGATAACAAAAAATGCCAGCACAGAGTATGGAAAGAAATATCACTTTGATGAAATCACGACCATTGAAGAATACAAAAAAAATGTTCCGTTTTCAATCTATGACGATTATGCTTCTTATATTGAACGGATGATTGAAGGCGAAAAAGGTCTCATCACCAATGACCCGATTATTCACTATGCACTGACTTCGGGAAGTGTTGATAATCCTAAAAAAATTCCCGTATCAGCAGACACGGTTAAGCTTTATAGTGAATATGGAAGCCAGTTCAGTTTTGCTGTTATCAGTCGTGCGCTTGGGAAAAAGTGGAAAAAAGGCCGGGGATTAAACTTGATGGAAGTTAAATTTGAAAACCTTCCCAATGGACTTTTTGCCGGTTCAATTTCAGGAAGAGGGGTATACAGCATTAAGAATTTATTATTTCTGATGTTTACATCGCCTAAAGAAGTGGTGTTTCCCGCAGAAATAATGGAATCGAAGTATGTCCATCTGAGGTTCGCGTTGATGGATAAATCGCTTTCTTTTATTGTTTCGGCTTTTATGACGGGTGTTTCAGATCTCATGAAATATCTGGAAATGAATTGGGAAATGATTGTTGATGATATAGAGCATGGAACCATTAACCCTGAAATAAAAATACCCGAAGATGTAAGAGCACAATTATTAGCTAGAATTAAGCCAGACCCAAAAAGAGCAGCAGAATTAAGAGCGGAATTCAAAAAAGGATTTTCCAATCCAATAATTAAAAGGATCTGGCCTGAATTTGCTTTTGTTCATGCCATTGGAAGCGGTGGATTTTCAGTCTACACCGATAAAATGCGACACTATCTTGGGGACATTCCCATTTATTTCAGCGTTTATGCGGCATCGGAGTCCATCATGGCCATTTGCAATGGTATGGAATCTCAGGAATTTGTTTTAATCCCTGATAGTGCGTTTTACGAGTTTATTCCAGTGGATCAGGATGAAGAGTCAAATGAAACACTCACATTGGATCAGCTTGAAACAGGGAAGGATTATGAAATTGTTATCACAAACACCTCAGGGTTTTACCGATATCGGATTAAAGATGTGGTTCGTGTTGTGGGATGGTATCAAAAATGTCCTAAAATACAGTTTGTCTATCGATTAAATCAGATGGTAAGCATCGCCGGAGAAAAAACCACTGAAGAATGCATCTCCTGGTCAGTCAGAGAATTTGCAAAAGAAGTGAAATGCGAACTGGTGGACTACAGTGTCTATGCAGATACGATTGTATCACCAGGTCGATATGTTATTATTATGGAAACAGAGAAACATATAGCTAAGGACAAACACGATGAATACCGAAAAATCATCGGAGAAAAATTGAATATTGCCAACCCATCTATCGGATCAAAGATTAAAGGCGGAGTGCTAAGCCCATCCGACATAACATTTGTACAAGAAGAAACCTATGCATTGTATCGAGATTTAATGATCATGCGGGGGATTTCCGGGAATCAGTTAAAACCTGTACGGGTGATTGACACACTGGTTAAAGAGAATTTCTTCTTTGCATTAGTAGATAAGGAGTAATAAAGAATGGTTAGTTTACTCATACGGTATTTAAAGGACTACCGAATCCAGATGATACTGGTCTTTGTTTTTGTTTTAAGCCAGGCCGCCTGTCAGTTGTATCTTCCCAACATGATGGGTGATATCATTGAAAATGGGGTTTCAAAAGGGGATACACCCTATATTTTAAAAAGCGGGGCCTTGATGCTCGGGGTTTCACTGGTTGCAGCAGTTTGTATGGTAGCATCCAGTTACTATTCGGCCTATGTGACGGCATCTTTTACCAGCCGTCTTCGGGCCGATGTGTTTGATAAAGTGAAAAACTTCTCCCAAACAGATTTCAATCATTTTGGTGCGGCTACCCTTCTTACGCGGTCTACTACCGATGCCACACAAATACAATTTGTTGTGATTAACGGGCTGCGGTCATTATTACTCATTCCCATTACCGGCATTGGGGCTCTGATTATGGCCTTTCGAGAAAACGTAACCTTAACCCTGGTATTATTGGCGTCATTTGCTTTAACAACCGGCATCATTGTCATCACAACATCCAGAAGTATGCCTTTGTTTAAAACTATGCAGCGAAAAGTAGATCGACTCAATCTGCTCATCAAAGAGAAATTAACCGGGGTTCGAACAATTCGTGCGTTTAACCGGCAGGACTATGAAACAGAGAAATTTGGTCAAGCCAATCAGGAAGGAATGGATACAGCTTTAAAAGCAAATTATGCGGTGGCGTTTTTTGCTCCCCTGATGCAATTAATGATGAATCTGACCATGGTTCTCATTTTATGGCTCGGTTCCCAGGAAGTTCAGCAACAGATTGTCAGTCTTGGGGGGTTAATGGTTTTCATTCAATATGTGTTATTGTTCATGTCATCCCTAAGTTTAGTATCTGTGCTTTTTATGGCTTACCCCCAGGCAGCGGTATCGGCAGTCCGGATTAAAGAAGTACTGGACAGCGACTTTTCAATTAAAGATACAAAGAATCCTGTCGCCCTTAAAAACATTAAAGGTCGGATTGAATTTAATGATGTTTCATTTGGATACAAAGGTGCAGAAATAAATGTCCTGGATCATTTGAATTTTGTGGCGGAACCGGGAAAAATAACAGCCATCGTAGGAGCTACCGGGTCGGGAAAATCAACCCTGGTCAACATGATTATGCGTTTATATGAAGTCAGTGAAGGCAAAATTACCATTGACGGCATTGATATCAGAGATTGCACCCAACATGATTTAAGAAGTGTGATTGCGTATTCTCCTCAGGAATCGATTTTATTCAGTGGAACCATTAGTGATAATGTGAAAACAGGCAATGAGAATGCATCAAATGACGAGGTCATGGAAGCCCTGAATCTTGCCCAGGCCACCGATTTTGTCAATGAAAGAGAAAACCAGATCATGAGTACGATTTCTCAAGGGGGAAGCGACCTTTCCGGAGGACAGCGTCAACGGCTTAGTATTGCCCGTGCTGCCGTAAAAAAAGCCCCCATTACTATTTTTGATGATTGCTTTTCGGCACTGGATTTTAAAACGGATTCCCTGGTCAGAAAAGGGATCAAAGAAAAATTTGAAGATAAAACAGTTCTAATCGTTGCCCAGCGTATCAGTACCATTAAAAATGCCGATCGTATTCTGGTTTTAGATAATGGTTCCATTGTGGGGCAGGGAAAACATGAGGATTTGGCTAAAAATTGTTTCATTTATCAGGAAATTCTGAAATCCCAATCATACAATGATGGGAGAGAGGAATCACTATGAAAGCACAGCAAAAAACAAAACACAAGTATAGTTTTTCATCAGTCGGTAAGCGTTTACAACACTATCTTAAGGATAAAAAACATGTGGCCATTTTCATTGCCATTGCTTTGGTTGCCAGCACCGTATTTACGATTTTTGCTCCGATTGTGACGAAAGATGTGACGGATAGCATTGCCAACAGTATCACGCAAAAAACGACTATCGATTTTATTTATATTGGGCAGCAATTAATTCTGTTGGCAGGGCTTTATATTTTGAGTGCCGGGTTTGCCTATTATGTCACCATCAGAACCACCTATCTTTCACAGCTGGTGATCAAACGATTGCGGGAAGATATCCAGAAAAAATTGAATAAACTAACCCTCAATGTCCTTGACCAAAGTGAAAGAGGGGATCTTCTGTCCAGAGTCACCAATGATGCAACAACCCTGGCGGGAGCGCTCCAGGGTAACGTCACGCAGATTCTTGTTCAGGGTACAACCATTATCGGAATCCTGGTAATGATGTTTGTTTTAAACATTCAATTGAGTCTGATTTTTTTCATCGCCATTCCATTATCTTATTATGTAATGAAAATAATTACTAAAAAAACCCAGGTTTTATTCAGAAGACAGCAAAAGGAATTAGGCTCCTTAAATGGTCTCATCGAAGAAGTTTACGATGGACATTTAATCGTGAAATCTTTTAATAATGAAGCAAAAGCGGCGGAAAAATTCGATGATATCAATCAGCGATTTTTTAAATCCTATTTAAGTTCACGATTTTATTCCGGACTTACATCCCCGCTCATGAAATTAATCAATAATTTAGCCTATATTGGTATATGTGTGATTGGCGGTATTTTTGTCATCACAGGGAGTCTGACCATCGGTGGGATTCAGGCGTTTCTGATCTATGCGAACAATATCGCGAGTCCCATCGCCCTGATATCCAATAATTTAAATTTCATCCAGGCCGGAGCGGCAGCAGCAGAAAGAATTTTTGAACTGCTGGATCGGGAAGAAGAAAAAGAAGATGTTGCAACCGAAATTTTAGACGTTGACAATGCCAAAGGAAGCATTGAATTTAAAAATGTGGAATTTGGATATAGTCCAGAACGAATATTGTTTCATGACGTGTCTTTAAAGGCCAAACCAGGAGAAATTTTAGCAGTGGTAGGACCAAGCGGCGCTGGAAAAACAACCCTGGTTAATTTACTCATGCGTTTTTATGAGATTAACCACGGCAGCATACTCATTGAAGGGAAAAACAATAAAAATCTCATGCGGCAAAATTTAAGGAGTGCCTTTGGCATGGTGCTTCAGGACACCTGGCTTTTCGATGGAACCATTGAAGAAAATATAGGATACGGAAAAAGCGATGCGACCCGGGCAGAAGTCATATTGGCAGCGCAGAAAGCTCAGTGTGATGAATTCATCAGGAAGCTCCCATTAGGCTATGAAACTCGTATTGGCGGCGATTTTACAACCTTGTCCGAAGGAGAGTGTCAATTGCTGGCCATCGCCAGAACCATTATTGCAGATCCCAAGGTATTGATTTTAGATGAAGCAACCTCTTCGGTTGATACCCGAACAGAAATATTAAT